>JAMJFU010000030.1 GCA_023544525.1 Anaerolineae bacterium | reverse complement strand
GCGTCGTCCTGTCGTCCTTCAACCCCACGACCCTGTGGCGGGTCCGGCGCCTGGATCCCGAAATCGCCACGGGCCTGCTCTATTCTCCCGACATGCCCCTTGTCCTGCGCAGAGCCTGGTGGCGCCATCTCATCCGCCCGGCGGCACTTCATCCCGATTATCCTTCCGTCGACGCCGGGTTCGTCCGCTGGGCCCACGAGCGGGGCTACCGGGTCCACACCTGGACCGTCGATGAGCCCCAGGAGATGTGGCAGATGGTCGAGTGCGGCGTGGACTTGATTATCACCAACCGCCCGGACCTGTTGGGCAAGGTACTGCAGGATAGCGCAGGGAGGCCCCAACCCGCGGATAATGAAAGGCTGCATCATGGCTCTTGACGTACAGGTCGACGATCTGGTGCGGCTGCGCAAGCCCCACCCCTGCGGCAGTTACGAGTGGCGGGTGGTACGCACGGGCGCCGACATCGGCCTCAAATGCCAGGTCTGCGGCCGGAGGGTCCTCATGGCTCGCAGCACTTTCAAGAAGAGGGTCAAGACGGTGATCCATCGCTCGGACCCTCCAGAGGAATGAGAAAAGCCCCAGGCTTCTAACGAATCCCTGGGGCTTTTGAATTCCGGACGCCCGATCCTACCTTACAAAATAGGCCAGGGCCAGGCGGACACGTTCCTCCAGCGGCAATTCCTCGCGAGGCAGGCTGCGGATGGCTTCCTGGGCCTCCGCCACGCTGTAGCCCAGCGTGGTCAAGGCCGCGACCAGGTCCGCGTCGGCCTGGGTAAAGGCCGGGACCGGCTCGCCAGGCGGCATCTGAGCGGCAATCTTGTCCTTCAGATCGAAAACCAGCTTTTTGGCCGTCTTGGGTCCGATGCCGGGCACCCGAGATAACACCGCCAGGTCCTCCTGCGCGATGGCTGCCCGCAGCCGGTCCGGAGGCAGGGCCGAGAGGACCGCAAGCGCCACCTTGGGTCCCACGCCCGAGACCCCGAGCAGCGTGCCAAAGAGCGACAGCTCCTCCTCTGAGGCGCAGCCATAAAGGGTCAGCTCATTCTCCCGGACGTGCAGATGGGTGTAGAGCGTCAGATCCTGGCCTATGCCAGGGTTCTGTTCCAGCAGCGACTGGGGTACGAAAATGCGAAATCCGACGCCGCCCGCTTGGACGACGACGGAATCCTTGCCCTTTGCCGCCAGCACGCCACGCAGGCTCGCGATCACTGAGATCCTTTCCTCTCCTTATCAGCCATGCTAGCGATCATCGACGCCATCCGCGCCGAATGGATGTGACAGATTGCGACGGCGACCGCATCGGCGGCGTCATCGGGCTGGGGCGCGTGCTCCAGCTGCAGTAACATGCGGACCATCTCCTGGACCTGTTGTTTGTCGGCGCCCCCATAGCCGGCCACAGCCTGCTTTACCTGCACCGGCTTGTACTCGTGGACCTCGAGGCCCGCATCCGCCAGGGCCAGGAGCGCCACACCGCGGGCGTGGCCCACCGACAACGCCGTCCTGACATTGCGGCTGAAGAACAGCTCTTCCACAGCGGCCGCATCAGGCTGGTGGACCTGGATCACCTCGCCGAGGGCGCGGTAGATGACCTGCAAGCGCACCGACAGGGGCTGGCCTGCGGCGGTGGTAATGACACCACAGTCCACAAGGGCCAGCTCTTGATCGTCCTCCCTTACCAGTCCATATCCAGTGATGGCCGTGCCAGGGTCAATTCCCAGGACCAGCACTAGTCCTGTTCCTCGAACGCGGCCATCAACTCGTCCGAGATGTCCAGGTTGGAATAGACCTGCTGGACGTCGTCCAGCTCCTCCAGCGCGGAGATCAAGTTCATGGTCTGGAAAGCCTGCTTCTGATCCAGGCTGACGGTTGTCTTGGGCAGCATGGTCAATTCGGCCGTCTCTGGCTCCAGGCCATTCTGCTGCAGGCTCTCGCGGACGACTTGAAACTCGGTGGGGTCCGCGAAAATCTCGATCATGTCCTCACCAAAGGTGACATCGTCGGCGCCACTCTCGACCGCAATCTCAAAGACCTGGTCCGCATCCAGATCGTTAGGTGGCAGGGTAAAATACGCCTTGGGCTCGAACTGCCAGGCTACACAGCCTGACTCACCCAGGCTACCTCCCAGCTTGTTGAACCAGCGGCGGACATCAGCCACCGCCCGGTTGCGGTTATCCGTGACCACCTCGATCATCAGGGCCACACCATGCGGCCCGTAGCCCTCGTACATGATCTCTTCGAGTACTGACGCATCCTTGTCCAGCCCGGCTCCACGCCGGATCGCCCGCTCGATGTTGTCCTTGGGCATGTTGGCCGCCTTGGCCTTGTCGACGGCCAGCCGGAGTTTCATATTCACATCTGTGTCGGGCCCCTCGCGCGCGGCGATGGCGATTTCCTTGGCGAGCTTGGTAAAGGTTTGTCCTCGCCTGGCATCTTCCGCCGCCTTCTTTCGCTTGATGGTCGACCACTTGGAGTGTCCGCTCAACTCTACCTCCTACAATCCTCTCATCATCAGACTCTATATATTCAGGGCATCCAGTGAAATCATGATTCTGCGCTGTCCCTCGGGATGGCTCCGGCAGAGTGCGCCCGCCTGCCTAGCCGCGACGCCCCCCCTTCAACTCATTCTGTAGGGACGCCAGCGCCTGCCAATCCCCGGATCCCGCCAGCGCCGCCTGTTCGGGCCAGGTGGTTGGATCGGCCAATCTGCCAAGCCGGGGGTCCTCCTGTTCCAGGATCTCGCGGATGCGTGTCACGTCCACCTCAGCCAGGCCAGAGAAGGTCGTAATGCCCGCGCCTTCCAACACGCTGGCGATCTTGGGACCGATTCCCTCAATGCGCTTCAGATCGTCGGCCTGGGTTGCAGGCAACCTTTCCCCTTTTGCAGCTGGTGCCAAGTCCTCCGCCTGCCCCCGTGGCTGCGCACGCACCTGCGGATGCGCACGCTCCAGCGGCGCTTCTCCGCCTTCGGCGTCTAGCACTTGGCCCAGCGGAGGTACCCTGACCTCGATCTCGATCTGCTGCATGGCTTCCTGCTCCCGCTTCCATAGCCACCACAGCAGCCAGGCAAACAGCAGTAGGCCCGTGGCAGCCAGGACCAATCCGAAGACTATTGCCAGTGCTCTCCTCATGCGCTCTCCCCCTCTCTCGGCGGCCATTCGTCAATCTGGTTCCTCGCCTGCCAAGCGCTCTGCGATCCGGTCGAGGTCGACCTTCTGTACACCCAGGACTTTGCGACCCTTCCCGCCACCTCGGTCCGGACCGACCACCCCCTGCTCCTCGAGTTGCTCCATGATCCGGGCCGCCCTTGGGAATCCGATGCGCAACTGGCGCTGAATATACGATGTAGAGGCGGTCTTGCGCTGATCCAGTAGGGCCACAGCTTCGTCGAGCAGGCTGTCTTCTTCCTCCTCCAGCGAGAAACCCTGCCAGGGCGGGAACAACTCGGCCTGGGCACCCTCACTCTGCCAGTCACCCCAAAACTTGACCAGCCGATCGATCTCTTGGTCGGACACATAACAGCCCTGTACGCGTACCGGTGCTGACTGCTGCGGTGACATGAACAACATGTCGCCCCGGCCCAGCAGGTTTTCGGCACCCCCCTGGTCCAGTATTACGCGCGAGTCGGTCTGGCTGGTGACGGCAAAGCTGACGCGTGCGGGAAAGTTGGCCTTGATCAGCCCCGTCACGACATCCACGCTGGGCCGCTGGGTGGCGATCACCAGGTGGATGCCGGTCGCCCGGCCCATCTGGGCCAGCCGGCAGACATGCCGCTCTACCTCGTCAGGTGCCACCATCATCAGATCTGCCAGCTCGTCGATAAAGACGACCAATTTCGGCGAGGGTTCTTCCCCTTTGCGACGGGCCATCCGCAGATTGTACTGGTCCAGATTGCGTACTCCAGCCTTGTGAAAGAGCTTGTACCGCTCATCCATCTGGCGTGTGACCCAGGCCAGGGCACCGACGACCTGCTCTACATCCACCACCACCGGCGCTATCAAATGCGGCACCCCGTTGTAGCCGATCAGTTCGACCATCTTGGGGTCGACCATCAGTATCTTCAGATCTTCGGGGCGGTTGTTGAATAGCAGGCAACAGATGATCGAGTTGACGCACACGCTCTTGCCCGAACCAGTCGCCCCGGCGATGAGCAGGTGGGGCATCAGAGCCAGGTCCACAGCCACCGAATGCCCTGAAACATCCTCGCCCAGGGCAATGGTAAGCGGTGAATCAATCTCCCCAAAGGGCCTGGACTCCATCACCTGTCGTAGCGAGACCAACGAGATTGTCTCGTTAGGAACCTCCAGGCCCACGACCGACCGTCCAGGCACCGGGGCCTCGATGCGGATAGGCGCTGCAGCCAGGGCCAGAGCCAGGTCATTTGCCAACCTGACGATGCGTCCGACCCGCACCCGCTGTTGTCGCACTTCTCCCCCAGCCACCCGTCGCTCTATATAGCCTGGATCCAGGCCGAACTGGGTCACCGTTGGACCCTGGTTCACCTCTACCACCTGGGCCGGGACGCCAAAGCTGGCAAGCGTCTCCTCGATGATCTGCGCCCTGCGGCGCACATCACTATCGCCGTAGGCCTGCGGCGACCCCGGATCCAGCAGCTCAAGCGACGGCAAGTCGCCATCCCTCGGCTGAGCCTTTGTCTTCCTCCGCCGGGACCTCTTGGTCGAGCTCTTTTTCGCCGCGGCGGCCTCGGCAGGGTCCGGATCCTGCTCCCACCACGGGGCCTCCGCCAGCTCGGGCGTGACAGGCTCTCCCTGGCGAGATATCCACCACCGGTTCAGAGCCGCCTTGCCTCTCCGCGCCTCGTGCCGGACCCAATCCCAGAGATCCGCCCAGGACAGGGAGAGCAAGAGATAGAGTGCCACCATCAGCAGGACCAACAAGAGGACCGCGGCTACCAGTGGTCCCAGGGCCTCGACCAGCACCGTGGCCAGGGCCCAGCCTATGTAGCCTCCGCCCTCCCCCTGCTCGGCGATGAGGTAGGCCTCCTCTGGCCCCAGGCGTATGACCAACGGGGCATGGCTGGCCACCAGCAGGACCAACAGCAGTAGCTCCAAGCCCACTACCGGCGCCGGAGACAGGGGCAGCCAATCCCGCGCGTCCTCCCAAATGAGGACCAATCCCGCCAGGGCAAAGCCCAGCGCCACCGGGTACACGCCCCAGCCAAAGGCACGGCGCAATGTCAGCGACCACCAATTCAAGAGGGCCCCCGAGGAAATGTTGGACAGGCCGAGCAACGTCAAGACGGCCAGGATCATGAGGCCCAGGCCGATCAGATCGCGCTGCATGGGGCCCAGTTGAGGCTGCCATTTGCGCCAGTCTCGCCAGCTGTCCAACTTTGCCCGAGCAGCATCCAGCCACCGCTGGTAAAGCGGCTGCTGTTTCGTCTTGCGCTTACGACGGCGTGTCATAGCCTTCTCTTCAGCCGATTGCCTGAGGACCTGCATCCCGGGCCTGCCGCAGGCTGAGCCCCAGACGCTGGTTCTCCTCGTCGATGTTCAGCACCCGCACACGAACGGTATCCCCTTCGCGTACAACATTCCGCGGGTGCAGAAAATTGCCTTCCGCCAGCTCAGAGATATGGATCAGACCCTCCAAGCCTTCCTCCAATCGCACAAAGGCCCCAAAGCTTACCACGTTCGTGACCAACCCCTCGATCATCTGGCCCCGGTGGTAACGCGATCCTACATCGGCCCAGGGATTCGGCCGCAGCTGTTTGAGGCTCAGAGCCACGCGCCCCTCGTCGGGATTCACGCCGAGTACCAGGACCTCCACCTGTTCGCCCGGCTGGAGCACGTCGCCCGGGTGGCGTACCCGATCCCAAGAGAGTTCGGAGACGTGGATCAGCCCCTCCACACCCCCCAGATCAACAAAAGCGCCAAAGCTGGTCAGATTGGTAACCTTGCCTTGGCACAGATCTCCGGGGGAGAGGCTATTCAGGATTGCGGCCGGCGAACGAAAATCTGACATGGCCGCCCGCTCGGAAAACACAAGCCGATTCTGCTGCGGATCGACCTCGATGAGCCGTAGTGTTTTCGAGGTGCCGATGTGGCGTGCCAGTTCTGTCATGCGCTCACGGATGTCGCGGCTGTGGGGCATCTCGTCAAGGTGAGAGGCTGGCACAAATCCCTGCAGACCGTTCCAATCCACCAGGAGCCCGCCACGATTCGCGCCCACAACCGGTAGCTGGAAACTCTCCCCTTGGGCCAACGCCTGCTGCGCACGGCTCCAACCGTCCCCGGAGTGGCTTCCCTGGATGTCCTTTGGAGCAACCATCATTCCCTCAAGGCCAGGGATCTCGACTTCTACATCCTGGAAAGCCTCCTGTGGCTCGAGCGGGGGTGCGGCCTGGGGGATAGTCTCGCCCTGCTCCAGCAGGGCCTGCCAATAACCTTCGTCGGGTGCCGTCCACCAGTCCCTATCTTCGGGGGAGATCGGCCGCGCGACTCCTCTTTCTTCCATGCCTCATTGCCTCACTTGTGACTGCTCCTGTGCCCGGCACCGACGCCAACGTGGGAAACGCAGGCAGGTCCGATTATAAGGCACTTAAAGTTGGTTGTCAAGGCGATTATCGGTCGCTACTGGCCCTGCAGGCAGGTTACTGCTCTGGTCGGGATGCGACCCATTCTGCTCCAGATCCACCAGCGCTCGGGCCACCTCTGTGATGGCCACCCGTTGTTTACGATACAGGTCCGATTCGCTCATGGCCAGCCGCCGGGCAATGTCTCGCACCTTGAGCCCGCGGAGGAATTTGAGCTCCAGGATGTTGTACAGGATCCATTCGGTCGTCGTCATATTACGCTCACCCGGGGGCCGCAAGCGCTCAATGGCTTCGCTTAACACGGTGCGCAGAGCCTGGGCTGGCGACTCGCCCTGGGCACGTGCCCTGTCAGCCACTACACGCAAGCTTAACAGCGGGCTCTGCGTCAACCTTGGGCCACCCCAATAATGGCCAAGTGCGTCCCGGACCCACTGTTCGAACTCGGCAGAGTAAATGGGGCTGTCATCGAGGATCTGCATGGGCGGCGTGCCCGCGTAGCGAGTTGCGTCTTGCCAACGGTGAATGCGCTCGATGTCGGGCAGGATACGCCCCAGCGTTTCAAAGATATTCTCCTGGAGGTAACGGTCCTCGAGGGCCTCCCGCGCCCGGGAGATCAGGATATCGGCAATCTCCTGTTCCTCGGACGCCAGGCACGGCTCAGGGGCTGGCGCCTCAACACCCAACAGCCCCAGTGGTACATCGCGTGTGTGGCTATAAAGGGACACCAGCCAGAACCGCCCCACAGGGACGAAACTGCAGGACCGATCTGGGGCCGCAGTGGGAACCTCGTCCAGATCACTCTCGGGAGGGCCAGCAGAGGAGGCCAGGGCAACCAGGTCCTGTCCGTTCAAGAAGCCCTGGATCAGGTCCCAATCGCCGCTGTGCGCCTCCACGCGGTCCTTACCGCCGGCCTGCACAGCGACAAAACCGGTGCGCACCTGGAGCAGATCACAAAGGGCCGCCAGGGTGTTCTCCAAAAAGGCCCGCAAGTCGGCACTCGTCAGCAACCGGCGATCCAGCGTTTGGATCCAGGCGATCTCTTCCTGGTCCTGGCGGTAGATGGCGCGGTCGATGAACGGTTTGGCTCGGTTGATAGCCAGCTGCAGAAGGACGACAATGCCCACGACGGCAAAGATAAGCACCGTGTCACGGCGCAATCCGAGGATCTCCTGGACCTTGGGCACGGCCAGCATGGTAAAGATGACGGCTGCACCCACCAGGGGACCCCGAAGCAAATAGTGGACCAGGCGGTGTTTCACCACCCGGTCAGGCGTAAGCGCACCAAAGTAGGTCACGCTGTAGGCCATCAGTACGAGCATGAGCAGCACGGCGATGTTGCCCACCAGGAGCAGCAGTTGGAAGAGGTTGACCGGCAACAGGGACGGCACACTCGTCAGCATCAGGTAGGGAAAGGCACCCAAGGCTGGCGCTACGAAGGTCAGGCCAAGATAGGTCATGCGCCGTCGCGACGCTCGCGTCAGGGCCCTCCGCCGTGCACGGCGGATGTTCACGGCCCCCCAGATGACGACCAGCGCAAAGTAGGCAGTAAAAACCCAGAACAGGGGGCCAGTCGCCAGGTGAGAGGCCTGGGGACTGTAAACCCCGTCGCGCACGAGCAACTCGCTGAAGAGGACGAGTGCCAGGAAAGCTGCACTGGAGGCGTAGGAGAGAAGAACGGCGACCCGGCGCCACCGCGCGCGCAGGTTGACCGTCCGCAACAGGGCATCGGAAAAATGGAAATAGGCTGCCGGCACAAAGGCAATGCCGATCCACTGGAACTTGAGCCAGCGAATGGCCGCCTCCTGGGCCCTCACCTCGTACAGGACGACGTCGCCGGCGTAAACGATAAGGACAAACGCAAGGAGGGCACAGAACGCGCGGGCAACCCTACTCTGAAAGTTGTAGGTGACGATATAGATCAGTAACGAGAAGGAGGTCAGGACAACCGTCGCGGCCAAGACCTGGTTGACGAGGTCCAAGCCTCCGGTTATCCATCCAGCCAAATCCACCATCAACAGTCCACCCCGCATCGCCTAAAACCGATCCCAGGTCCGGACCTGCACCCAGCGGCTCCCTTAGCCGCTACGTTGCTACCGAAGGGTCTGCACAAAGAATAGCGCGATATCCTGGTTCGGGTAGTAGTGATCGTTAAAGCCGCAGAACTGAAAGCCCAGCTTTTGGTAGAAGCAGAGAGCCGGATAGTTCTTGGTCGTCGCCTCGACCTGGAGAAAACGCAGCCCCTGATCCCTGGCCCACTGGCGGGCGTGACGCATCAGGGTCATGCCGATCCGTCTTTTGCGGTAGGTCCGGTCCACCGCCATGTTGACGACCCAGCCCAGATCTTGCCAGGGATGGGCTACTACGTCCACGTAGCCGCGCACCTCGTTATCGGCCTCAGCCACCAAGAATCCCTGGTCCCGCTGCCAATCTTCCACCAGTTGGTCCAGGCTGCGGGGATAGTCCACCCGCATGCGCCGCGGCAGGCGTACCGTCTGAAAGGCGACGCCTACCTGGGAACTGCCTTCCTGGACCTGCATCTGCCACACGTGGTCCGTCTCTGAGGCATGGTCCAAACACAGACAGGCATTCAGGTCAGCGAGCGTTGCCGGGCGAACGATCATCGTTCTCCTTTCCTACCAAGCCCTTCTTTCCCCATCAAGCTTTTCTTGATTGTACCACCGGCAGCGAGAAAAGGCAAGCGCCCGATCCTTATAATGTCAGGCCCCACCCGCCGGATCCGCGCCCGGCAAGCGCCTTCCGGGGCATGATCGGCCTGGATAGGGGCCGCCTGCTCCCAGGTGGGGCTGTTGGTGCCGTTGATCAGGAGCTTGCTCCCAGCTGACTCGGGCACACGCTCCTTGTCGTCGGCTGCATTTTCGAGTATAATGCGGGCGAGCGCCTGGCCTGGAGTGGGATCACTTACGAATTAGGGGCAAAGGACGTGACAACAGCCAAGAGCATCGAGAAGATCAACATCGCAGAACAGACGAGCCGGTTAACCGAGCCCTTCACCATGGTCGATCTCGTGGAGATGGACGACCTGGTGTTGAGCATCTTTCTCTGCCACGGAAACATGCCCTTCCACCGCCATATGGACCAGGACGAGTTGTTCCTGGTCCACAGCGGAGAGATCATCCTCGAGACCGACTGGGGCAAGGTCACCCTGCATCCGGGTGAGATCGCCGTGGCGCCCAAGGGCCTGGGACATCGCTCTTCTTCCCTCTTGCGCTCCCTGGTCTTCCTACTGCAGCCACGCTTGATGGCCAATCGCCGTAACGGTGACCGCCGTCTCTTTGCCCTCAAGGACAGCGGCCGGCTGGAGAAGGTCAGTGCTCCGGCCATGGCCCGCCAACTCTCCAGGACTTTTGAACCGTTACACCTGATCGACGTGGACACCTTTGCCTTCTACCTGATGGCCATCCAAGGCGCTGGTCCCTGGTGGAGCGCCGAGGAACAGAGTACCCTCATCTGGTGCCACGAGGGCCGGGTGACCCTCGAGACCGAGTTCGGCATGCTCTCCCTGGACTCTAACCAGCTGGCCCTCGTGCCCCGGGGTGTCCCTCACCGCCTCTCGAGCGCAGGACAGGCGGTGATATTCGGCGTGCGCCGGCACCAGCCACCCGGCCCTCCCCTGGCAAGTTAGCCCATGGGCAACGGCCACAACCCGGACCCTGCCTCCGCGGCCATCCGTGTCGCACGGAACTGCACTCGCTGCCCCGAGCTCGTCGCCAACCGCCAGCGCATTGTCCACGGCTATGGCCTGAATGGCCAGGCGGGAGTAGCCAAGCGCGTCCTGTTTGTCGGGGAGGCACCAGGCTACCTCGGAGGCGACGTGACCGGGGTGCCTTTCACGCGGGACCGGTCGGGGGTGCGGCTGCAACGAGCCCTCATCGAGCTCGGGTTATCAGATGAAGAGGATGCCCGGGTAGTAGTCCCCAGGTTGCGCTGCTTTGTCACCAACGTGGTTCGCTGTAATCCCCCTGCCAACCGCACGCCCAGGCGGGCCGAAATCAAGCACTGCCTGCCTTACCTGTGGCAGGAGATTGACTTGGTCCAGCCTGACATCGTCGTGCCCATCGGCAACATAGCTGCGCGAGAGGTCTTTCCCCGTCTCCTGGGCCGGCCTGCGATGCCCATCACACACATGCACGCCTGCGTGTTTGACGGATCCAGCCTGCAAGTTGTGCCCATGCGCCACCCGGCACGCATCTCCAACGCCGACCTGGATCGCTTCGTCTGCGTGATGCGCGGTCTCTTGGCTGAAGCGTCACACACCAGGGCATCGGGCATGTCCAGGTGATCACACGACTCACGATTAGCAGGGCCCAGCCCCGGCACCCGCAATCGGAACCTTCTGCCGAGCCAAAGACGACCAGCCAGGCCGGGGTACCGGCCCTCGCCCGTGTTGCAAGCACAGTCCCTTTTGTGGTAGACTGTGCAGCACGTTAAAGGGGAAACCATGACCGATCCGTTTGGGGCCTATGCCCGCTTCTACGACCTAGATCTGGGCGACGTGGACGACGACCTGTTCATGATCCGCCAGTTTGCTGCACGCAGCGGTTCGCCCATCCTGGAGTTGGCCTGCGGCACCGGCCGCGTGCTGTTGCCCCTGGCCCGCGAAGGCTACGAGCTTACCGGCGTCGATATCTCAGCAGCCATGCTGGAACTGGCAAGGCAGAAGATAGCCGCCGAGGGCCTGGCCTCGCGGGTGAGCCTGGAAGAACAGGATATGCGCAGCCTCCACCTCGAGGCGCGCTTCAACCTGGTGCTGGTAGCCCTCAGTTCCTTCTCCCACCTCCTCACCACCGAGGAGCAGCTATCCGCCCTGGGCCGGATCTACGCACACCTCAATCCGGGCGGCCTCTTGCTGCTGGACCTGTTTAACCCCGACCTGCATCGCCTGCTGAACTTCCGCGGACAGGTGGCCCTGGACAAGGTGATGACCGACCCGGACACCGGCCGGCGCCTTCTAAAGTTCCGGACTGAGAACGTCGACCTGGCCCGGCAGGTCATCGATGTTACCTACATCGTGGATGAGGTCGACGCAGAAGGCCGCCTACAGCGGACCCTCTTCCCCTTCCGCATACGATACCTGTTTCGATACGAATTGGAGCTACTGCTGCGCCACGCCGGGTTTCAGGTTGAGGCGATCTATGGGAGCTACGAACTCGACGACCTTGACGACGGCAGTGACCAGATGATCGCTGTCGCGCGACGGCCGTCCTAGGAAAGCATTCACCACCGATGCCTCAGTCCAATCATCGTCCGGCATTGAGCCGCCGCAGCTTTCTGCGGATGGCTGGGCTGGCTGCCACCACCCAGCTCTTGGCCGCCTGTAGTTCGGCCAGGCCGCTAAGCTGGTTCATGCCCAGCCCGACGCCGACACCGACCCAGACGCCAACTGCTACGCCTACAGCCACAGCCACCGTCACGCCCAGCCCTACGCCGACCCACACGCCGACGCCCACCGCGACCCCGACAGACACACCGACGCCGACCCCCACCGACACCCCTACGCAGGCGCCAACCGATACCCCTGCGCCGAGCCCCACGCCCACCCGGGGCCCGTTGACAGCCATATCACTCATCCACGGCCCATCCCGTTCCCTGGTGGTCGATCACGTGCTAGAGCGCTTTGGCATCGTGTCGACCCAGGTGCGCGTCGATCTGGGCGAAACTGTGCCTGATCTCCGGGCCTATGATTCGGTCATCTTTGCCGGCGGTGAGTACCGCCCCGACGAATTCGAGGAGCCATTCTTTGAAGCCGAACGGGAGAGGATCATGGAAGCCCTCGAGGCCCGCGTGCCGATCCTGGGCATCTGCCTGGGTCACCAACTGCTCGCCCATTGGCTGGGAGGCGAGGTGAAAACTGGCCGCTGGGAGATTGGCTGGCTGCCGGTCGACGTGAACGAAGCTGGCGAGGCCGATCCTCTGTTCGCCGGCCTGGGGCCTGCGTTTCATGCCTTCTTGTGGCATGGCGACCTGGTGACACGGCTGCCGGAGGAAGCTGTGTTGCTGGCCTCCACCGAAATCTGTCCCGTGCAGGCCTTCCGCCTGGGTGATCGCCCGGTGTGGGGTGTCCAGTTCAATCCCCAATACGATCCCGTCATAGCCGAAGGCGTGATCCGGGCGGCCAAGACCCTGCCCAAGTATGGCTATGATCTGGACGAGATGGTGGCCACCGGATACCGCGAGTACAAGGACGTGGCTGGCAAGATCTTTGGCAACTTCTTTGACTTTATTCTGAAGGGCGAAAGTGCCCATGCGACGCCTGGGACCTCTCCTACTCCTCTGTCTACTCCTTAGCCAGAGCCTTAGTAGCTGCACGCCGGGTCCGGTCAACCCGGCACGTGCCACCGCCCCGACCAGCCGATTCACGCCGCAAGCGGCACAGCCAACGGCAGGATCCTTGCCAACTGCGGCACCGTCCGCCACAGCCAGCAGCACAACCACAGCCACATCGAGCGCCACTCCATCTCCGACGCCGAGTCCCAGCCCTTCGCCAACGCCCAGCCCAAGCCCTACACCCACGCCCAGCCCCACCCTCCAGCCAGCCGTGGCGCCGCCCACCGGCGAACCGCTGGCCTTCCACCTCGGATGGCGGCTGGACGCCAATAGCCATCTCACCTCCGGGACGGCGATGCAGACCAGTGGTGAACCTCTCTTTCTGGCGAGCACCCTGGGCCGGACCGTCTATGCCCTCGATGACAGAGGCCGCCTCCGCTGGCAAGCCAAGACAGCCGGCCCGGCCTGTGCCCTGGTGCCGGTGGCAGAGGGCCGCGTGGCAGTCGCGGACGATGCAGGCTGGGTGGCCCTTTTGGACGCCCGTGGCTCAGAGTTATGGCGGCACGAGCTGGGCAGCCGCGCGACCGCCCTTCAGCCGGGCCCCCAGGGCGGTGTGCTGGCCGCAGGATGGGATCAGCGATTGACCAACCTGGATGCCAACGGCCGGGTCCAATGGCAGGTGCCGTTGGAGGGTCCTGCAATAGGTGTCGCCACCCTGCAGTCGCCGGAACTGGAGCAGATCATCGCCGTGGCGACGGGACAGCAGGTGGAGGCCTTTGCCCCAGATGGCACCGGGGTTTGGCGGTTTGATGCTGGTGTACAGCTGGCGGGAGTTGACACCATCCACTTGGACGGCACCGGCCTGCTGTTGGTGTCGGCCCAGGATGGCCGCCTCCTGGCCCTGGACCAGGACGGGACAATGCGCTGGCAATGGACCCTGGGGATTGGCGCGCCCGTCTGGTACGCAGCGGATCTCGAAGCAGCGGAAGGACCGCAGATCATCGCCGGCTCGGGCGGGGATGAACCCACTCTCACGCGTTTGTCGGCAGACGGTGACGTGCGCTGGCGCGTCTCTGTGCCCGCGCCGGTAACCAGCATCCTCATCCTGGACCTGGACGGCGATTCCACGGCAGAGGTCTTGGTGGGGCTGAGCAGTGGGCTGGTGCAGGCCTACGATGCTGCCGGTCGCCTCCGGGGAACGGTCCACGCCGGGTTGTCCGTATGGGGGCTCCACGCCGCTGGCGAGCGGGCTGCGGTCGCCCGGGCCGACGTCGTTGCCTGGCAGATTTTGGCAGGGCCGGGTCCCACAGGCGGTGCCTGGCTGCCGCCCCCGGCAATGGTGACGGCCCCCTGTGACGGTTTTCCCTCTGGCACCGATGGTGTTGAGAAAGGTGCTGTCTTGGCCTTCCTTGGAGACGTAGCGCTTGGGCGCTCAATGGAAGCCCAACTGGCGAGGTATGGACCCGATTATCCGTGGCAGGGCCTCGCGCCGTTGCTCGGCGGCGCTGAACAGACAGGGTCCGGCTCGCCACCTGTCATCGCCGTCGCCAACCTGGAAGGTGTGCTGACGACGCGGGGCAAGCCCCTGAACAAGCCCTATCTCATCCGGGCCCACCCCACCTGGGTCCAGACACTCACCCAGGCGGGTTTGGACCTGGTGACACTGGGCAACAACCACGCCCTCGATTACGGGCCCGAAGGGCTGGACGACACCCAGGCTGCGCTGGCTGCCGCGGACATTGCCACCGTGGGAACAGGGCCGGACCAACGCCCGGCCATCTTTACGGCGAATGGCGTGCGCGTGGCCTTTTTGGGCTACGCAGCAGCCCGCTGGAACGGTTCGGCCGACGTGCCCGCCACCGAACGGCTGGCGTGGGCTGATCCTGAGGCAGTGCAAGCCGACGTGCGGTCGGCCCGCCAGGAGGCCGACATCGTCGTCGTGCTGCTCCACGCTGGCACTGAATACGCCTCAAAGCCCTCGCCGGATCAGGTGACGGTGGCTCATGCCGCGATCGACGCAGGCAGCATCCTCGTCGTCGGACACCATCCCCACGTGACCCAGACGGTGGAACGATATGGCGATGGCCTCATCGTCTATAGCCTGGGCGATGCCCTGTTCGACATCCCACGGCCAGCGGCGATGCGCGGGGAACTGCTGCGCGTCCATGTTACAGCGGCAGGCCTGGCGCGAGCCGAGTTATGGCCCTTCTGGATCGAAGACGCCATCCGCCCGCGGCTCCTGGACGACGGGGGCGGGGAACCAAAATTCAGGATTGTCTACCCCTGAGCCTTCTTGTCAGAAATTCGCTGGGGCCGCGAGCCCTGGCTGCCCACATCCAGCACGGACTGCACCTTCTGGACAAGGTCCTCGATGTTGAACGGTTTGGGGAGAAAGACACTGTCGGCCGGGAGGCCACCCTCGCCAAAGATCTCTGTGTCGGGATAGCCGGACATGTACAGCACCGGCAGCAAAGGCCGGTCCCCTTGCAGGCGATCGGCCAGTTCCTTGCCGTTCATCTGGGGCATGACCACATCGGTAATCAAGAGATTGCCCCCGTTACCTAGCCCGGGGCGGGGTAGAGACAGAGGTGCCGATCGCTGCTTTGCATCCAATTATAGCACGGCTGGCGAAGGAGACAATGGGATTTTGGTACGGTATCAGGCTGCCTGTGATGGCAAATCCCGGCCCAAACAGGCATCATATGGGGCACAAGTAGCTAGAAGGGGGGCACGGCCGCGGTGGGGGTGTTGGGCTACTCCCCTGCCTCATCGAGCTCAGATACTGTACCTACTCGACGATGAGTTGGACCTCGGAGACCCGTGCATCGTAGTTCCAGCCGGAGGCGTACACGGTCAGACCGGTGACGTACATGGGCCGGCTGTTCCCTAATAGCTCGAGCAGGTTGCCCGATTCGTAAGGATACCAGACCGCACGCGGTATCTGCTCGCCCATGGGCTGTCCCCAGGCATCGGGCCAAATCGCATAGCCGGCACTATTCTGATAGTAGAAGCCATGGGTCCAGAACTGGTCATTGCCCCACTGGTCTTTGTAGGTCAGGCGCACCTGGACCGGAAACTCCGAGCTGGCCATCCCCCCGCCCGACAGGCTCTGGAAGTCGATCTGCACCGCCAATGCAACTTCGAGGCGGTCAAAGTCGCGCACATCCTGCTCCAAGCTCTGGTGGATGGACACCTCGGTATGGTTGCCGTCGTCTGCCTGGCGGCGGAACAGCCGCACGGCCTGGCGCCCTCCGTCCTCGACCACTTCGCATTGCGGGGGCTCGACCCCTGAGCTGAGCACCACAGTGCGCGTCACCCAGTTGGTGGAGAGCGGTTCCTGGAAGTCACCATTCTCAATGAGATTCTGGGCAGCCGACAGAGGCTGGGTCGGAACACCGGACAGGTCGACCCTTGTCCGCATGCCCTGGAGAAGCATAACGGATGAGGCACCAGACCCCACCCGGGCGCCACCTCGCAGGACAGTGACGCTCGTGGCCTGGTTGGTGACCTCCACCCGGTAGCTGCCTTCTGACACAGAGATCAACGTATGGGGCGTCAACAGCTCAAAACGGGTGTCGCGCTCACCCGGCAAGGCGACGCCTACCCGGGCGAGCCCACCGGTAAGGGACAACTGGATCTCGTTGGGCCGGTCGCTCACGCCAAATCGCGGCGCCTGGACCATGACGAGCTCCATATCTGTGCTGCTATACAGATCGATGAAGCTACGATCAAAGAGGTCAAGGGTTGCACGAGCAGAACCGTCGAGGATCACCTGATCGCCAGGCAGAAGCTGCGTTGATTCGAGGACGGGGATCAGCCCACCGCCGTTTTGACGGCGCACAAGAGGCGTTCCCGCGATGCGCTGTAGGTGGGTTTCCTGCTCTTCCGTGGCTGTGAGAAGGTAATGGCGGATGCCAACCGGGACCGCAGTGATCAGCACACAGAACAGGGCAAAGCCGGCCCACAGTACCGCCCAGGCCAGCCTCTGCGGGTTTTTCCGCATCTAGTAGCGCACCTCAAAGCGGCGAAAATCGCTCGTGGGGGCAGGCCAACGGGTAGTCACATCGGTTACCACCGCTGCCCGCGGCCCAACGCGCAAGTAGGACAACAACTCTTCCAAGCGAGAGCGTTCGCCTTCAGCGACGACCCTCACCGTGCCATCGGGCTCATTGCGCACGTAGCCGGTCAACCCCAGGTCCCTGGCGCGACGGACCGTGTAGTACCGAAAACTCACGCCCTGGACGCGTCCATCAACAGTCACTTCTAGACGGGCTGCTGAACCTTGCCTGTCGCTCATGAGACGGATTATAGCATGGCTTGGCCGAGAAGCCAAAACCGACCCGAACAGACTCCGGCCTGCCCGGCCCGCCGCCGGTCAGCGCTCCACCTGTTCCGAGACCTGGACCAGGGCGCGGCCGCTCGCATCGTAGAACTCGACCACGTAACTATGAAGCCCTTCCTCAAGGGAAGCGTGCACCACGTGGATCTGCCCGGGCGGCAGAACCCAGGCATCCAGCAGCAACTGGCCGTCAATCCAGAAACGGGCCCCGTCATCCGCCAAGACCAAATATGAATAATCTCCCGCGGGGACAGACTGCTCCCCTGTCCACCGCACAGAGAAGCCATCATTGGGCAGGCCTTCACCAGGCGAACCCTCTCCCCAATCAAAGCTCACCGCTGGATCTTCGCGCACAAACACCGGAGGTCCCTCCAGACCCGGATTGGCGAAATACGCACCCTGCCACGACTCGGGCAGGGCCGAGACAGGTGGCTGCACAGGAACGGGAGTATTGGTAGGGGTAGCGGTGGGCGTGGCAGTGTTCGTTGGTGTAGCCGTAGGCCGTGGCGTCTGCGTGGGCGTGTTCGTCGGCGTTGCGGTAGGCAGGGGTGTCCGCGTCGGCGTGGCCGTAGGCGTCCAGGTCGACGTGGCCGTGGGTGAGGGCGTGTAGGTCGCTGTTACGGTGGCAGTCGGTGCAGGTACCTGGGTCCAGCTCAGCCGCACCATGGCGTCGCCGGTGTGCTCATAGTACTCGAGGCGCAGGCTGTGCTGGCCCGCCGGCAGGTACAGGGTCACAGAGTCGTCCAGGAAATAGCCGTCGTGCCATCTGTCTACAACCAGGCTGCCGTCAAGCCACAGACGCATCCCGTCGTCGGAAGAAAAGACAAAGCGGTAGTAGCCTGCCCCGAAATCCATCTGGCGCGTCCACCGCGCCGAGAACTCATCCGGCCCGATCCGCGGATCGGGCGAGCCGGTACCCCAGTTGAAATCGATGGCCACGTCATTGCGAAAATAGACCGGATCGCCGGATGGAGACATGCCGCCAAAATACTCGCCCAGCCAATCCGTGATGATCACGTCCGGGGTAGGTGTAGGCATGGGCGTGTCGGTCGGAACGGGCGTGTCGGTAACAGGCTGGGTGGGCATTGGCGTGGGCAGTGGCAGGGTTGCTGTCGCCGTGGGTGCCACCAGCTCGAACCGGGCGCTTGCCTCCCTTTCGGAGCGACTGCCGCGCGCGATCACTTCAGCCCACTGCTGTCCAGACCACCGTCTCTCATTGGGAAAGGTGAAAGCGGCGCTAAAGCTGCTGTCGTCTTTGGTCACTGCTGCGGCGTAAGCGTATCCCTCGCCTTCTGGATCGCCAGGCGAACGCAGGAAGACGAACACCGGCTCTCCTGGTAGCCAGCCTCTGCCGGTTACGCTGATGAGGGTGCCGACGAATCCCGCTGCCGGCTGGACCAGAATCTGCCCCTCTCCCGGGGTGCCAACTGGCTCTGTGACGGACGAGCCAGGGCCAGCCGTCGGCAGCCAGGTGGACTCGGTTGCCCGGCCCGGCAGGATGACCGCCGGCGAGTCGCGGAGCAGGACACGCGCCACAAAAAAGCTCGCAACACACAGCACGGCCAGAGCCGCCAACGCCGGGATGATGACGACATAGTTCCTCCCCTGGAGCGCCGGCTCCTCCACCAGGTCGGACCGTCGACCCCAGGGATCTCTGTCTAGGTAAGGCCCTTGTTGCCTGGACTTCATGGCTGAAGCGCTTTCTCCTTACTGCAGTCTCAGTGTTTAGACGCAGAACAGGGTCACCAGGTTCCGCCATCCCGAAGACTGCCGTCTAATGATCTGCGGTTTTTGACAAAACATGACCACTATGATACTATTTTTGGGCGGGCTGTCAAGTCCGAGCAGTCGATCCCGCTCGTGTGGGTCTCCGGATGGCCCAGTCCCACAACAGTGCATAGCACGTTGTGCAAAGAGCTGGCGCTGGTTCGAGAAACCGGGGCCTGCTCTTGGCGTATAGGGGCCGCACAACCGCATAAGCCTGGCGCCTCACCGCCACAACAGCCACGAAGCGGGTCACAGGAGAAGACCGATATGAGAAAGTTATTGATGGCGCTGATTGTCCTGGTGGTTATAGGAACCGCCGGGGTGTGGATTTATCAGAACTTTTTTCAGCAGGCTGCTGACCCCTTGCCAGACCGGGAAGAAGCCACAATCGAGCGTGGTACCTTGTTGGCCACGGTCAACGCCACGGGCATGATCCTCCCCGAGAAGCAGACCACCCTCAGCTTCCAGGGCCCGGGGCGGGTCGCCCAGGTGTGGGTCGAGGAAGGGCAGTCTGTCGCCGAAAAAGAGATCCTGGCCCAGCTAGAAACGCGTGACCTCGAGTATGCCATTGATCAGGCTCGCCTGGCCCTGGCCACAGCACAGGCCCAGTTGCTCCGGCTCCAACGCCCGCCCTCCGAGCAGGACATCGCTGCCGCAGAGGCCGCCTTGGAGAGCGCTCGGGCCTCGTACCGGCGTCTCTTGGCCGGCCCTTCTGACGAGGAGATCCGGGTGGCACGCACGAGTTTGGACCAGGCACAGGCATCGCTGGACCAGGCACAGGCGGCCTATGACCGCGTGGCAGATCGACCAGAGATCGCCATGCTGCCCCAGGCGCTTCAACTCGAGCAGGCCACGATCGCCTTTGATGCAGCAAAAGCCAGCTTTGAGCTGACCATGCGCGACCCAACCGAAGCCGAGCTTGCTGCGGCGCGCTCGGGCATCGTCCAGGCCGAGGCCTCGCTGGCACGCCTACAGGCAGGCGTTCAGGAGGAGGACATCCTCCTGGCCCAGCTCCAGATCGAGCAGGCCCAGCTCTCGCTGGAACAGACTGAACATCAGCTGGAGGGCAGCGTGCTGAAGGCACCTCATGGCGGGACCATCACATCTGTGGGGATCAAGCAAGGAGAGTTGAGCGGGGGCCAGCCCGCCTTCGTTCTGACCGATCTCTCTCAGTACCACATCGAGGCCACGGTGGACGAGATCGATATTGGCCGTGTAGCCACGGGCCAGCCGGTCACAGTCACGCTCGACGCTCTTCCCGGTGAGCTTCTCTCGGGGGAGGTCGAGGAGATTGCTGACACAGCCCAGTTGGATACCGGCGTGGTGAGTTACAGGGTCACAATTCATCTGGATCCGGCGGCTGCACCGCTCAGGGTGGGCATGACCGCCAACGTGGAAATCGTCACCGAGGAGCGGGCCGACATCCTGCTCGTGCCCAACCGTTTTGTACGCATCGAGCGCACCACCGGTCAGACTTACGTCGACAAGCTGGTCTCGGGCATGGTGCAACCCATGGAGATACAGACTGGCCAGCGTGACGAGTTCTACAGCGAAGTAGTGGCAGGCCTGCGCGAGGGCGATATCGTCGTCCTGGTCAAGTTATCCACTCGCGACCAGCTACGCCAGGCCATACCTATGGGGCCACCCTAGTGAAAGCAGCCAACAGCCAGCCCGCACAGACGCGAAACGGAGAGCTGATCAGTCTCCAAGGGATCACCAAGGTCTACCAGCTGGGAGATGTTGAGGTCCATGCCCTGCGCGGAGTAGACGTAGCGATCGAGGATGGCGAGTTAGTGTCGATCATGGGCCCTTCAGGATCTGGCAAATCGACCCTGATGAACATCATAGGTTGCCTGGACCAGCCGACATCGGGCCGCTACCGGCTGGATGGCACTGACGTCAGCCAGCTCGACGACAACCGCCTGGCCGAAATCCGCAACCGGAAGATCGGCTTTGTCTTCCAGACCTTCAACCTGCTGAGCCGGACCACGGCCTTTCAGAACGTCACGCTGCCCCTCATCTACGCCGGTGTGGGGGCCCGAGAGCGCCGCGAGCGCTCAAAGGCTGCTCTGGAAGCGGTCGGCCTGGCGGATAGGCTGGGCCACCGGCCCAACGAGTTGTCGGGAGGCCAGCAGCAGCGAGTGGCCATTGCCCGCGCCCTGGTCACCGAGCCAGCCATCATCCTCGCCGACGAGCCTACCGGCAACCTCGACACAAGATCGGGCGAAGAGATCATGAGGATCTTCCAACAGCTGAACGACGAGCGGGGTATCACGGTTGTTTTTGTCACGCACGACCCCGAAATCGCAGAGGCAACCCGCAGGATCGTGTTCATCCGCGATGGGTTGATCGAAAGTGACGAACGGCGGGCTTGAGACATGACATTCGGTGAGAGTATTCGGATCGCCCTGAGGGCACTGCTTTCCAACAAGCTCCGAGCGATCCTGACCATGCTGGGCATCATCATCGGTGTCGGCGCCGTCATCACCCTGATGTCTGCGGGCAAGGGCGTGGAGCAGTTCGTCGCAGAGTCCTTTCAAAGCGTCGGTTCCAACCTGCTCTTTGTCTTTCCCGGCTCGCTCGAAGGCAGTTCCGGCACCAGGCGCCCGGAGATGACCATGGGGGATTACCGGGCCATCACCGATCCGTTCCTGGTGCCCGACGCCTCGGGCGTCGCACCAGAGGTCTCGTCCCGGGCCGACGTGCTGGCCGGCAAGCGCAACATCCGGACCGACATCTCGGGTGTGACGCCCGAATTCCTGGCCGTCCGTAACAAAGAGGTCGCCCTGGGCGACTTCCTGTCCCAGGCGGATATAGACGCGCGATCCCGCGTGGCTGTCCTGGGCAGTGAGGCCTATGCGGATCTCTTTGAGGAAGGATCCTACCCGGTTGGCCAGACCGTCAAGATCAACCGCATCCCCTTTCGTGTGGTCGGCGTCATGGAGGAACAGGGCGGCTCCTCCTTCGGTAGCATGGACGGGACCATCTACGTGCCCTTGACGACCGCCCAGAGCCGGCTTTACCCGTCCTTTCGGAGCCGCACCGGCGAGCCGCTTCTGTCGACGATCTATGTCCAGGTCGCAGACGAAGCGCTCATGGACCAGGCCTCGGAGCAAATTACCGAGCTCTTGCGCCAGAGACACAACATCGCCTACCGCGATGAAGACGACTTTACGATTATCAAACAGACCGACATCTTGTCGATATTTGGCGACATCACCGGGGTGCTCACCATCTTTCTGGGCTCTATCGCCGCCATCTCTCTGGTGGTTGGGGGCATCGGCATCATGAACATCATGCTGGTCTCGGTCACCGAGCGCACGCGCGAGATTGGCATCCGCAAGGCAGTAGGCGCCAAGAGGCGCGACATCCTGGTCCAGTTCCTGGTGGAGGCCGTGGTCCTGTCAATCATCGGTGGCCTGATGGGTGTGGCGTTGGGCGTCGCTGGCTCTCAGATCGTCTCCAGCCTGGCAGACCAACTCACGACCGTGGTCACGGCGGACATCGTCCTGCTATCCACCGGCGTATCTGCCGGTGTTGGATTGCTCTTTGGCATCTACCCTGCCTTCCGGGCAGCACGCCTGAACCCGATCGATGCTTTGCGCTATGAGTAAACAGGGACTCAGCCCAGTTGGACCCCAGGTTCCGCCTCTTGGACGGCAGCGGTTTACTTCCCAGCACAAGACGTTGCTGGGTCTGCTCCTGGTCGTCCTGATCCTTTCAGCCGCGGCCTGTGCTGCAGGCCCACCGGCACCCACACCCACCGCCATCCCGCTGGCGGCCACAGCCAACCCTACCGCCAAGCCGACGCGCCAGGGCCCGACCGCCAGGGCCCCTGAGCCAACGCCCGTGCGAGCTGCCACCGCCACGCCCACTGCTCACAGCTCAGGCGGCTCGTCCGAGTTGGACGAGCTGCTGGCTCGCCGGACCGTCGAGGATTTTCTGGCACGCCTGGCCCGCGGCGATTCTGCCAGCGCAGCAAGCCTCTATCTCACCGGCCGGGCACGAGAGGCCGGCCTGGACCAGACCGTGTCTCAACTCAACTCCAGTGAAGGCACCCTGATCGAGGCCACGCTCCTGGACTTGAGCCCCGCTGCGGCTTCTGGCTACCAGGCACGGGCTGAACTGCGTTGGTCCGGCGCGGGTGACAGCAGCCCGGCGACGCAAGCCATAGTACTGCGCCTTGTCTACGACCGCGGGCTATGGCTCATCGATGACATCACCCTGGACGAGCAGCAAACCCCGCCGGCAGCGACACCTCAGCCTGCAGCCAGGGCCAATCCGCAGCGGACGACCCCACCAGCCCTGGAGGGCCGGATCGTTTTCCAGGTGCACAGTGGCGGCGAGATCTACCGCATCAACGCTGACGGATCCGGGCTGCAACGCCTGACGGACGGCCTGGATCCAGCCTGGTCACCGGATGGTACACGCATCGCCCTTACCCGCTGGCGAATTCCGTGGGGCGTATACCTGGTCCCTCCCGATGGCAGTAGTGAAGAAAGGATCGTCGATGCGGAGCGGCTCAAGGAGGTAGAGTGGGCTCCAGATGGCGACCGCATCGCCTTTATCCGCGACTATGGTTCCAGCGAGCCGAGAGAGATCTGCTTCCGCGGCTTTTGTTTCACCATACCGCCCATCTCGGTCACCGAGATGTGGACTGTAGACCTGGACAGCGGCAGCCTGCTGAATCTACCACTGGACGACCAAGCGGTACATGCGCCGAGCTGGAGTCCTGATGGCCGCCGCATCGTCTACGCGGGTGAGAAGGGCCTGGCCTGGATCGATCTGGACAGCCAGGCGACGGGACGTTTCGCCGGGGGCAGCGCCTGGGACGGTTCGCCGGCCTACTCGCCGAGTGGCCAGCAGGTGGCCTTCATGGGCCGGGTACATGATCGCTGGGAGATCTGGGCCATGAACGCCGATGGATCCGGACGCCGGCAGCTCACCTTCAGTGACCCCCGGCTCGAGGATCCACCCCATAATGTAGCACCGGCCTGGTCACCGGATGGTTCAAGGATCGCCTACCTTTCGAACCGCGACGGGTTGTGGCGCATTTATATCATGAATGCAGATGGTTCGGGTCAGCGGCCCATGTTCGGCGACAAACTCGACGGCCTCGGCTTGAGCTACGACTGGGCGAGCGAGCGAGTGCTTTCCTGGACCGACTAGCGGTCACGTGGCCCGGCTCACGGTTCACAATTTGCGCAGACTATGCTATAATAGCAGCCCTGACCGGCGAGACGAGTTGTGACCCCGCTTCCGTAGAAAAAACGCCTTGCCATGGTGGCGTCTGGGTAGCTAGCACCGCGGACCGAGACTGATACTGATCGTGACACGGCTCGGCCGGTCCGTATGCTGTTGGGCGAAAGGCTGCCTGGCAAGGGGTAGGCGACATTCGTTGGCGAGTCATGAGAGATGAAAGGAAACCCGATGGCCGAAGAGGTTGGAATTGAGAGGATCGCCGACTATGTCGGTGAAGAAGTAACTATCAAGGGTTGGCTATATGCCAAGACGGGCAAGGGCAAGCTGCAGTTTCTGCAGGTTCGGGATGGGACCGGCGTGATCCAGTGCGTGGTTTTCAAGAAGGAGGTCACGCCCGAGGTATTTGAGGATGCACGCAGCCTGACCCAGGAATCCTCGCTCATCATCACCGGCATGGTCCGGGCCGATGAACGAGCGCCCGGCATCCCCGGCGGCCATGAGATTGGGGTAAGCGACCTGAATGTCGTCCAGTGCGTGACCGAAGAGTATCCTATCACGCCCAAGGAGCACGGCATTGACTTCCTGATGCAGCATCGCCACCTCTGGATCCGATCCAGCCGCCAGTGGTCCGCCTTGCGGGTCCGGGCCACAGTCATCAAGGCCATCCGCGACTGGCTGGACAGCCAAGGCTTTCTCTTGATGGACACGCCGATCCTGACTCCGGCGGCCTGTGAGGGGACCACGACCCTATTCGAGACCGACTATCACGGCACGCCAGCCTACCTGAGCCAAAGCGGCCAGCTCTACAACGAAGCCAACATCATGGCCTTCGGCCGTGTCTATTGCTTCGGCCCCACGTTCCGCGCTGAAAAGTCCAAGACCCGCCGGCATATCCAGGAATTCTGGATGGTTGAGCCCGAGGCGGCCTACGTGGATCTCTGGGAGAACCTAAAGATCCAGGAGCAATTCGTCAGCTACATCGTCCAGACGACGTTGCGCGAACGGCAGAGCGAACTGGAATCCCTGGGCCGGGATGTGAGCCGTCTGGAAAAGATCGAGCCGCCCTTCCCGCGCATCCACTACGATGAGGCGCTGGAGATGATCAACCGCGCTGCAGCAAAGGGAACAACCGTTCCACCTGAGGATGAACCGTTACCAGCCATCGCCTGGGGCGACGACTTTGGGGCGCCGCACGAGACCTATGTCGCCGAGCAGTTCGAAAAGCCGGTTTTCGTCCACCATTACCCTAGCCAGGTCAAGGCCTTCTACATGGCCCAGGAACCCGAGCGACCCGAAACCTGCCGCTCGGCGGATCTGCTGGCCCCTGAAGGCTACGGGGAGATCATTGGCGGCGGTGAGCGTTCGAGTGACCTGGAGTACCTGGAGAGACAGATCGAGCGCCATGATCTGCCGCGCGAGGCCTACGAGTGGTACCTGGACCTGCGGCGCTACGGCTCCGTGCCACACAGCGGCTTTGGCCTGGGGATCGAGCGCACGGTGATGTGGATCTGCGGCTTGCAGCATATCCGCGAGACGATACCCTTCCCCCGCTTGCTTGGACGGATCTATCCCTAGCAGCCAACAGGCAGAATCAACGGGGGGCCGGACAACGCCGGCCCCCCGATTCTTGCTTTGGTCCTGTTCCAGCCTACCTTGCCACGAAACTGAAACTCAGCAGGCAGTCACATCGGCAGCCAGAAGAAACCCAGGCCAATGATGGTGTAGATGGTGAGCAGCATGGCCCCTTCCAGCCAATTCGATTCGCCGTCCAGGGAAACCAACCCGCCGATCAGCACCGCCGCCGCCAGGGCGATCAACTCAAACCGGTTAAAGACCAGCGTCAACGGGTTGCCCATAGCCAGGCTGACAAAGACCAAGAGGGGCGCCACAAACAAAGCGATCTGCAGGCTGGAGCCGACCGAGATGGCCAGGCTCAGCTCCATCTTGTTTTTGGCCGCCACCTGGACCGCTACCAGATGTTCAGCCACGTTGCCGATGAGGGGTACGATGATGATGCCCAGGAAGAACTCGGTGATGCCAATCTCGACCACCACGTGCTCTATGGCGCCTACCAGCAGCTCGCTCATCACGACAATCCCCAGC
>JAMJFU010000309.1 GCA_023544525.1 Anaerolineae bacterium | reverse complement strand
CCATGTCCTGGAAGAACCCGTACTGCATGTCATACACCGAAAAACCGACCTTCTTGCCCGTCATGTCCTCCGCTGGCTGGTCGCCGAGCAGGTCGCCGACGTTATCCGGGGTGATGAGGTTGACCGGCACATAGATTTCGCGCTCGCCTTCGTTGTCATAGGTCAGCGCTTCACCGTTCATGAGCTGCGTGGCCAGATCGACGGTCATCTTGCCCATCTCGTAGGGTACCTGCTGGATGGTAGCTGCCATGGTACCCGCCTTGATGGCCTCCAGTGCGATCTCGTCGGCATTGAAGCCGATGACAAAGACATCGGTCGAACCGCTCTTGCCCGCATCGGCGATTGCTTGTGCTGCACCAACGGCCATCGGGTCATTACAGGAGAACACACCCGCCACGTCAGGATTGGCTGACAGGATGTCCTGCATGACTTTGTAGCCCTCTTCCATCCGGCTGTTGCCGGACAGCGTGGCCACAACCTCGTAGCCCATCTCCTGCATCTTGGCCTCGTAGCCTTCGTTGCGCCGAGCAGCATAGACCGCGCTCGGCTCACAGGTGATCGACGCCACCTTCTTGGGCTTGCCTGATTCCGTGATGAGCCGGTCCATCTCTTCGGCAGCCATCACGCCACCATTGTAGTTGTCCGAAATGACAATGACGTCATAGTTGGTGCCACCGCCGCCGATGTCGTTGATCACGACCGGGATGCCTTTCTCCTTGGCCGCATCGACGATCGGTCCCATGGCGTCGGGCTTGAAGGGCGAGATGATGAGGGCATCAACGCCCTGGTTCAGCAGGTCCATGGTGCTGGCCACCATCGTCGACTCGCTCGACTTCTGGTCGACCAGGACGTACTCATAACCAGCTGCCTCAGCAGCCTCGCGTGTACCGGCCTCCATGTCCTGGAAGAACCCGTACTGCATGTCGTACACCGAAAAACCGACCTTCTTACCCGTCGTGTCCTCCGCTGGCTGGTCGGTCGCCTGCTGCGGCTCGGCCGTTGGCTCTGTGGTGCCGCAGGCTGCTGCCAACATCGCGACGATGAGCAGAAGACCCAACACCACCAGGAAACGTTTGCTAGCCATTTTCTTTCCTCCTATGTCCTTTTCTTGAATAGTACTGCGCTACGTCAGGTCCAGACCTCAGAGCCGACTCTCATTGTTCGATAGGCACCTCCCGCGTCCGACTCAGGCGCTCAGCGATGCGCTGTCGTATTCCTTCGATAGAGAGAGCGACCAGGAGGACCAATCCTTCGACGACTCGCTGAACAAAGGCATCGGCGTGGGCCAAGTTGAGCACGTTGGCCAGCGTGGCGAACAAGAGCGCCGCGGAAACTGTGCCCAGCATGCTGCCCCGGCCACCTGACAGCCGCGTCCCACCCAGGACCACCGTGGCGATGACTCGCAGCTCAAAGCCTGGCTCCAGACCTGCCGTAGCAGAGTAAAGCCGCGAGCCGATGAGGATGGCCGAGATCGAATTGAACAGGCCAATCGTGATAAAGACCCACATGGTGGTACTCTGCAGGGGGACACCGGCCACCATCGCAGCGATGCTATTGGAACCTTGGGCAAAGACGTAGCGGCCGAACCCTGTGAATCGCAGGATACCTGCCCCGATCAGGGCACAGACGATCATGATGACAAAGGGAACGGGCAGGGGGCCGATCGAGCCGTTGCCCAGCCAGACAAAGCTCTTGCCGTTAAAGGTCGCCGGTGCTCCCTGAGAGATGATGAAAGCAAATCCACGAATAACATAATACATACCCAGAGTCGCGACAAAGGCCGGGATGCGCACACGGGTGACCAGTAGGCCGTTGATGATGCCAATCACCATCCCCGTGCCGATGCCGGCCGCAATCGCGGCCGCGAGGCCAAACCGGCCCGCTGCCCAGATGGAAAGCCAGGCACAGAGAGCCAGCGCGGTGCCCACCGATAGGTCAAAGGTGCCAGAGATGATGGCGATGGTCATGCCCACCGCCGCGACACCCACGAAACTGCCCTGGCGCAACACGTTCAGAAAATTGTCCCTCGTGGCAAAGTTGGGCGTGAACAGGGCAGCCAGGACCCACACGACCAGCAATACGGCAGTAATCCCATACCGCTCCCACATCACGTCCCAATCGCGGGTTCTGATCACAGCCGCCTTGGTTTGAGCCAGTACGGTCATGCCTGCCTCCTCAGATAGGCCGTTGGACTAAAGCCTTGCCGAACGCTGAGGGCCAGCGCAGCCAGCAGCAGCAGGCCGACGGTGAGCTGCTGGTAAAAGATCGGCACGTTGAGCAAGTTCAGCCCATTGTTGATGATGGCCACCAGCAGGCTGCCCAACAGCGTGCCGATCGGATTGGCCCGGCCGCCGTCCAGTGCGGTCCCGCCGATGACGACCACGGCGATGGCTGACAGTTCCAGGCCAAAGTTCAGCCGGGCATTCGCTGTCAGTACCTGAGCACTGACGATCAGGCCGGTAAGAGCAGCCGTGACGCCGACGATGGCAAATACGCCCCAGATCACCAGGCTCGTGCGCACGCCGGCGCGCTTTGTGGCCGTCAGGTTGCTGCCCACGGCCAGGATGTGCCGTCCGAAGCGGGTGTGGTTGATCATCAAGATCAGGAGCACCAAGATGACGAGCACCAGGATCACCGGCATGGGCACAGCATCAAACACACGCCGGGTGAGGACCTTATAGTCAGGATAGCCAAAAAGGTAGACGTCGCGCCCGTCGGTAAAGATGAGGGCCGCGCCACGGACGATGGTCATCATGGCCATGGTGGCGATAAAGGCAGGGACGCGCAACTCGGTGATAACCAGCCCGTTGCACAGGCCGATCAGCGCGCCGGAGGCCAGTCCAGCCAACACGCTGGGCAGGACACCGTACTCGGGCACCAGGCTGAGGGTGACACAGCCTGCAAAGGCTGCCGTCGATCCCACCGACAGGTCAAACATGCCTGATGCGATGGCCAACGTCATGCCCAGCCCGACGATGCCGACGACGCTGGCGTTGGTCAGCACATTCAGCAAGTTGTCGACCCGCAAAAAGTTGGGGGTCAAGAGGGCCACAAGCAGACCCACGATCAGCACCGCTAGACCGATGCTGTATGAACCCCAGATCTTTCTCCAGACAGTCTGCAGGCGCGTCATGGCATTGCCTCCGAGGTTGGGGGCTCTCTGTGCAGATATTTGAAATCCTGGCCGTTGGCCACGCCGGTCGCCAGAGCCATCACTGCCGGCTGGGTGATCTCTGTGCCCACCAGTTCACCGCGTGGGACCCCTTGGGCAAACACCAGGCAGCGGTTGGCCAGCCGGATCAGCTCCGGCAGCTCGGACGATTGCACCAGCACGGCCATACCCGCCTCGACCAGCATATCGATGAGGCCATAGATCTCGACCTTGGCTCCCACGTCCACGCCCCGGGTCGGTTCGGCCAGCAAAAAGACCCGGCACTCCTCAGCCAGGGCACGGGCCAGAATGACTTTTTGCTGGTTGCCGCCGCTCAGATTGCTGGCCCTCTGCGCCGGACTGCTGTAGCGAATGGAGAGCTTGGTGCCATACTCATCCATGACGGATTGCTCCTGCTTACCGTCGATAATGGTACCGCGGCGGATCCGATCCAGGATGCCGATGGTGATGTTGTGCAGAATTGAGAGGTCGGGCAGGATGCCCGCTGTTTTGCGGTCGGCAGGCACGTAGCCGATACCATCGCGGATGGCAGCGCGGGGACCCTTCAACATCAGCACTTTGCCATCCAACTCGACCTGACCGCTGGTCATGGGCCGCAGGCCGAAGAGCGTTTCCACCACCTCGGAACAGCCGCTGCCCATCAGTCCGGCCAAGCCCAGCACCTCGCCAGCCCGCAGCTCAAACGACACGTTTCGGACGTCCTTGCCCGAGGCCAGGTCTCGGACTGAAAGTACGACATCGCCGGGATAGCGGGGCGGGCACTCGGTATGGATCAACTCGCGGCCAACCATTGCCGACACTACCTGTTCCTCGGTCAGATCGTCGCGCCGCTCGGTAAGGATACGTTGGCCATCACGCAGTACCGTGATCCGGTCGGCGACGCCAAAGACCTCCCCCAGCTTGTGCGAGACATAGACCACACCCACACCACGATCGGCCAGAGAACGGACCAAGTGCAGTAGCCGGTCGATCTCGGTCTCGCTGAGAGCTGCCGTTGGCTCGTCCATGACCACTACCCGGGCCTCGAAAGCCAGGGCGCGGGCGATCTCGACCAGTTGTTGTTGGGCCACTGGCAGGTTCCGCACTTCGGTCCTGGGATCCAGGTCGATCTCTAGCAATTCGGTAACCTCTTTGGTGCGCCGCTGCATGGTGTTCCAATCAATGCGCAGGCCGCGCCGCGGTTCCCGGTTAAGGAAGATGTTCTCGGCCACGCTGAGATCGGGCACCAGGCTGAACTCCTGGAAGATGACGTTGATGCCCACTTGTTGGGAGCTCGCCGGATGGGGCAGCACGAGGGGACGGCCATCCACTTCTAACACACCAGCCGAAGGCTGGTGCACGCCGGCCATGATGTTGATTAACGTCGACTTGCC
>JAMJFU010000308.1 GCA_023544525.1 Anaerolineae bacterium | reverse complement strand
TTCCAGACCCTGACCTTGTGCTCCACCCTGGTTATTGCCGTGACCTACCTGGGCTCGACCATCGCCGCCATCCTGCTGCCCTGGCTCAAGCCCGATCTTTACAAAGCCTCACCCATCGCCAAGTACAAAGTCGCCGGCATCCCGCTCATTACCGTCGCTGGCGTCATCTTTGGCGCGTTCCTGGTCTTTCTGCTCTACCAATGGCTGATCGACCCCAACGGGTTGTACGGCATCGGCCTATCCAACACCAGCTCCGTCATCTATATGCTGGCCATGTACCTGCTGGCCCTGGGCCTCTATGTTGGCTTCAAGTGGTACCGCCGGCGGCAGGGCATCGACATCAACAAGATCTATGAGGAGATCCCTGTAGAGTAGGCCTGCGGCATATGGCAGTAGGCTGGGACACGTAGCACAGCTGAGTTCGAGGGGCAGAGCGCTCAAGCCCTCTGCCCCTCGACTCCAAGAGGATAATGGATGTGAACCATGGGCACACTTGCAAACCTTGAGGACGAGATGCATCGCCTCGTATCCGAGGCCCAAAAACGGGGGATATTCCTGCGCGTACTGGGTGGCCTGGCCATCAAGGTCCACTCCAACCATGCCCAACACCGGTCGCTGGAGCGCAAGTATCCTGACATCGACTTTGTCACCGACAAGGCCAGCGCGCAGCAGTTGACCGATTTTCTGCCAGACGTGGGCTACACGCCGAATAAGACATTCAATACGCTCAGCGGGGATCGCCGGCAACTGTGGTACGACGAGGAGCGCGGCAGGCAGATCGACGTGTTCATCGGCGATTTTACCATGTGCCACACGCTGCCCCTGGCCGACCGGCTGGAGGTGGAGCCCCTGACCATCCCGCTGGCCGAGCTGTTTCTGTCCAAGGCCCAGATCGTGGAGCTGAACCGCAAGGACGTTCTCGACCTGCTGGCCCTGCTGCTCGACCACGAGGCAGACTCGGGTGACGAGGAGACGATCAACGTCGACCTCATTGCCGACTTGTGTGCCCAGGACTGGGGCCTCTACACGACGGTGTCGATGAGCATCCAAAAGCTACACAGCGTCCTGGACGAGGGCGAGGTCGAGCTGGATGAGGCAGAGGCGCAGACGATCAAGAAGCGACTGGTCGCCATCCAGATGGCCATGGACAAAGCCCCCAAGGGCCTGGCATGGAAGATGCGGGCCAAGGTGGGCAAGCGAGTGCGCTGGTACGAAGAAGTAGAAGAAGTACAACGAACCTAATGAGGAGGATTTCCCAACATGATTAACCTGCGTTCTTTCGAAGTGCCTACGGTCGTCAAGCACGCTCCCGGGGCCATCACCTTCCTGGCTGATGAGATGAAGGCCCTGGGCAGCAAGCGGCCCATGTTGGTGACCGACAAGGGACTGGCCAAAGCCGGGTTGGTCGACGAAGCCACCAAGAGCCTGAAAGCAGGCAATCTGGATTATGTCCTGTTCGATGGCGTCGTGGCCAACCCACCCATCGCGTTGGTGGACGACGCGGCAGAGCGGTACAAGGCCGAGGGCTGCGACGGCCTGATCGGTCTTGGCGGCGGAAGCCCAATGGATACGGCCAAGTCGATCGGCGTCGTCGTGGAAAACGGCGGCTCGATCCTCGATTACGAGTGGGCCGATCCGCAGCCGATCAAAAAGCGGATCCCGCCCCTGGTCTGCGTGCCGACCACTGCCGGCACGGGCAGCGAGGTGACCCTGTGGGCGGTCATCACCGACCCGGCACGCAAAATCAAGTACAACGTCGGCGGCACAGGCCTGGTCGCGGCCCACGTGGCACTCATCGATCCACTGTTGACCCTGGGTCTACCCGGCCACATCACAGCCGGCACAGGCATGGACGCCCTGACCCACGCCATCGAATGTTACACCTGCGCCTATGCCCAGCCCTGGCCGGATGCCGTGGCCCTGTGGGCCATCGAGACGATTGGCAAGTGGCTGCGCATCGCCTTTGCCCAGGGCCAGAATGAGGAGGCGCGCTACCAGATGTCGATGGCGGCCATGTTGGCCGGCATGAGTTATGGCACTGAGAGCGCCGGTGCGGTCCATGCCATGAGCCAGACGGCCGGCGGCGTATACAACCTGCCACACGGCGCACTGACGGCATCTCTCCTGCCGCCGGTGATGGAATACAACTACCTGGGCGAGCCCCACAAGTACGCGCGCATCGCGCAGGCGATGGGCGAGAACACCTGGGGGCTCACCGTCTGGGAAGCCGCGGAGCTGGCCGTGGATTCCGTGGCCCGGCTGACCGAGGATGTCGAGATCCCCACACTACCCGAGATGGGCATCCCCGAAGAGGACATCCCCATGCTGGCCCAACTGGCCTTCGACGACCCGCAGACCGTGGGGAACCCGCGCGACCTGACGGTCGCTGCCTATGAAAAGATCTATAGGAGCTGCTTCGACTAGAAGATGCAGAGCTGGCAGGCCTTGCTTGCTCCTGCGCCAGGGAGGTGATCATGTAGAGACTGAGCCTGCTGTCAGTACACAGGGTAACGAGATCTGAACAACAGCGGAACAGAAAATAGATCAGAGGAGGAAAGAAACAATGAGTCGTTCACTACAGAAGCTTCTGGCATTGCTCATGGTGCTGGGATTGCTGGTCGCGGCCTGCGGGCCCGCTGCAGAGCCCACGAGCGCTCCGGAGCCAACCCAAGCTGAAACGGAAGTTACCCAGCCCTCGGAGCCTGCCGAAGAAGCCACCGAGGTATTCAAGCTGGGCGTATTGGGGCCCTTCAGCGGCCCCAGCGCCCGCACCGGCGACGAGTTCAAGGCAGCCGTCTCGATGGCCTTTGACGCCATCGACTGGCAGATCGGCCACTATACCATCGAGCCGGTGTGGGTCGACTCCCAGTCAGACCCGGCCAAAGCGTCGCAGGCCTACGAACAGGCCGTCATCCAGGACGGCATCCAGGCTGCTGTCCTCAACTGGCACAGCTCGGTAGCCGTCTCCTGCATGGAGATCGCCGCCAAGCACCAGATCCCCCACTTTGCGCCGTACGGCGCCACCGAAGTGGTCAACGAAACCTGGCGCTCCGACCCGGACAAGTACTTCTACTGGATCAACAAGTGGTGGCCTACGCCCGAAAAGCTGAGCCAGCTATACGTAGATGCGCTGGAGGAAGCCATCGCTTCCGGCACCTGGAGTCCCGAGGCCAAGACCGTGGCCATCTATGGTGAGGACACCGACTGGGGCCGCAGCTTTGGCAACGCCATCAAAGGCCAGCTAGAGTCCGTAGGCTGGTCGACCGTCGCCGAGGAGTACTTTGCCATCGACCAGACCGAGTTCTACCCCCTACTCAACAAGCTCGTCGACCTGGACCCGGCGGTCATCGCCGGCACCAGCACCGCCCTGCCCTCCTACTCGGCCCTGATCAAGCAGGCCGACGAGGTGGGCCTGGAGAGCCTCATCATCGCCGACGGCTTGGGCTGGTTCGGCGAGTGGTATGACTCGACCGGCAGCTCTTCCAACTATGTCATCGACCAGATCCCCGGCTGGGCCACTGACGCAGGCAAGCAGTTCGCCGCCGACTTTGAGGCCGACAACGGCTTCCCGCCCAGCCCCTCCGCCGCAGGCCTGGCCTTCGACGGCACCAACTTTTTCATCGAGGCAGCCAAGGAGGTCTATGCCACCCACGGCGAGTTAACCAGCGAGAACCTGGCCGACTTTGGCAAGAACCAGATCCAGACGGGCAACTGGTCCTACACCGGCGGCATCGTCATGAACGAGTACAAGTACACGCCCGAAACCGTGCCCGATCCCGTCACCGGCCAGGGCTACTACATCTTCCCCGTCCTCCAGTACTTTGACGGCGAAGGCAAGATCATCTTCCCGCCCGAGTGGGCCGAGCAAAAGCTGGCAGCACCGGGTCAGGAGCCAGTGGTTTCAGAACCTGCTGAGCCTGTCGAGGCCACCGACGTATTCAAGCTGGGCGTGCTGGGGCCCTTCAGTGGACCCAGCGCTCGCACCGGTGAGGAGTTCAAGGCCTCGGCGACGATGGCTTTGGAGGAGATAAACTACCAGGTCGGCCACTATACGATCGAACCCGTGTGGATCGACTCGCAGTCCGATCCAGCCAAGGCCTCGCAGGCCTATGAGCAGGCCGTTGTTCAGGACGGGATCCAGGCCGGCATCCTCAACTGGCACAGCTCCGTGGCCGTCTCCTGCATGGAGATCACGGCCAAGCACCAGGTGCCCCACTTCTTCGGATTCGGCGCCACCGAGACCGTCAATGAGGTCTTTGCCTCCGACCCGGAAAAGTACGGCTACTGGATGTTCAAGGGCTGGCCCACGCCCGAAAAGCTGAGCGTCTCCTACGTACAAGCCCTGGAAGACAACATCGAGAAGGGCATCTGGGTGCCCGAGGCCAAGACCGTCGCCATCTATGGCGAGGACACCGACTGGGGCCGCAGCTTTGGCAACGCGATCAAGGGCCAGTTGGAGGCAGCCGGCTGGACGACGGTGGCCGAGGAGTACTTTGCCATCGATCAGACCGAGTTCTACCCGCTGCTTAACAAGTTCGTCGACCTGAACCCGGCCG
>JAMJFU010000307.1 GCA_023544525.1 Anaerolineae bacterium | reverse complement strand
CGCGCCTATTCATAGTTGTAGCAGCAAGCCGTCAAAACCAGAAGCTATTTCCTGTGGGCAAGGAGGCAACGTCTATGCCACCCAAACCTGTGCAACGCATCGCCGTGATCGGCGCGGGCAACGGCGGGCACGCCGCCGCGGCCCACATGGCACTGAAGGGATTCGCCGTCCGCTTCTACGAACTGCCGCGTTTTGCCGGGAACCTGCGTCCGGCCCAGGAGCGAGGTGGCATCGAGCTGACGGGCGTGGTGGGCGAAGGCTTTGCGCGACCAGAGGTCATCACCACCGACATCGGAGAAGCCATCACTGGTGCCACGCACATACTGGTCGTGACCCAGGCGCTGGCCCACGAAGAGGTGGCCAAGCTGTGTGCTCCCCACGTGGAGGCAGAGCAGACGGTCCTGATCATGCCTGGTTCGGGCGGCACACTCCAGTTCGCCAAGACGTTTGGCGATATGGGCGTGGCGCACAAGGTCTACCTGGCGGAGACGGTGACCCTGCCATACGCTTGCCGGTTGCGCGGCCCCGCCCACGTGCACGTGCACCAGGGCTCCGCCGCCCGGGAGGTGTTTGCCAGCCTGCCGGCACAGGATAACCAGGCCGTCCTCGAAGCGATCCGCCCGGCCTATCCCATGCTGACGCCGATGACCCACGTAGTAGAGGTCGCCCTCTACAACCCCAACATCCTGCTCCATCCCATCGGCGTCCTCTTTAGCCTGGGCCGCATCGAGTACTCCCAGGGCGAATTCTGGATGTACAAGGAAGGCTTTACGCCCTCCGTCATGAAGATCCTCTATGCCCTGGAGGCCGAGAAGAAAGCGCTGCTGCGTGCCCTGGATCTGAAACCGATGGGCTTTGAGGCGTTCTACACCTACCGCTACGAGAAAGACTGGTCCGATTTCGCCAGCGTGGCCAGCAAAGGGCCCGCCAGCGCCGATACGCGCTACATCACCGAGGATATTCCCATCGGCATGGTCTTTTGGGCCTCGCTGGGCGAACTGCTGGGCGTACCGACGCCAACGGCACGGGCGCTGATCCACATCAGCTCGGTCATCCACGACACAGATTATTGGCAGGGCGGGCGGACCGTGGAGAAACTGGGGCTGGCTGGAATGACTGCCCCAGCGCTGAAGCAATACCTGTTGGAGGGATCACCACAGACCCCCTGAGGGAAAAAACTCGCCCGGGCAGCGTGGCATCGCAAGCCCGGCGGCGAGGTCCGGGAGGAACAAGGTTGGCCAGAGAGATCAGGATCCTGATTGGCAACGAGGAGTGCCGGGCAGAGTTGCTGGTGGAGGAGGCCCCGCGCACGTGCGCAGCGATCGAAGAGGCGTTGCCCCTGAGCGGGGTATTGAGCCACGCCAAGCTCGTCGACCGGGAGGTGTTCTTCCCGGTCCCCTTTTTCATCGACGAGCCGGAGAATCTGAAGGTCTCTGAAAAGGGTGACATCGCCTTCTGGAACGGGCGTCAAAGCGTATGCATCTTTTTCGACGATATGGTCCCCCTGGGCGCGACACCCACTTTCGGCCGGATCACGGCGAACCTGGAGGGATTCCAGCGAGAAGCGGTCAAGGTCTGGGAAGAGCCGGGGACCCCCATTACCTTTACCCGGCACAGCCCAGGCCAGGAGGAGGATTGAGCCGTGCACGACGCCCTGAAAGAGATCCAGTCTGCCCGAGAGGCCATCTGGCTCGAGGAGCCGCTCGAGGTGAAGCAGCTGAGCGACCGGAAAGCAGCGCGCGGCCAGGCTGCCACTACCCTGCTGTCAGCCACTACCAAGCTGGCGACCCTGATCACGTTCTTGAACCACGTGCGTGGCGTTGCCCGGCAGGGTGGTGTTGACCTGGGTACCATGAAGGCCGTGACGGCGCCCTATCTGGCCTTCCACGCCAATGTCCTGGCTGGCTTCTACCGGCTGGCCGAGACAGCGCGCATTGTGCGCCTGGCAGAAGGGGCCCTGGCGGTGGTCGACGACCTCGACGGGTTTGCCACCCTGCTCGGCGAGCTCTCGATTTACCTCAACCGGGTCGACTACTGGATCGATCTCAGGGTCCCGTGGGCCGCCTTCGGACGCACGTTCGAGAAAGAGCTATCCCGCTAGAGATCCTGGCGAGCCAGCAGGTCCGCCAGGCGCCAGCAAGGCTACCGGGGGAGTTCAAGGCTGCTCCCACCCCCAGGAAGGCGGAGGGGTGCAAGGTCTGTTTTGTGACAGGTCACAAGATAGGTCCCACCACCTGCCACGCCAGCACGCCGAGCAGGGCCACGACCAACAAGATCAGGAAGAGCCTGTGCCGGAAAATGGCAGCGGCCCGGTCCTGCTGGACCCCCTGCCTCTGGCCAGCAGCCTGCCGGGGGCGATTGCTTGAGTGTTCCAACTCCAGATCCACGTACACCTCGATCCCTCCTTCCAGGGCCTGTGCTCCACACCGACATCGTGTAAGCATCGTATCAGGCCGTCGCTCGAGGAGAGATCAGGGTTCGTTCAGAGATCGTTAAAAACGGGCAGGTATGGGGAATTTGCACTATCGAGCCAGCCGGGCAAATAGCAAACACCCCCTCCATTGAGGAGGGGGTGCCTTGATCGTTCAGACAGAATAGGCGCGCTGGTCAATCCTCTACTGCTTCCTCAACCTCTTTCATAGCCTCCTCGGCACCTTTCAGCGCTGCTCCCTGGGCCTCGGCTTTGGCCTCCTGGCCGATGGCCTGGATTTCGGACCGTAGCCTGGCGATCTCGTCGCCGATCTGCTTCCTCTGCTCGGCAAAGAGCTCCTCGGCTCGCTCGGGCGGCATCAGTGCCAATGCCAAATGGCGCTCCGCCTCGCCCTCATCCTCTACCAGGTTCAGGAACGGCATCTTGCCCGTGATGAGCCGGACGCCAGCGACGATGGCGGCGATGGCGGCCACCGGCACCATGGCGCCCACGACAAAGCCGGCCAGGAGGTTGTAGGGAATGGACAAGACCTCAAAGGCCAATTTCACGGCTGGAAAACCTCTTTCCTTCGGACTAGTCATGCTTCTCACCTCCGCTTGGCTCCTCAGCCCGCTGGGCGGCCCTGGCCTTCTCCACCTGCTCCCGGACCAGCGCCACGACCTCGTCCGTGGTCAGGAGCGTCACCTCCGTCTTGCCCTCGGTCACCTCTACGGTGGGGAGCTTGCCGGTGAATAGGTAGGTCAGGGCCACTGTGCCCGCTACGGCCACGGTGACCAGACCCAATGCCAGCCCAAAGTAGAATGCGATCTGCTTTAGGAATCTCATGTAAGGCCTCCTTTCGAGTCCAATAATTGTTATCCGATATAAGTATAATCCGAACAGCCACGGAAGGCAAGTTCTAATAAAACTCTAACACAGCTCTAGCATTGATCTAACGATCGGAGGGTATAATCGATCGGCATTGTAGAAGGGAGCAGTAGAGGCTATGCATCGCTCGACTTGTGAAACGTGTGGCATTGTCATTCGCTGGCAGCCCACGCTTGTGGATGGAAAGGAATACTGTTGCTTTGGGTGTGCCCAGGGTGGCCCCTGTGAATGTGATTATGAAAACCTGCCGGAGCCGGATGAGGTGAATGCGCTGGTTGTCCGGGCGGCGCTCCATTCCCAGGAGCGTGAGGAGAGCTGACACAGTTGTCAGCCAAGGGTCAGCCCGACGTCCCATGGGGACTTGGATCGAAGGTCGCTCCTGTGATACAATACGGTCTGACGACAAGAGTCTGGCACGAAGGGATGCTCTGAAGCAACAGTTGAGGTGAAAAGATGTTCATCTGGGATCCAAGATATCTGATTTTCGCATTGCCCGCCCTGCTGCTGGCATTCTATGCCCAGTGGCGGGTGCGTTCGGCGTACTCGCAATACAGTCGCAAGCCCAATAGCCGGGGGATCAGCGGTTCGGAAGCGGCACGCATCCTGCTGCGCAGCGCTGGCCTGGACCACATCCGCGTGGAGGAGACACCAGGCCAGTTGAGCGACCACTATGACCCGCGCAAGAACGTGTTGCGCGTCTCGCGGGGTGTGGCGCAGAGCCGCTCGATTGCGGCACTGGGTATCGTGGCCCACGAAGTAGGCCATGCCATGCAGGACGCCGTCGATTACACCCCTCTGCGGGTGCGTTCGGGCCTGGTGCCCATCGTGAGCATCGGCTCGTGGCTGGGACCGATCATCTTTCTGGCCGGGCTCTTCCTGTCGGGTTTTACGGGCACCACGACCATCGCCTACGTCGGGCTGTTCCTGTTTGCGGGTACGGTCGTCTTTGCCCTGATCACACTGCCGGTCGAATTCAATGCCAGCAAGCGGGCGCTGACCCTGCTGCGCTCGTACCAACTGGCCGACGGGCGGGAGTTGCAGGGCGCAAAGAAGGTCCTCGATGCCGCCGCCCTGACCTACGTGGCAGCACTGGCCCAGGCGGTTTCGACCCTGCTGTACTACGTCTTCCTGCTGACCGGCTTTTCGCGGCGCGATTAGGCGCAATAGCCGCGGACGGCTTACTCTCCCACCAAGAAATAGACGATACCCTCCAACCGGGCTGGCTCACCACCGGCCGCCTGGCCCGGTTGGATGCGCAAGCCGACGCCGATGCCCTCAAAAGCTTCCAGGAATTGCGTTATGGAGCCTAG
>JAMJFU010000306.1 GCA_023544525.1 Anaerolineae bacterium | reverse complement strand
CTGTCACGAGCCGGCCTATCTCTATCCCCGAGGCCTTGCCTGCCGCGCGTTGGATCTCCTGCTCGACCTTGATCGCTACCTGGCAGAACGGAGAGGCCTTGAGCTCTGCGATGCGTACGCCGATGGCCTCTCCGCTGACCTCAACAGCCCCGATGCGTTGGCGGACGATGACCTCCAACCTTTGAGGCTCGAAGAGGTCCGGGTAGAGGGTGGCGAGCTGCCCCCCGATGGTCAGCAGGAAGGTCTTGGCATCGCCGGGCCGCAGCAGCTCGCGGCTGTTGTGCCGGATGAAGTAGCGGGGCCAGCGGGGGTGGGTGGCCGCCAGGTGGGCCATGAAGGCGCTCTTGCCCACACCGGCGCCGCCGGTGAGGACGACGAAGCGGCAGCCGGGCTTGTCGAACAGGTCGTTGACTTGGTCAACGAGCCACTCGCGTCCAACGAACTCCTTGGTGTAGCCATCGATGAGGTCCGAGAATTCGGTCAGCTTAACCTGGACATCTGCCATGAGCTCGTCCCTTCTCGAGTACCCATTCCCTCCAGTCACAGGGCACAGGCGCGGACATCATCCCCCTGCGGCGGCGCATCATCGATTAGGTTGACGTGTGTCAGCCTCGCCGGTGGTGCGTCAGCACTTCCATCCTGGCCCGCGCCTACGCCTGCGGGACCAGGCTTTCCTGGATCACCTCCGCCACGCCCTTGGTCAGATTCATGAAGCTGGGCTGCTTGTACCCGATATAGTCAAAGCCCGTGTATATGACGACCGCGAGCAGGATCACCTGGAGACCGGCGACGACGGCCAGCACCTGAGGCATTTTGATCAGCTTGGCCAGGCTGATGACATTCTCGACCAGGCTCATACGACCAACCAGGACGATGAACTTGTCCGACACCACGCCTACCGCCTGGGCGGTGTCCTGCATCTTGCCCCGATCGGCCGGGGCGGCAGCCAGCCAACCTTCCAGGTCCTTCTTGAGGGCATCGACGCGGTACAGCTTGTCTACCAGCTTACCAAAGAGGTCAATCTTGCCCTGTTTCTTGAGCTGGTCCAGCCAGGTCTTCACCGTCTTGCGCGCCTGGTCCTCGGCATCCTTGCCCAGGAGGGCCATCAGCTTGTCGTAGACGTTAAGGAGTGTCTTGGCGGCCGTGGTCATGGCACGGGTAAAGAGGCTGCCGAGGCCGTGCTTGACGGACTCCAGTAGCTTTGCAACGTCCCCGCGCAGAAGGGTAACCCCATCGACGACGGCTGCCCACTGGGTCTGAAAGACGAGACTCCAGGCAATGTCGCCGCCCACCTCACGGACCCGCTGGTTGATGGCAGCGGCAGAGGTGGAGGTAGCCTGGCGAAGACCCGCCTTGGCCGCATCCAACGTCGGGGGCACCGGCTGCGGAGCGCGCTCCAAGGCTGCGGCCGGCAGGAGCCCGTGAGACACCGGGCTTTGCATCACGCGCTCCATGGTATCGATTGCGTCACGCAGCGCGGCAGCGTGGGTCTCGCGAGCGGCCTCAAGGGATGGACCTTGCGGCTCGCCCTCAGCGATCTGCAGGAGCTCGGTCGCTAGCTGCAGCTCCGCCGCGGCCTGCACGAGCAGTTGGCCGCTGATGCCCTCGCGCAGCGTAGGGTCCGGTGCCTCCAGGTAGTCCTGAGCGAGCACGACCATACTGGCCGATATGCCGGCGATCTCGTCCGCATGGTCGATGAGCAGTCCAGCATCGACCTCACCGGCACCGAGAGCGGCCTCGCTGATGGGAGGGGGTGGCGCTTCGCGCAGGGCTCGGAATCGCGCCAGATAATCCTGGGCCGCATCCTCATACGAACCGTAGGTCTTGTTCACTGTGGCGTACTCCTTTCCTTATTGTGTGGCTGTACATCCGGGTCGCCCATGGGCGTCCAGGGATGGTCATCGAGTAGCAGATAGGGCGGGTGGTGAATGCGTGCGTAGCAGCGGAAGCCGGCCGGAGCTCCGTCGGCATAGCGAGCTGGGCTGGGACAAACGGGATATGCCTTCAGCATTCCAGAACTCCTCAGCTTCTAGGAGGAAAGGTCAGATAACCTGGACCCATTACCGAACAATAACATCTTAGCAGATTAAGGAGGAAAAGTCAATTGATTGACTTCTGGGGCGAAACCTGCTATAATATGACAGATTTCGAAAGATAGAATCAGGTCAACGGCCGCCACTGCAGGCAGGCCGGAACTTGGTCCGCAGTCCTGACTACCGCCACTTCCAGGTAGACCTCGAGCCGCCCATCGAGATCGACGATCCAACCGGCATCCGTTCGCGGACCCGGTGGGCGAAAAGCCAGAGCAGATGGCCGTTAGCGATCAAGGAGACAAGGTCGTTCAGCCCGAGACGGGCAAAACCGCCTGGCACGCACCGCCCCCACGTAGGCTCCGGCAGAGTGGGCCCCGGTGGAGGTTCACAGAGTGGGAGGCAGCATGAGCAGCACCGATGCAGAACGCACTTTGCCCGACCAGACCATGCAGTTCTTTGCTCGCGTGTTCAAGATAACAACGGCAGAATTCGTGCAGGCAGGCGAGACACCTGCCTCCGACCAGGAGATGTCGGCTGTGGTCTCGCTCCAGAACCAGCCCGAGTTCTGGGCCGACGCACCCTGGCGGCTTGAGATGGACCGGCAATCGCTGCCCGTCTCTTTCCATATCCGCGACGCCAACGTCACGCTGACCGAGAGGGGACCGTGGCGGCTCGACGCACTTTATGTCGAGCAGCGCGCGCCTGATGACATATGGTACAAACTGGCGGCTTTCCTGCCCACGGACCTGCCGGGCCTGGATGAGCAGGGGCTCATCCAGTCCGAGTTCTGGGTGTTTGGCACCAGGCTCCCGATCCAGGACCTCCTGCCTGAGGATCCGTCGAGCGGGGGCCGCGGGCGCAGGGTCCACCTGCGGGTGCGGTTCGAGGGCAGTTTTGCGCCCCACCACAAGCCCTCGCCGGTGGAAATCCACCTGGAGACGTTCTTGGCTCAACACCCACTCCCTGGGGGCCGCGCCGCCCACCGCACAGGCTCCCGGCACTGGTTCTATGGCGATACGCACTACCACTCGGCGTACACGAACGACATCAAGGAGTTCGGCGGAGCCATCGCCGAAGCACGGAAGGCAGGGCAGGCTATCGGGCTGGACTGGTTAATCGTCACCGACCATTCCTGCGACCTGGACGAGGTCGACGATGGAGCGGGCAGCATGCGGCGCTGGGACCGGCTGTCCGGCGTTGTGTCCTCGCCCCTGCTCTCAGACGACGGCTTCCGGCTGATCCTCGGCGAGGAGATCACGCTCTTGGGCGAGGCCGGCTACCCGCTGCACATGCTTGCCTTTGGCTCGATGGACGACATGGTGCAGGGTGCCTTCCTGCCTGCCGGCGCCACCAACTTCCCAGCGGAGCTGGCACGGATAGCCATAGAGAAGATCCTCCAGGCCAGCGAGGGCTATCCTGATGATATCCCCCAGCGGCTGTTTGGCCAGATGCATACCCTTGATGAGGTGCTAACCCTGTTGCCCCAAGGTACATTGGTCTTTGCCGCCCACCCCTACGACGTGGCCCAGGTGCCGCCCGCCCGCTGGGGCAAAGGCGACCTCACCCACCCCCGCCTGACCGGCTACGAATTCTGGAATGGGCGTATCCGCGTAAAGGGTCGACATACCTACAACCCCTTTGACAGGCTCGCCTGGCATGATGCAGCTAGGCTGCAGGAGGCCGATGCAGCACGCGTCGCCAAGTTGAAAAAACAGGCTCGAGAGCGCTGGGATCCTCAGTTGCAGCGCGGGGTTCGGGAGTGGAAGCCCGAAGATCAGCGTCCCGCATGGCGTCCCGTCTTCATTGGAGGTAGCGATGCTCACTGTGATTTCAACTATCACGTCGGCTGGGCCTGGGACTATCGCCGATTTGAGGTCGATGACAACGCCCTGGGCCGCGTGCGTACGGCCATCCACCTACCTGACCATGCCAATCAAGAGGTGCCCGGTGTCGACGAGATCCTGTCCGCGATCGAAAGAGGTGCCTGTGTCGTCACCGATGGGCCGATTCTGGAGCTGCGGCTGGAGCACTCTGGCGATCAGGCGGGCCTAGGCGAGCTGCTCACTGTCTCTGGAGGTGGTAACCTGGAGCTGAGGCTACTGGCCCATACCACGCCTGAATTCGGCCCGGTTCAGGAGATCGAGGTGGTGACCTATTTCCCCCGGACAAAGGGTACCAGACCGGTTCGGACGGTGGTCCCAGTCGGTGCCGTAGTTCCCGTCGACCTTGACGGTCCCCAGGGCTATGTCCGTGCCGAGGCGCAGACCACCGGGCCGAATGGAGAGCGCTTCTGTTGTTTCACCAACCCGATCTGGGTGCGCATCGCCGATGGACAGAAGAGGCGAATGCGCCTCCGATTCCCGTAGAGGAAGGATGATCATGGCACCCAGCAGTCAGGCTGGCGGGGTGCAGGCGGAGCCAACCGGGCAGCCACCTCCACCGCCGTCATCGAGGACGCAACCCATGCCAACCTTGCCGCCGGCGCTGGCGACGAGGATCATCGACTACAGTCGCTTCGTCGACCAGGCCACGAGAGGCTTTGTCGGGCGGGAGTGGCTGCGCGCGAGACTCGACAGTTTTCTG
>JAMJFU010000305.1 GCA_023544525.1 Anaerolineae bacterium | reverse complement strand
GACACCGCTCGATGTCGCGGCCGCGCTACGCCGGTCGCCCGCTGCAGGCAGGGCCGAGGTCGTCCTTCTGGACTGCCTGACGCTGCTGGTCTCGAATATCCTCCTCTCTGCCAGCAGCGACGGTGAAAACAGGGATCTGCCCGAGCTCGACGCTGAAGAGGCCCGCAATCAGGTCGAGGCGGAAATCGAGGCCTTGCTGGCAGCGTACGGTGAGATGAAAGTGCACCTGGTGATTGTGTCCAACGAGGTCGGCCTGGGACTGGTACCGCCCTATCCCCTGGGACGCATCTATCGGGACTGCCTGGGTTGGGCCAACCAGGCTTTGGCCCAGGCCGCCGACCGGGTCATCTTGATGGTCGCCGGGCTGCCGGTGGATCTGAAGGCGCTGCCGTTGGCCTGGCTCGAAGGACAGCCGAGTGGAGGTGATGGAGGACGATGGTGAAAGACCGAGGAGAATCTGGCGTTGGTGTCGAGGTCTGCAACGTAGGCTGGGGGTGGGTAGGCATTGCCTGGTCTGAGCGCGGGCTGGTCAAGGTCACCCTGCCCCAGCCGGCAGAGGCAGAGGCCCTGGAACAGTTGCCCCAGCCCTCGCCGGGCTGCCAGCCATCCGGCCTCGATGTCGCCGCCCTGGTCGACAAGCTGCGCCGCTACTTTGCGGGGGAGGCAGTCGTATTCGACGAACCGCTGGATCCCGCGGTGGGCACTTCTTTCCAGCGGCGGGTTTGGGCCCTGACCCGGGCGATCCCCCGGGGCAAAACACACAGCTACGGCGAGCTGGGCCTCAAAGCGGGCTCACCTGGTGCAGCACGTGCCGTGGGCCAGGCCATGGCTCGCAACCCCTGGCCAGTCGTCGTCCCATGTCACCGTGTGGTCGGTAGCGACGGCAGCCTGACCGGTTTCGGCGGTGGCGTGGCGATGAAGGAGCGCATGCTGCTCATGGAAGGGGCTCCTCAGCGAGGGTGCACTAACGACTTGTCAGTGACAGAGCTGGAGCCGAGCTGGTGCTCGGCGATCCCAGGGCGCAGGTGACGACTCGTTAGTGCACCTCCTCAGCGACGGGAAACTTGACGCTGCTGCCCAAAGATGGTATCATACGCTCAGGGAATAGGGTCATGGACGCCCACCAAGGATCGAGATCAGCTGCTGGGGGGCGTTTCTTTTTGTAGTGCCTCAAAACGGAGCAACCATGCGCGTAGGAATCGATGCCAGGTTGGTGTACTATAGCCAGGCTGGAATTGGCCAGTACATCCTGCACCTGGCAGAGGCCCTGGCCAGGATCGACACGGACACCGAATACGTCCTCTTGCAAAGCCGCAAAGACGACACGACCATTTTGGAGCAACCGAACTTCCGGCGAGTGTCGCTATGGACGCCGAGCCACCACCGCCTGGAGCGGTACTCCCTCAACGTCGAATTGATGCGGCTGGGACTGGATCTGCTTCACAGCCCTGACTTTATCCCGCCGCACCGGCCCAGTTGCAAATCGGTGATCACGGTCCATGACCTGGCCTTCTTGCTCTATCCCCACTTTCTGACCAAGGAGAGTGCGCGGTACTACGGCCACATCGACGACGCAGTACGCTGGACCGACCACATCATCGCCGTCTCGGAGAGTACCAAGCGCGATACCGTCGACCACCTGGGCGTACCCGAAGACAAGATCACGGTTGTCCACGAAGCAGCCAACCCCATTTTCCGACCGGTGTCCCGCGAAGAGGCGTGGCAGCAGGTACGCAACCGGCACGGCATCGAGGATCGATTCATACTGTTTGTCAGCACCATCGAGCCACGCAAGAACGTGCCGACGCTGATGCGGGCGCTGTGGCAATTGGTAGAATGCTACAAGGAGGACGTCCACCTGGTGGTGGCGGGGGGCAAGGGCTGGCTGTATGAGGACGCCTTTGCAGTGGTGGACGAATTGCAACTGGATAGTCGTGTGCACTTTGTGGGGCGGGTGTCGAGCGAGGACCTGCTCTACCTCTATAACGCAGCCCAGTTGTTGGCCCATCCGGCCTTCTACGAGGGATTTGGCCTGCCACCCCTGGAGGCCATGGCCTGCGGGCTACCGGTCATCGCCTCCAATGTAGCGTCGCTGCCAGAGGTCGTCGGTGATGCAGGGCTGCTGATCGATCCCCACGACGTCGACGAGCTGACGGTCGGCATGTGGCGGGTGCTGACCGACGAGGAGCTCCGCCGGGAGATGATCGACAAAGGCCTGCGCCAGGCTGCGCGCTTTTCCTGGGACCGGGCGGCCGCCGAGACCCTGGAGATATACCGGCAAGTGGCCGGACAATAGCCGAGAGCTATGACTCGCAAGGGCGCGGCAAAAAAGATACTGATCCTCACACCCCAGTTCCCCTATCCCCCCCACCAAGGGACCACCATTCGCAACTACAATCTGATTGCCGGCCTGGCCCAAGCCAACGAGATCCACCTGCTCTCCTTTGGCGACCCGGCTCAGATCGACAACACCCCCCTGCCCGGGCTATGCCAGAGTGTGCAGGTCGTGGAGCCGCCGCAGCGCAGCATGCGCCAGCGGCTGGCAGGCCTCTTTTTCTCGCGACTGCCAGACATGGCCCAGCGGTTGCCCTCACCCACCTTTGAGGAAACCCTGCGTGGCACCCTGGTGCGGGAGGCGCCCGACGTCGTAGAGGTAGAAGGCATCGAACTGGCCCAATACCTTCTCCAGGTGGCGGGCTCTCGGACCGGCCCAGGTCGCCCGCTCCTGGTCTTTGACGATCATAACGCCGAGTATGTGTTGCAGCAACGGGCCTTTGAGACCGACGCCCGTAACCCGAGGCGCTGGATTGCGGCAGCCTACTCGTTCGTGCAGTGGCAGCGGCTACGAGCCTATGAGCGGCGCACTTGCCGGGCCGCGGACCGGGTAGTGGCCGTGTCAGAGGCGGACGCCGAGGCGCTGCGGCGCCTGGTGCCCGGCCTTGTGGCCATTGTCGTACCCAACGGGGTGGACATGGCGTTCTACGCAGAGGCCGGCCCTGCCCTGGACATCGCCCATGCGCCGGTAGAGGGTGACCTGGTGTTCACGGCCAAGATGGACTTCCGGCCAAATGTCGACGCGGTCCTGTGGTTCGCCCGCGAGGTGCTGCCCCTGGTCCGGCGCGCAGCACCCGGCACCCGGTTCTGGATCGTGGGCAAGGACCCACATCCGCGCCTGGCCCCGCTGCGGGATGACCCGGCCGTCGAAATCACGGGCTGGGTAGCGGACCAGCGCCCCTACATCGCAGCCGCAGGCGTCTATGTCATCCCCCTGCGCATCGGCGGTGGCACGCGCCTGAAGGTGCTGGAGGCCATGGCCATGGGCAAGCCCATCGTCTCGACGACACTGGGCTGCGAGGGGTTTGACGTGGTGCCGGGTCGTGAGCTGCTGGTCGCGGACACGCCCGCCGAATTCGCAGAGGCCACCCTGCGGCTCTTGGCCGATCCTGCACTGCGGCAGCGCCTGGGAGAGGCCGGCCGGGCTTTCGCCGCAGCAGGCTATGAGTGGCGCATGATCGTACCCAGACTGGAAGCGGTGTACAAGATGGGGTCCGGCTAGAACCCGGCCGGAGCGTCTACTGGTCGCCGGCCAGCCGCACAGGGACAGGATGCCAGGCCGATTTGGCGACCCCTACACTGCATGCTACAATGGAGTCAGGCCCTGCTCAAGGGCAAAATCCGGGGGAAAGCGTAAACTGATGATCGAAGAAGATAAACATTGGTGGTTTGCCGGGCGGACCTGGTCCCTACTGAATATGCTCGACCGGGTGGTCGCGCCGGATGGCAGCAAACGGGTACTGGACATCGGCTGCGGTGCAGGCAACATGTTCCACCACCTGAACCGCTACGGCACCGTCGTCGGTGTGGACAACAATCCCAGGCCCCTGAGTGTGGCTCGTGAGCGAGGCTACGAGGTGCAGGAGGGATCCGCCGAAGACCTGCCCCTGGACGACGAATCGTTCGACCTCGTGTCACTGCTGGACACGGTAGAACATTGTGACGACGATATGGCCGTGCTCCGGGAGTGCTACCGCGTGTGTGCACCCGGGGGCCACCTGGTGGTCACCGTGCCGGCCTTTATGTGGCTGTGGAGCCACAACGACGTGCTCAACGCCCACAAGCGACGGTACACCACTGGCGAGCTCGCCGACAAGCTCAAGCGCGTCGGATTCCGCGTCGAGCGCATGACCTACAACAACTTTGTCCTATTCCCCATGGCTGCCGGCCTGATCTTGATGCGCCGCGGGACAGAACAGGAACCAGAACTGGCCTCTCCCCACTTTGATGACGAATCATACCAGGTCGAAATGGAGCCCGCGCCGCCGGTGCTGAACGCCATCCTCAAGAGCATCACCTGGAGCGAGTCACAATTCCTGCGCTGGATCAACCTGCCAGCAGGCACCTCCATCATCTGCATCGCACAGAGGCCGGCGGGCTAGCGGGGGCCTGCACCCCGAGATCAGGCGCTCCCTGACAGTTGAAAATCGATCGACTGGGCGGGCCTCCGCGGGCCTAGGTCTCACCTTCCTCGACGTCCGGGCCGCGGGGCGGAACCCGGATAGTCTGCTCCTGGCTGTAGGTGACCAGGCCGGGCGCTGCGCCCGGGATACGCCGCACGTGGCGACGCTGG
>JAMJFU010000304.1 GCA_023544525.1 Anaerolineae bacterium | reverse complement strand
TTCTGGTCCTGTCGTTGCTGTCGGGCTATGTCTTCCAGTGGCTGACCGGGCGGGAATCGTTGGCTGTGGCCCTGGTGCCCGCGCTGCTGGTGGCCTTCCTGTTCCAGCCGGCGCGTGGCCGCATCCAGACCCTGGTCGACCGCACCTTCTTCCGGCGCCAGGTCGAGGCCCGCCAGGCCCTGGTCGCCTTCAGCCGCGAGCTGAGCACCCTGCGCGACCGGCAGGAGGTGGCCCAGTTGGTGGTGGGGACCGTGCAGGAGGCCATGGCCGTTGGGGACGTGGAGCTGTACCTGGCCGACACCCGCGAGGGGCAGTACCTTCCCGCCGGGAATGGAGGTCAGGGGGCGCTGGCGGCCGATGGTCCGTTGCTCCCCTGGCTGGCCCGCGAGCGCCGTCCCCTGGTGGCAGCCCTCGATCTGCCCGAGGCGGAGGCCGAGGCGCTCCAGGCGTCGGGCGTCGCCCTGGCCTTCCCGCTGCTCTCCGGGGAGGAGTTGCTGGGCATCATGACCCTGGGCGAGAAGCGCTCAGGTGAGCTCTACACTCAGGAGGAACTTGAGACGCTGTCCACCCTGTCCCACAGCGCCACGTTGGCATTGGAGAACGCCCACCTGCACGAGGAGCGGCTGGCCATGCTGCGCCAGCAGCTGGCCCAGGTCACCGCCGCCCAGGAGGAGGAGCGACAGCGCATCGCCCGCGAGCTGCACGACGGGGTAGGCCCTTCGCTGGCCAGCATGAACCTGCGGCTGCGCACGGCGCGCAAGCTCCTGGAGCGCGATCAGGAGGCTGCCATGCGCGAGCTGGAGGCGCTGGCGGACCTGTCGCAGGACAACGTGCGGGACATCCGGCGCATGATCTACGACCTGCGCCCCGCTGCCCTGGACGAGCTAGGCCTGGTGCCGGCCCTGCGGCAGTATCTAGGTCGCTGCCGCCAGGAGCACAGGCTGCAGTGCAGCTTCTCGGCAGACGGAGCAGAGCGGCTGCCAACGGCGGTAGAGACGGCGCTGTTCCGCATCGTACAGGAGGCGGTCAACAACGTGATCAAGCATGCCGACGCACGCCGGGTAGAGATCACGCTGGCCTGGGAGGACGGCGTCGTGGCGCTGGGTGTGGCGGACGATGGGCGGGGGTTCGACCCGGCCGCGCCGCGCTCGGAGCGGCATGTGGGGCTGTGGAGCATGCGCGAGCGGGTGCTGCAGCTGGGGGGCCAGTTCGAGGTACAGAGTGGGCCGGGCCAGGGCACGGTCCTGCGGGCCTGGCTGCCCGTGGAGAGGGGGAAGGCATGAGTGGCGAGCGGATCGGCGTTCTCGTCGTCGACGATCACACCCTATTCCGGCATGGAGTTCGCCAGATGATCGAAGTCGAGGACGACATGCACGTCCTGGGCGAGGCAGCCTCGGGCCGGCAAGCGCTCGCCCAGGCCCGAGAGCTCATGCCCGATGTGATCCTCATGGACATCCAGATGCCGGACCCCAAGGCAGGCCCGGGCCAGGCCCTGGATGGCATCGAAGCAGCGCGCATCCTGCACCGCGAAATGCCCCACGTCGGCATCCTCTTCTGCACCATGTACGAGGACGACGAGTTTGTGTTCGCCGGGCTCAAGGCCGGCGGCCAGGGCTATATCCTTAAGGAGTCGGACCCCGAAACGATGCTGCGCGCCATCCGCGCCGTGGCCCACGGCGAGTCGCTACTCAGCCCAACGGTGGCCCGGAAGGTGCTGCAGCAGTTTGCCGCCCTGCCCGGCGAACTGCCGCCGGGCGCAAGCTCCCTGTGCGACGACCTGACCGACCGCGAGGTGGAAGTCCTGTCCCTGGTCGGGGAGGGATTGGCCAACAAGGAGATCGCCCGCCAGCTGGGCATCAGCGAAAAGACGGTCAAGAACCACGTGGGCAACATCTTTTCCAAGCTGCACGTCTGCGACCGCACCCAGGCGGTCCTCTATGCCATTCGCCAGGGGCTGGTCAAGGTGTGAGCTGAGTTGCTGGATCTGTACCAGCGCCCAATTGAGGAACAGCGAAAGGAGTCCATCCGTGAGCAAGTCCGCCACCAGTGTGTTTGTGTTCGGCATCTATCTCGTCTTCCTGGGACTGGGATTCCTGGTCATCCCAAACACGCTCCTGCCCCTCTTTGGCATGCCGACGACCAGCGAGGTCTGGATCCGCGTCATGGCCATGCTGCTGTTGATCCTGGCCTACTACTACATCCGGACTGCCCGGCGCGAACTGACCTTCTTCTTCCAGTTGACGGTTCATGCGCGGGCGTCGGTCATCGTCTTCTTTGTCGCTTTTGTGTTGCTCGACCTCGCACCGGCTATTCTCATCCTGTTCGGCGCAGTTGACCTCCTAGGTGCGCTGTGGACGGCTTGGGCATTGAGGAGTGAAGAATAGATCTGGCGGTCCCTCTAGGGACACCTTGCTCGCCGGCTCAGGACCATTGCGAGTCAGCCCATGCAGAGAATGGGCCAGTCTGGCAGACTGGCCCATTCTTGACACTCTGCTGTAGAATTCGCGGCACTTTGGAGGGTTGCGTGAAGATGGGCGCAGGTGGGAGGAGAGATGTCTCACGGGCCTGAGCTCGGGATGGTTGCCATAGGATTGCTCATAGCTTGTCGGCACGATGGCCGCAGTCCTGTGCGATTTGCTGCTCCTGGTAGTGCACCTTGCCAATCGGCGCAGGAAGAGACCAAGAATCGGGTCGCGCTGGCCTGCCCGCGCCTTCGAGCATGAGACTACATTTCGGGGATGTGCCTGCTGCTGCGGAAGCGGGACCAGCAACTGGAGTCGTTGACCCAATACGATAGTGTATCTCTTTCGGTGGAAATTAACGTTGCCGTTGAGCATCATGGAACTGCCGCACCACCTGCGACATCATCGCTGCCACGCCGGGATCGGAGTGATAGGCGTTGGCCGGTCTTGTTCGGCGGCGAATGTTGCGGTTGAATCGTTCAAGGTGGCTGGTCGTGCGAAGATACTTGCGCTTCCAGGTCGGAAACTGTTTCTCGAAGGCGTAGTAGGTCACAGTTGCCCGAAAGTCGCGCCGCAGCGTCGCCACAGCCTCAGGTTGTGTGTCGCGATACGCCCGGACAACTTTGAGGTAGCGCCGGAGCATCGTCTCGTAGCGGCGCGCTTCCCAGATGCCTTTGAAATCCTTCATGATCTTCTTTCGGAGTCGCTTCCGCTGTTTTCTGGTAAGACCGTCTGGCAGGTGAATCGCATCGGCAATGTTGCGGAGTTTGTGGAAGAGGCAGCGTTGCTGTTCGGCATTGAACCAGACCGTCTGCAAGGCGGAACAGAGCCCCTTCCCACCATCGTGGATGATCAGTTTCAAGCCGTTTTCACCACGGATGCCTTGCTCTTCCAGGATCTCGAGGAACTTGACCCATTCTTCCGCGCCTTCGTCCACCCCGATGCGCCACAGCAAGATCTCGCGACGCTCACTATCAGGCCAGACGCCCATGGCAATCATGATTGGCACTTTGAATCGACCTTTGACCAGGCGCTTACGTCCTTTTCGGTCACGGCGGACCTCTCCATTTGCCCGGAGCAGCGTGACCCAGATGGCATCCACCTCAAGGACCGGCGGCACGTCCTCCGCCTCACGACCCGGATCAAGATTCATGAGCAGGTGCAACCGTTTGTTCAGGGTTCTCAATGCCAGAGGGCCAATGTGGAGCTGTCCGAACAATTCACGCATCTGTCGCAGGCTCACGGCGATGCCTCCCAAGCGCTGGATCTGAACATCGACGTCATCACCGATACGCTGATGAGGTCGAATCAGCCCGCCCCAATCGATTTTCACGCTACCGCCGCATTGACATCGGACACGAGGCAGCTGAAAGGGTATCTCCCCCCAGATTGTCAGGAGGGACTCCCGAGAACGAAACCCGTTCCGACTGAAGCGCCGACTGCGATTCGACCCGCAACGACAGCATTTACCCTCTCGGAGAAGGCGCTTCGATACTCTCATGCGTCGAACGTAGTGACCGCGCCCCACTATGTGACTTACGATCGCAACCAGCAGTGTCGTGAATCGTGCGCCGATGGTTTGGCACAGACTCTCCAGCGCCTCGTCCACTTGTGATTCAAACAGTGCCCGAGCATTGACAGGTGCGCAAGTTTCAGGTATTCTTGCCATGGAGCGGCCTCCTTGTAGCTTGGTCTTTGACAACCCTAGCTTACAACGAGTTCGCTCCTTTTTCAATTTTCCACCGACACGTATACACTATCCAATACTGTATTGACAGAGTATGGTATAATGGGGAAGAAGCATGTCACTCGCTGTGAGACGGGATCCACACAGCGGGGCGACCCGGGGAATCGACAACCTCGCACGTGACGTAATCGTAGCTCGCTGGCCAAGAGGAGAGAGACGGGCTACGAGCCGCGACTTCTCAGCCGCTTCTCTCACCGGGCAAGCTTGGGGCTGTCGGCGCCAGGCTAGAGAGTACTGTATCCGCAGCCGCGCAAAACCGAATACTTGCTGGCTGCCACCCTTCTGCGATTCCCTGGCCCAACCACAGCTCTTGGAACCTGGGGCCCGGGATCGGTCCGTAAGAGCCTCGTACGCCGCCGACCAGCCGTTGCGTCGGGGCGGCCGAGGCGGGAGCTTGTCCCTGGTAGGCACGATGTGGTGAACCCGGCGCTGCCCGAGAGGAGGAAGGAGGTTCGGG
>JAMJFU010000303.1 GCA_023544525.1 Anaerolineae bacterium | reverse complement strand
GTGTTCCAGGAACACGTAACGGGTCAGGAAGAGGCCTCGCGGCGCATCCGGGCTATACTCCGCCCGTTCCAGGTGCACCGTATCGGGCCGGATGGCCAGCAGCATGGCCGTCTCACCGGCATCCGAGTGGGCCGGCGGCTGTCCAGGATAGGCTTCCTCAAACACCCCTGCGATGCTGGGCTCCTGCCACCAGTTGCTCAGCTGGACCTCCATGCCACGCAGGTCGTGCAGTGCCTCGGCCAGGGCTACCTGGATGCTGGCCGTATTCCCGCCATGGCCGTTGAGCACCAGGATGTGCCGGAAGCCATGCTCGTAGGCGCTCTCGAGCAGGTCGATGATGATCGAGGCCAACGTGTCCGGCCGCAGGCTGAGGCTTCCGGGGAAGCCCATGTGGTGCAGGGACATCCCATAGTTCACCGGCGGTGCCACGAGGACCCCAGTGCGGTCGCTGAGCCGCACGGCGATCTCCCACGGCTGCCAGATGTCGCTGGCAAAGGGCATGTGCCGCCCATGCTGTTCGACGCTGCCCACGACCAAGATCAGCCGGTCGTCGTGGCGCAGATATTCCTGAACGTCAGGCCAGCCAAGTTCCTCCAATAACCGTGCCATGCTGTCTGCTCCTTGTGCCCTGTGGAATGAACTGGGTGAGTTTAGAACGATATCTTATCAGTGAGGTCTGCAGGCTCAGCGGTACAGGTCCTGCTCACGTACGTAGCCCTCTACCGCTGCGGGCAGCAGATACGAGATGGGCCGGCCCTCGCGCACCCGGGCCCGCAGGTCGGTCGACGAGATCTCCAGGGACGGCATCTGCACCCAATGGATCCGCTCCCGGAGCCCTGGCAGCTGCCGCTCCACCGCGTCGGTGTCTACCTCCACACCTGGCCGTTGCACCACAGCCAGGTCGGCCAACGCGATCAACTGTTCCGGCCGGTGCCAGCTCAGGATGTCCGCCAACGAGTCCGTCCCCTCGATAAAGTACAGGGTGGCCCCAGGACCCCATTCCCTATGCAGCAACTGTAGCATGCCCACCGTATAGTGCGGGCCCGGCCGGTCCACGTCCACCCTGGACAGGACGAAATCGGCTCTACCTGCTATGCCCAACTCCACCATCCGCACCCGGTGATGGGTGGCTGACACGGGCCGGGATGGCTTGTGGGGTGGGTCCCCCGCGGGCACAAATAGCACCCGGTCCAGGCGCAGTTGGTGCAATACCTCCTGGGCAGCGACCAGGTGCCCGTGGTGGATGGGGTCGAACGTCCCGCCCAAGACGCCCAACCGGGGGCTCACTCCTGCCACTCCAATTCTTTGTCGCCGATGCGCACCATGTCGCCTGGCTGGACACCCGCCTCTAGCAGGGCCGCCTCAATGCCCATTGAGCGTAGCTGGCGCTGGAAACGCGCTGCCGCCTCTGGCAGGACAAACGGCGTCATGGCTGCAATGCGCTCCACCCGCACCCCCCGCACCCGCCAGGCATCTTCCTCCCGCTCAATGGCAAAGGCTTCCTCTGTCTCGGCCGGGCGAAAGACCGCCGGGCGCTCGGGCTCTGGCTCGGCAACCGGGATCGATTGCAGCAGTTCGTAGGTGCGACGCAGCAGTGGCGTCACCCCCTGGCCTGTGACCGCCGAAATGGCGTGGGCCTCGATCCCCTGCCCCTTCATCGCCTCCTGCACCAGCGGCCACCAGGCCTGGGCATCAGGCAGGTCCATCTTGTTCAGGACTGCGATCTGGGGCTTGGCCGCCAGTTCCGGGCTGAACTGGACCAACTCCTCGTTGATCGTTTTCCAATCCTCTATGGGATCCTGCGCGGCACCATCCAGCAGGTGGATCAGCAGCCGGGTACGTTCCACGTGGCGCAGGAACTGGTGTCCCAGGCCGGCCCCCTCGCTGGCCCCCTCGATCAGGCCGGGGACATCGGCCATGACAAAGCTCTCATAACCCTCTAGCTGTACCACACCCAGGTTCGGCTGCAAGGTGGTGAAGGGATATGCCGCGATCTTGGGCCGGGCGGCGCTGACCACCGAGAGCAGGGTGCTCTTGCCGGCGTTGGGCATGCCGATTATGCCCACATCGGCGATCACTTTCATCTCCAGTCGCAGCCAATGCTCCTCGCCGGGCTCTCCGTGCTCGGCCAGGCGCGGCGCCTGGTTGGTGGGCGAAGCAAACGCGGCGTTGCCGCGGCCACCCCGGCCCCCCTTGGCGACCAACACCCGCTGGCCTCCATCGACCAGGTCGGCCAGGAACTCGCCCGTGCCGGCCTCCTGGATCACGGTCCCCTGGGGCACAGGGATCACCAGATCTGCACCCGACTTGCCCTGCTGGTTCTTGCCGCTGCCGCGCCCGCCGGGCTCTGCCTTGAAGTGAGAGCGCTTTTTAAAGTGGATCAGGGTATTAAGATTCGGGTCGACCTCCAGGTAGACGTCACCCCCGTGCCCGCCATTGCCCCCGCTCGGCCCGCCAAAGGGCACGTACTTCTCGCGGCGGAAGGCCACGCTTCCGTCGCCCCCATTGCCGCCCTTGACATAGATCTTGGCCTCGTCGAAGAACATTTACTCCCACCAGAACCGGATTTCGGCCAAGCCCGTATTCTCAAAGTACTCGACGACCACATGGTGGTAGCCTGTACCCAGGTACTTGAGCGGAGCAGAATATTCGCCCGCTCCGTCGTGCCACTCGTCCACGAGCAGCTCGCCATCCACCCACAGCCGCACCCCGTCGTCGGCAAACATCTTGAAGCGGTAAGTCCCACTATGGAAGTACCGGTCTCCACTCCAACGTACCGAGAAATTGTCGGTGGACGGTAGGGCATTCTTGGGCTTACCCCAGCCCCAGTCGTAATAGATGATCTCCTGGTTCGAATCTACGACCACAGGCGTGCCGCTTAGCGACTTGTTGCTATAGAACTCGGCCGTCCAGGTGGGATGCTCCAGGTACTCAATCCACAGGCGCGCCTCCGCCTGGCCGCCCCGATCGTGAAAGTCATATCTGATGTGGTGCTGTGACAGGCTAGCTACTTCCAGGAGATAGGAGACGTCCACTGAGCCGCCCGTCTGGCCATCGTACCAGCCGCCCGACCCTTTCAGTACGCCGTCCACGTACAGGCGGTAGCCCTCGTCGGCGTATATGTAGATGCGGTGCGTGCCTGGTTCAAAGACTCGGGTGGTGTTCCAGGAGATGGAGAAATTGTCGCACGTGGAAAGCTCCACCGGACAGCCGTAGCCCCAGTCGAACTGGATGACGCTATCCGTGCGGCGAAAGTCGACACCGTCCTCGAGCCAGGCATTGTCTTTGTAATAGGCCCCCGGCCACAGGGGGTAAAGGTCGGTCCGCCGCCAGCGGATCTGGACACCCGCATCCCCCGTGTTCTCGAAATACTCGAGTTTCAGTGCGTGCGCACCCTCAGTCAGCGACGTTTCCACCAGGTGCCAGCCCTGGCCCAACATCCAGGCATCGATCAGTACCTCGTCGTCGAGCCACAACCTGACCCCGTCGTCGGCATAGACAAAGAAGGTGTATTCCCCGAGCTCAAAACTCCAGTTTCCCGTCCAGCGGACAGAAAAGTGGTCGTGCGGGAGATCTGCCGGCGAGCCGTCTCCCCAATCATGATCGATCCGCGCTTCACCTGCAATCGTGTAGGCGGGCTCCCCGCTCAGCGCGTCGTTGGCATAGTATTCGCCAAACCATACGTTGCCGGGCGGGCGATTGATCAGGGGTAGGAACACGGTGGCAGTCAGCAGCTGGGTAGGGGTCTGGTCCTCGGTGTTCTGGACGGTGGCTGGAGGAGCGGCCGCAGCCTGGCCTGAGGGGATCCAGACAAGGGTCACCGCCCAGGCCGCCGCCACGAGAAAGGCCAGGACCAGGACGACGCCTGCCAGTGCACCGCTTCGGCTTGACGCGCGCTCACACCGCGATAGAGACCCAACGAAAAGACGGGATGCCAGGGACATCGGATTAACCTCCTCTTAGTCGCCTCCGGACCGCCTCGCAGTGCGGACAAACGCGGCCCTCGTACTCGTTGCCACATGTGCGGCAGGTGCGCGTGTAGGCCATGGGCGTCTCCTGGTCGATGGCCGCTACGGCCAGGATGACCTCCTGACCAGCGTACCGTGACAGCCACGACTCGACCTCGATGTGGCCCACCACCCAACGACCATCCTCGTTCTGCTCCAGCACACCGCGCAAAGCCTCCGCGCCCAGCTCACGGGCGTTACTGGCAAACCTCAATGCAGTCGCTCTGGGAATCGCTGCCATGATCGCTCCTCATTCTTGATTGACATCCATTATAGCCCCAGCACGGGGTTTTGGCAAGGCACTCAGGCTGGCGGGGGACGGGATCACATTCACCTCCAGGTGTGCCCAAAATTATGAGAGCTTGGCTTGCTGGAAGGGCGGGGAGGTGATATAATGTTGAGTAGATTGAGCCAGGCTCACGCCGATTGGAGGATGGAGAATGAAGATTCCGCAGACGATGAACGCCATGGTCTTGCAGCAACAAGGCCAGAAGCTTGAGTATAAGGAGGTGCCGATCCCGCAGCCCGGTCCGGAGCAAGTCCTCCTGCGGGTCCACGCCTGCGGTGTATGCCGCACCGACCTGCACATCGTCGACGGCGAGTTGACGGAGCCAAAGCTGCCCCTCATCCTCGGCCACCAGATTGTGGGCACGGTGGTCCAGACCGGCGATCGGGTCGGCCAG
>JAMJFU010000302.1 GCA_023544525.1 Anaerolineae bacterium | reverse complement strand
GCCCCCAAGGGACCTCGAGCGCACACCATGTCGCCACCCTTGCTGGGCTGAAAACCTGTTGGTAAAAGTATACCACAACCCGCAAGAATCGCAAAACGGCTTGGGTTTGGCCATTTCCCGCAGCCTGGTTGAGGCCCACGGCGGGCGGATTTGGGCCGAGAGTGCCGAGGGCGAGGGCAGCACCTTTGCCTTTTAGCTGCCCATGTCCGGCGAGCCACAAGCAGTCTAGCAGGTCTTGCCCATTACCCTTCGCTGGCCACCTGCAAGCGGCACCAAGCATACAAAGCGTCGTACACCTCAAACTGGTGCGCCAGGTTCTCCAGGTCATCGGGGAAGCGTTGACTGTACCCAACCGCGATGGCCTCCAGGCCGCGGGCAATGGGATCCAGGTCGCGGTCGGCCTGGACGTCGGCGCTGTGCACGATCCGCGTCAGGCGCAACAGCGCCCGGTCGGTCAGCCTTCATCCTGCCCTCGCCCGTAAGTTACGCTGCAGCAGTCCCTATTGTACACCCTGTAGCCGAGACGAAGCAAGCGCTAGTTTTTCAGGAACACCCCGAATGCCTTTTGCAGATCCACCCACACTTCGTCGGCTGTGCCGTCTGCGGCCGCGGTCAGCAGGCAAGATTCGACGTGATCCTCCAGCACCACGCGGCCTACCTGGCCGACCGCCGAGCGCACGGCCGCGATCTGGACCAGGATGTCCGAGCAGTCCCGTCCCTCTTCGACCATCGCCTTGATGCTGCGCACGTGACCCTCGATCCGCGACAGGCGGTTGACGACGGCCCTGGTATGTTTGTGTCTATGTCCTGATTCCGGCATAAAGACACTCTCCTCGCCGTTTATGCCGCCGGCTCCCCGGCTTCGGAGCGGCGGGACTTCCAACTGATCAGCCGGGCGGAGTTGGCCACCACGGGCAGGGCCGACACCTCGTGCATCACGGCGCCGACCACCGGCCCGATCACGCCGAACACACTCAGCAGCACCGACAGCACGTTCATGCTCATCGAGAACACGACGTTGTTGCGGATCACGCCGAGGCTGCTGCGCGATAGCTCGATCAGATAGGGCACCCGCTGGACCTCGTCGGTGAGCAGCACGACATCAGCCGTCTCCATGGCCACAGCCGTGCCGATGGCGCCCATGGCGATGCCCACGTTGGCGGCAGCCAGGGCCGGGGCGTCGTTCACGCCATCGCCGACAAAGGCGACGCTTCGACCCTGCGCCTGGAGCTCGCGGATCAGGTCGAGTTTGTCCTGGGGCAGGACCTCCGCGTGGACCCGATCCACACCCAACGCCCGCCCAATGCTCTCGGCCACCATGGCCTGGTCGCCGCTGATCAGCACCGTCTCTTGCACGCCCATTTCCCTCAGCCGTTCCACCGCCGCTCTGGATTCGGGGCGCACGGTATCCGCAATGACCAACAGGCCGGCGACCTGCCGGTCTACGGCCACGGGGATCACCGACTCGCCCCTTGCTGCCAGCTCTTGGACCCGCTTCTGGGCAGCGCCGTCCAGGGGAATGCCCTCGAGCGTCAGCATCCGTTCGCCCACAACGACTTGCTGGCCGTCGACCCGGGCACGGATGCCGTGGCCCGGCAATGCCTCAAAATCCTCCGGGACAGACGTCACCAGGCCCTCCTGGCGGGCAGCCGCCAGGACAGCCCGTGCCAGCGGATGCTCGCTGGACCGCTCAGCGCTGGCCGCCAGACTCAGGAATGTCTGCTGATCAAAGCCGTTCAGCGAAATGACCTGCGTCAGGCGCGGCTCGCCGAAGGTGAGCGTCCCTGTCTTGTCGAAAGCAACGACGTCCACCTTGCCGATCTGCTCCATGGCCGAGCCGTGCTTGACCAGGACCCCGCGTTTGGCAGCGTTGCCGATGGCGGCTACGACCGCTGTCGGCGTGGCCAGGACCAGCGAACAGGGACAGATGACCACCAGCACGGTGATGGAGCGCACCACGTCGCCGGTCAGGAAATAGGTGGCGACGGCGATGGTCAGCGCCAGGGGGGTCATGTACTGGGCGTAGCGGTTGGCCACTCGTTGCACCGGGGCCTGGGTGGTGCGCACTTCGGCCACCAGGCGGATCATGTAGCCGAGGGTCGTTTCCTCGCCGACCTTTTCCACCTCGATCTCCAGGGCGCCCCCGGTGCACAGCGTGCCGGCGTAAACGGAATCGCCCGGCTCCTTGTCCAGCGGCATCGACTCGCCAGTGATGGCCGCCTGGTCCACGGCGGCATGCCCGCTCCGCACCCGCCCATCCACCGGGATCCGCCCTCCAGGCCGCACCAGGACCACGTCTCCCTGCCGAACGGCCTGGATGGGCACAGCGATCTCCTGCCCATCGCGTCGCAGGGTCACCGTATCAGGGACCAGGCTGGCGAGCTCCTTCAGGGCATTGCCGGCGCGGGCGATGGTCAGGTCTTCCAACATCTCGCCGATCAGCATCATGAAGGCGACGAGGGCGGCGGCGCTGTACTCGCCCACGATGAGGGCCGCGACCATGGCGATGCTGACCATCACCCCCGCCGTCAGGTCAAAGCTGCGGAGGATGTTCCCGGCGGCCAGCTTGAAGATGGGCGCCCCGCCGATCAGGGCGGAAGCCAGGTACAGCCACCGGGCGGCCTGTGGCTGGCCGGCCAGGCTGGCTACGACGCCGAGCAGCAGGAGGAAGGCGTTGGCCGCGGCGATGAGGGTACCGGGTGACAGCAGAAAGCCCCGGTAGCGCTCAAAGAGGCCCGGTGGGGTCGTTCTACAGGTCGTGCAAACAGCACCATTTTCAGAGGCCGCGAGTTGTTCAGACATGTTCTCCTCTTCCGCGTGGCTGATGTTCAGGACAACATCCTCCTGGGAGGGATGCCGGGCCTGCCATACCCACCAGGGCAGTTGCAGACAGCTACGTGGTTTGCTGTGTATTATACACTGAAATCATTCGATTTCAGAGCACTTGGGCCGGGAATTCTCAATTGATACGGACGATGCAACAATCAGTGAGATATCCCCCCAGGGGGTATTATACGTTAGGGGCTGATAGGTGTCAAATCCAGGGTGCAGGCCAACGGTAGCGCTGTTGTCATCCTTTTTCGCAGGGTCCCGGTTGCTCAGTCCTGCCCGGCGATGCCGCGCACGAACGAAAGCAACCTGTGGCTGGTTCTGCCAACTTCCACTTCTGTGAAGCTGGCTGCCTCGGCCAATGCCGTTAGCCTGCGCACGTCATTCTCCATCATGCGATGATGGCCCAGAATGTGACCCAGCAATAGCCTCAGCGGGCCCTCTGTGGGCGGCTCGAAGTCCACCACCAGCAGGCGGCCACCCGGCTTCAGCACACGACGGATCTCGGTAAAGCCCCTGCGCTTGAGGTCCTCGCCGGGGAGATGGTGGATCATCAGGCTGCTCAGGACCACGTCGAATTGATCGTCGGGGAAAGGGATGTCCTCGATCAGGCCCACCTGAAAGTCCAGGTCCACGCCAGCCTTTGCTGCCTTGCGGCGCGCGACGGCAATCATCTCCGGATCGGCATCAATGCCATGCACCTCCCCTGCCGCTCTGACCAGCTCTTGGGCGGCAAGCGCCAGGATTCCCGTGCCACAACCGACGTCCAACACCTTCTCCCCTGGCACTAGCCCGGCCAGCTCGAGGGTTGCTTGTGCGGGGCTCCATTTCCCTCCTGCCAGCTTGGATAGCAGCCCCACGACAAGATCATAGTGCCCTGCCCAGCGGATGGTGATGCCATCCGTCTCCGGCGCACCATGGTTCAGCCCTTTGGAATGAAGCTTCTCCACTTGACTGCCTCCCGATGTTCCTGTACAATATGTTAGTTACTGAACAGCATGTTCGACATGAATGTACCACAGTGTGCGGTCTGTGTCAACAACCAATCGGACGGAACTGTTCAATAGCGAACAGATCGCCGACAACTGTGCGAAAACGGAGCATAGTCATGGCCAAAGGCAAAGTGGATCGCCGTGTGCAGCGTACCCGCCAGCTCCTGCACGATGCGCTCATCGACCTCATTCTGGAAAAAGGGTACGACAGGACCACGGTGCAGGATATCATCGACCGGGCCAACGTCGGCCGGTCCACGTTCTACGCTCACTACCTGGACAAGCAGGATCTGCTTGAGAGCGGGCTGGCAAGACTGCGCGAGGAGCTAGGGCAAAACCTGGCCGGGGATGATGGTGCTGAAGGCGCTGAGTGGATGCTATTGCCCAGCTTGGCCCTGTTTCGCCATACGGGGCAACAACACCATCTCTTCAGGGCCATGATCGGCGGGACAGGCATCGACGTGGTGGTGAAGACGATAGACGAGGCTTTGACCGCTCACGCACAAGCGCTACTTGACCAACTGATCGCTGAGCGGGGACAGCCATGCGTCCCCCCTCGAGTCATGGTCACGTACCTTGTCGGCGCGCTAATGGCTCTACTGACCTGGTGGCTGGACAACGACATGCCCTATCCGCCGGAGCAGATGGACCAGACGTTTCGCGAACTGACCGTGTCTGGCGTTGCTGCTGTCTTTGGCGAGACGCAGTGACGTGTGGGGGTGTGGTCTGCGCCGCCTCGGTGTCTCCCCGTCAATCGCCGAGGTGTTCACATCCGAATGTGCACAACTCCCCTCTGTATGATGCCCAAGCTTCTCCCCTGGCTGTTTTCGCGGTCTTGGCCCCTACAAGATGTCCCAGGTTCTTGTCTGGCCTAAATCACAGATGCTCCCAGGC
>JAMJFU010000301.1 GCA_023544525.1 Anaerolineae bacterium | reverse complement strand
AAGAAGGATCTGTCAAGCAATGCTATTTATCGGCCTAGATGACACGGATACTACCGAATCTCGGGGCACGGGGCACCTGGCGAGAGCCATTGCCGCAGAATTGGCCAAGGATGTGCAGGTATTGGGCGTGACCCGTCACCAACTGCTGCTCGATCCTCGCGTGCCCTGTACCCGGAACAACAGTTGTGCAGCCATCACCATCGTAGCAAACGGCGACCTGGACGAAGGGGCTTTGCAGGAACGCGTGCGGGCACTGATGCTGGCCGACTACCAACCGGGCAGCGATCCCGGGCTGTGCGTGGCTCGCGTGGTGCCCGGCGCGGTCGTAGAGTTCGGCCGGCGGGCCCAGTCCAGCCTCGTCACCCAGCAGGAGGCACGAAGCCTGGCCTCGGTCTATGGCCTTTCGCTGGCCGGCCTGGGTGGTGATGAGGACGGGGTCATCGGTGCCCTGGCGGCAGTGGGCCTGGCTGCCACTGGTGAGGACGGCCGCTACGTGCTCGTCGGCCGCTCCCGGGAGCTGACAGGGCTGCAGCCCGTCGAGGCGCTGTTCGAGGCGGGCATCGTAGCCGTGCAGACGGTCGACGGCGAGCCGGTGGAAAAGGGCCTGGTGCAGACCGACAAGCTGAGGCCTGCCCGGCGGGGCGGCCAACCCATCGCCGTCGTGGAATGGGCTGGCGACTACTGGCTGCCTTTGAAACTGGACTGACCGGGGATCCAAGGCGCCATACGGGCCAGGCGCGGAAGAGCAGGGTGTAGTGCGGCGGACAATGCATGGCCATCTGCCTCCAGAGTGATGGGGCCCGGGATCGAAGCAGGAGCCACGGCGACGTTGAACGGCATCCTTCGGGCTGAGCAGCTTGCCTACCGATACCCACAGAACGAGTATGGCCTCCAGCCGATCTCCCTGGCGGCGGAACCCGGGGAAGCGTTGCTGATTGCCGGCCCTTCAGGCTGTGGCAAGAGCACGCTGGCCCGCTGCCTGACAGGCCTCATCCCCCACCTCTACCATGGCACCCTGCGGGGCAGCGTGTGGGTGGGCGGCCTGCGGACCGAGGCAGCGCCGCTGTGGCAACTATCAGAACGGGCGGGCCTCGTCTTTCAGAACCCATCGGCCCAGATGTTGGCCGAGTCGGTTGAGAATGAGGTGATTTTCGGGCTCGAGAACCTGGGCCTTACCCGGCAGACCATCAAGCAGCGATTGGAGGAAGCGCTGGCACATTTTGGGCTGCAGGGTTTGCGGCAGCGGTCACCTCAGACCCTGTCGGGCGGCGAACAGCAGAAGCTAGCCCTGGCAGCCATCACAGCCCGTCGCCCACCTGTCCTGATCCTGGACGAGCCCCTGTCGATGCTGGACGGCACTGCCGCCGCGGACCTGGTGGAGCACCTCGCCAAGCTGACTGCCTCCGGGACCACCGTCGTCACCTGCGAGCATCGAGAAGAATTCCTGTGTGATGTACCGGGGCTGCGAACCATCCGCCTGGAGGGACGGACCCAGCCCGAGACGAGCCCACCGCCCTCCCCGTTCCGGGCCGGAAGCCCGGGTGGCAGCCTGGAGGTGAAGGGCCTGAGCGTAAGCCTGGGTGGGCGGCCAATCTTGCACGACCTCCATCTCTCGGTCGAGGGGGGAGAGGTGGTGGCGGTCGTGGGCCGCAACGGTGTGGGCAAGACGACGTTGCTGCGGGCGCTGGCAGGCCTGCAACAACATGGGGGCACGATCAACATCGACGGCCGCGACCCCGATCTGGGCCTGGTCTTTCAAAACGCAGACCTCCAGCTGTTCAACGCCTCCGTCCGCGACGAGATCCTCTACAAGGTGGCCGCACCTGACCCCGAGCTCTATGGCTGGCTCCTGCAGGCCCTGGGCCTGGCCGCCTACGAAGAGGTACCTCCGCTGCTGCTGAGCGAGGGTGAGAAGAAACGCGTCGCGCTGGCCACGGTGCTCATGCGCCGGCCGCGCGACGGGCTGCTCCTGGATGAACCTTCGCTGGGCCAGGACGCAGCACACAAATCCCTGCTGATACGGCTGGCCCGCTCGTTGGCCGGCGCCGGCCAACGGGTGATCTTGACCACCCACGATCTGCCCCTGGCAGTTCAGGCCGACCGGCTCTTGCTGCTTGGGCCAGAGGGGTTTGTGGCGGACGGGCCGCCCGCCCAAGTCCTGGAAGCTCACGCGGCCTGGGCAGACCTGGGCTTGAGGGTACCCCACTGGCTGGAAGTTCCTGAGCGCGTCGTAGAGGAAAGGGGCGGCCTGTGATCAGGCTGGGTACATCGGGTCGCAGCCGGCAACTGGCCCTGGTAGAGAGGTCACCCCTGCGCCACGCGGATCCGCGCACCAAACTGGCATTGAGTATGTGTGCCTCCCTGGCCGTCATGCTCTCCCTGGAAAAGCTTGTGGCCTTTATGGGGCTGTACGTTTTGCTGCTCTTTTGGGCCCGGCTGTTGCCTGAGGCGGCCCGCCAGGTGTGGCGGCTGAAGTGGGTGTTACTGGTGCTCTTTGTGGTGGATTGGATCTTTGTGTCTCTGGACCTGGCCGTCATCATCGTCCTGCGGCTGAGCCTGCTGGCTGGCGCCTTTGCCCTCTTTTTTGCCACGACCACGCCCGCAGAGCTGCGCCTGGCCCTGGAGTGGATGCGCGTTCCGTACCGGTACGCCTTCAGCCTCAGTGTGGCCTTTCAGAGCGTAGGTTTGCTGGACGACGAATGGCGAGCCATCCGCGAAGCCCAACAAGCGCGCGGCGCCTGGACCCGCCCGGAAGGCTGGCGCAAGCTACTGGAAAGCCTGGGCGACCTGATCGCCCTGGCCGTGCCGGCCATTGTGATGACCACCAAACGAGCATGGGCCATGACGGAAGCCGCCTATGCTCGGGGCTTTGATTCGCCCCACCGCCGGCCATACGCCCAGCTGTCCATGGGCCGGCTGGACTGGAACCTATTGGCCGCGACACTGGCTGTTGCCGTGGCCCTGCTATTGTGGAGATAGGGACGTCCTACTCCAGAAAGGAAAAGACCATGGCGCAGAGGACCCGTGTATTGATCGCCGTTCTGGCACTGGTGATCCTGATAGGTGCAATCGTGGGCGTAGAGGCCCTGCGGCGCAGCTCGAGCGGACAGGCCGAGGGTGCCAGCGGTGAGCCGACGCTGGCCCCGGGCAGCATTCCTATCTACGTCGACGGCCGGCTGGAGGGCAGCTTTAGCCCCACCGACCTGGAGGCACTGGAGCAGGTCAGCTTTGTGGACGCCGAAGAAGGCAAGACCCAGGAGGGCTGGCTGTTGCGTGACGTCCTGCTGCTGCACGTAGACCAGGACCAGATGCAGCCGGAGGACACGGTCGTCGTCACCAGCGGCAGCCGGGGTAAGTCAGCGGAGCTGACCTGGGCCGAGGTGGACGATGCGGCGAACTGGGTGATGTTCGATCTGTCAGGACGCAGCACGCTGAAGCTCGTGTCGGTGCTGGAGCGGCTCGACGTCCGCGACGAATGGATCCAGGACGTGGACCGCATCGAGATCACGAGCGAATAAAGGAGGGAGTAGCATGACAGACCAGCCAGAGACTGCGGCAACAACCAGGCGCTATTTCTCCACCTTCCAGCTCATCCTCCTGGCGCTCTTTGCCGCGTTGGTCGTGGTGGCCAAGATCGCCCTTCGGCTACCGCTGCAACTGCCCGGGCACTCGGGCATCTTTTGGATGACGATCGTCGTCGTAGCAGCAGGCGTCGTCCACAAGCCAGGGGCAGCCAGCCTCGTGGGCCTCACCTCGGGGATCATCGCCGGGTTCTTGGGCCTGGGCGATTTCGGTGCGCTCAATACCTTCCTGTCGTACACGGCTGTGGGAGTCGGTGCCGACCTCACACTGTGGCTGCTGGGGGGGAACGCCGAGAACCTGATGATCGCCACACTGGCCGCGACCTTCGGCCACATGATGAAGTTCCTGGTGAAATGGGGGTTCGGCATCGTGACCGGCGCGCCGGTAGGCTTTGTCGCCCTGGGCCTGCTACGAGCGTTGCTGGGGTACGTCATCTTTGGAGCCCTGGGGGGCCTTCTGGGGGCGCTCACCCTCAAAGCACTGCGACGGGCCGGGTTCTTTCAGTACCTTGCCGAGAAACGTTAGCCCTGGTCTCGCCCAGCTGTTGTCAGCCGGTGGGAAACCTGGTATAATGCGTTCGTCTCCCAAGCACGGTTCGCATTTGAGTACCCAGGGTTACCTATGCTGAAATGGATGATTGAGACGGACAGCCTGACCAAGCGCTTTCCCTGTTCCGCAGCGAACAGGGACCGCGGCTGCGCCCCGCTGGACGCCGCAGGCCCGGGCGATGAAGCGCTGACCTGGTTCACGGCCGTGGACCACGTCTCGTTGCAGGTGCCGCCGGGCGAGATCTTGGCCCTGCTCGGGCCGAACGGGGCGGGCAAGACCACGACGGTGCGCATGTTGGCCGCCATCCTCAAGCCCAGCGAGGGCCGGGCGCAGGTCGCCGGTTTTGACACGGTGGGCCAGGCACGCGAAGTACGGCAGGCCGTGGGCCTGCTGACCGAGTTCCCTGGCCTCTACCTGCGCATGCGGGCCGACGAGTACCTGGCCTTCTTTGGCCAACTGCAGGGGCTCGATGGCCCACGGATCCGGCATCGCATCGAAACCCTGACCGAACGATTTGGCCTGGCCGAGGCCAGGACACAGCGCATCGCCGAATACTCCAAAGGGATGCGGCAGAAACTGGCCCTGATCCGGGCCATGCTGCACGACCCAGAGTTGGTCC
>JAMJFU010000300.1 GCA_023544525.1 Anaerolineae bacterium | reverse complement strand
ATCGGCCTGCCAGGCATGAGCGACGGCCGGCTGCCGCTGATCAGGGGCGGGGAGTTTGAACGCGAGGACTATGAGGACCTGCGCACCCAGATGGAAAACCTGGGCAAGATCACAGCACAACCGGTCAGCCTCGGCGGCCGGCTAGTAGACTATGCACTGCCGTCGGGACAGCAGCCACCACTCGAGGATCTGACCCTGAGTGTGGGCGAAGGATTTGCTGGCCCACCTTTCTCAGAGGTCGCGCACATCGACCTGCTTCTTGGCAAGAAGGATGGGCCGGTGGGCAAGGCCATTGCTCGCGCCCAGGGTGAGCCACGGCCGGGTCATGAGGTGGTGATCATCAGTGAGCGGCCGTTGACCCTCCTCGTGCCCACGGTGACGGTACGCGGCAGCAAGGCTCGCCAGTTGGTTTACGAAGAGGCAGCCAGTGGTGTGCGCCTGGCACTGGATCATGCCGTCGCCAGCCAAAACCTGCCCGAGGCAATCCTGGAGGACATCTGCCTCATCGCCAACGTTTTTGTGCATCCGGCGGCGAGCATTCGGCAACGGGTCAAGATCAACAACTACAAGGCCATGCGCGGGGCCATCCGCAAGGCGCTGGAAGGCCGGCCAACCCTCGAGGAACTGGTCGCCGAAAAGGATGCGGCCCGCCACCCCTTCCGTTATGCGCCATAACGAGCCACTCACGGTCTACGACCCAGATGGGTGACAGTGGCACACAAGGCCCACAGGCATCGCCGGGAGATGAGCAGCAACCCATACGCAGATACACAGCGGCTGGCGGCGTAGTCGTGTCCCCTGGTGGTGAGAAGGTCCTGATCCTGCTGCGGCCCGGCCGTCAAGGCCCAAGCGGCCGGGCCGAAATGCGCTTGCCCAAAGGGCACATCGAGCCAGGCGAGAGCCATCTCCAGGCTGCGCTCCGCGAGGTCGAGGAGGAGGCCGGCCTGGCTGAGATACGGGCTCTGGCCTCACTCGGCCATCAAACCGTGGAGTTCGATTGGCAAGGTGCCCATCACATCCGGCAGGAGCACTACTTCCTCATGCGTGTGCTGGGCGAGGTGCGCACCGGATCCGCAGAATCGCAGTTTGAGCCTTTGTGGCTAAGCTGGGAGGAGGCTCTGACCAAGGTCACGTTTGAGGCCGAGCGTGAGTGGATCCGCCGGGCCCGCTCGGCTTGGGAACGCTGGGCGCAGGGCTAGCGCCGCCGGTACGTCCTACAGCACAAGCTAGAGGATATCCCCGATCAGAATGCCGAGGAGACCCAGCACGATCCCCAGATGCAGCAGCAGATTGCCCTCGGTAAATAGAAAGAGCAAGAACCCTACGGGCTGCCCATCCGGCATCAACAGGTAGGCCACTACCCGAACCACAAAGTTGAGCAAGACCAGGGCCACACCGATGAGCACAGGTAGCCCACGCACCCGCTCGAGCTCGTCCAAGAAGCGGCTCATTCCAGGCCATCCCCCTCTACACTCTGCTTGTTCGCCTCGACCTCATGTTTCAGCTCGAACGTTGGATCCAGTTCAGCAGCCCTGTTCAGGTCCCGGCTGGCTTTGTCATAGTCGCCGACACTGCCGTAGGCCAGGCCACGGTGATAATAGGCCAGGGCCAGGTCAGGTGCCAGCTCCAGGGCCCGGTCGAGATCCTCGATGGCCTGGAGATGCTCGCCCAATTGCTCGTGAGCTGCACCCCGGTTAGCGACACACTCCGCCAGGCCACCGTCGAGCTCCACCGCCCGGTTAAAGTCCTGGATCGCCTGTTGGTAGTCGTTCATGGCCGCCCGAGCCATGCCTCGGCCATGATGCGCGGTCGCATTCTTGGGCTGGAGCTCGATGGCTCGACTGTAGTCAGAGATCGCCTGCCAGTGATTCCCCAACGCTGTGTACGTATCGGCGCGTGCCAGGTAGACTTGCCCAGAGGCAGAACCCAGCTCGATGACCCTCCCAAAGTCGGCCAACGCCTCCTGGTACATGCCCAGCCATTGGCGCACGCAACCCCTGTGAAAGAACGCCTGGTGAGAGTCCGGAGCCAGGACGCAGCCCTGGTTCAGGTCCTCGAGGGCCAGGCTTGCCTCGCCCAGGGCCGCACGGGCCACCCCTCTCGCCGTCAGGCCACCCGCGTGCTCCGGCTCCAAAGCCAGGGCACGATTCTGATCTTCAAAGGCCAGATCGTACTCCCCTAGCTCGGCGTGGACCAATCCGCGGCGATAGTACGCTTCGGCAGACTCTGCGTCCAGGCGGATAGTCCGGCTCAGGTCTTCCAGGGCGCGCTTCAGGTCGCCCTGCTGGTGCCGGATCAAGCCCCGGTATAAAAACGCCCAGGGGTTGCCGTTCAGGCTTAAGGCCTGGTCCAGGTCCCGGATCGCCGGCTGGGTACGTCCCAAGGCATGGTTGACGACGGCCCGGTTGATCAGCAGTTGGGGATCGTTCGGCGCCAGGTCCACAGCTTTGTTGTAGTGACTGATGGCCCGCTCATACTGGCCGAGGTAGTAACAGGCTGCGCCCAGCCGGAGCAGCTCATCGGTGCGCTGCTGACTCTCCAAAGGACTCTGGAGGTCAGACTTGGTGACCGAGTCCACGACCTCGATGCGTTCCAATTGAGAGATGACCTGCCGCCACTGGCCGCTCACATCAGGCGTCAGTTGGGGGACTTCGGACGACACCAAGCGGCTGTGCAGCAGCGTGCCTCCGGGCCGCTGGTGTACTTCCTCGCCTTGTGGGAGCAAGCCGGAGTTCCTTTGGAGGTCCTCAAACTCGGACCACAGGCGTGCCCTTTCTTCTCGGATGAGGTCCTGGTGCAGTTCCAGCTCTGCCCGCAGGAGACGCTTCTGCTCCTCAAACAGGGCCAGTTTCTGGTTCGACACCTCGAGCTCTCGAGCATGGACCCGCTCCAGGCGTTTCCACTGGCGCTCGAACGCGCCGCTCCTCCTGCCCAGGCTGACGGCCCAGACCAGCTCGATGAGGCCCACGAGCAGCAAAGTAGCTACCGGACCCCACCGGCCGATGTCCAGGTCAACGACCAGGTAGTTCAGCCAGGCTTCGACGAGCCGGGGATGTGGTAACAAGGATCGTAGCCAGGGTACGGAGACGAGTAACAGCCCTGCGCCGATGAGGATGGCCGCCAGGACGATCAGCCAAGTCAATCTGCGTCCGCGCATCGTGCTTGCTCCCCTCCTGTTCAGATCAAGTACTCTCGGAATTGCTCCAACCAGCGTCGAGCTACCAAACCCTTGATGATTGTGCCCTCTGCTGAATGCTTGGTCTCACTGACCGTTCCGTGCTCATGAAAGAGTGCGGCCAAATCCCCTCGATTGTACGGGACCCGGACCGTTATGTAGAGGAGGTCCGCGCTCAACACCTCCTCCACCTTCTCTAGCAGCGTATCCAGATGCCAGCCGCGAGCCGCCGATATGGCCACACTCTCCGAATACTCACCCTGCCACTCCTCCGCAACGCGGGGGTCGCTCAGACGGTCGATCTTGTTTAGAGCAACCACGGTCGGGCGGTCCACTACCCCGATCTCCTCCAGGGTCTCAACAACGGCATCGGATTGATCTTTTGCCCTGGGGTGTGTTATGTCAACCACGTGCAGGATGAGATCTGCCTCGTTGATCTCTTCCAGCGTCGCCCGGAAAGCCGCGACGAGTTGGGTGGGCAGTTTCTGGATAAAGCCAACCGTATCCGAAAACAGGATCTCGCGACCGCCAGGCAATTCGACCCGTCGCGTGGTCGGATCGAGTGTGGCGAACAGCTTGTCCGCGACCAGCACATCAGCACCCGATAGTGCGTTGAGCAGCGTCGACTTGCCGGCATTCGTGTAACCCACGATCGCAACGACAGGGAGGGCCATCCGCCTTCTCTGCCGCCTGTGCAGCGCACGATGCCGGCGCACCTGCTCCAGCTCATCTTCTATCTGGGCGATCCGCCTGGAGATCAGCCGCCGGTCAACCTCGAGCTGGGTCTCTCCCGGACCGCGCAGCCCCACCCCGCCCGTACCGCCACGGGCTGCCCCTCCGCCGGCCTGCCGGGCCAGGTGGGTCCAGGCTCGGGTCAGCCTTGGCAACCGGTACTGATACTGGGCTAGCTCAACCTGGAGCTGGCCCTCCCGGGTGCGCGCATGCTGGGCAAAGATGTCCAGAATGAGACTGGTGCGGTCGAGGATCTTGACATCATCGCCCATGGTCTCTTCCAGGTTGCGCAGCTGCCGTGGAGATAGCTCATCATCAAAGATGATCACGCTGCAGTCCAGGTCATCACGGAGCTCGACGAGCTCCTCCACCTTGCCTGACCCGATGAGCGTAGCGGGATGGTACTGGTCCAGGCGCTGCCATGTCTGGCCTGCCACCTCCAGGCCGGCTGTCCGGGCCAGTTGGCCCAACTCGATCAGGGAATCCTCAAGCTCCCAGCCCTGGCGCTGGCTCTTGAGTTGCGCACCTACGAGCAAAGTCCGTTCGACCGGGCTTTGAGTCTCTACCAGGTTGCGTCCACTTTGGTTCGACATTTTCCCGTGCAATAACCCTCAACCTTCAGGCAAAGGAGCGACCGCCAGCCTCAGGCTGCCAGCCTCCCCATGAACTCATGGTTAGAAGTCCAGGCCCTTGAGACGCTCCATAGCCTCACGGATGCGCTCAGTGTCTTGGCCCAAAGAGATGCGGATATGGCCCTCGCCGTGCGGCCCAAAGGCGGTCCCCGGGGCGACGCTAACGCCAGCCTTCTCCAGCAACAGAGTCGCAAACGCTTCCGCCCCATAGCCCGCCGGGGTCTCGGCCCAGACGTAC
>JAMJFU010000002.1 GCA_023544525.1 Anaerolineae bacterium | reverse complement strand
GGACGTAGGTGCGATGCCCGACCTTAAAGTGCACATTCATCCCGCCCAGGCCAATGGCGTCTGCCCGGCCATCGAACTCGGCGACCAGCTCCGCTGCGCGCCCGGCATCGCCGTCCGCACCAACACGCCGCACATGGACGGGTTCGTCAAAGATCTGAGTGGTGAATTCATAGTTGCGGCTAGATGGTCCGAGGCTCACGCTGACAATCTCTTTGCCCACGGGTGTCCCCCTATCCAGGAAGTAGATCATAGGCCAGCGGACAGAACATCTACAATAGACATTATACCAGGTTTCAACCAAGCGTCAAGGAGACAGGGCAACATCCTGAACCTGTAGCTCACATGACTTCCCGCGCCCTGATCCGTCCATCGTTTGACTTTTGTGCACGGTTCGGCTATAATGGCGCCCGCAGTTTGGAAGACACGAAGGGAGAGAAGTAGCTTTGGCAAACACCAAGTCAGCCATCAAGCGCATTCGGAGTTCGGAACGAAAGCGCCGGATCAATCAGGTCCATCGCTCGCGGGCACGGACCTTTGTTCGACAAACGCGCAAGCTGATCGCCTCCGGACAGCTGGAGGACGCTGAGGCCATGGCCCTGAAAGCGGCCAGCGCACTGGATAAAGCAGCCCAGAAGGGCGTCATTCATCAGAACAACGCAGCCCGCCGCAAATCGCGCTTGATGAGGCAACTGAATCAGGCCAAGCAGCAAGCTGCCTGATTTCCCTACCTGGCCCTCGGGCCAGCGACCGTCTCTAATAGAGCCCGTTTTCGGCAACCGCCGGTTGCTGGCAGCCAGCGGTTGTTCAGGAGAACGGGTTTTTTGGGCTATCTAGCACTCGAGGAGGAGTGTTGAGCCATCCTCTATACGTGGCCTTGGTCTGGCATATGCACCAGCCTTACTACAAAAACGGGCTACAGGGCCAGTATATCTTGCCCTGGGTCCGTCTCCATGCTGTCAAGGACTACCTGCACATGGCCGAGGTGCTGGCAGACCACCCTGATGTCCACGTAACCTTGAACACCGTCCCCTCTCTGATCGAGCAACTGGTTGAGTATGCCCAGGGCCAGGCCGTCGATCGGATACAGGTCCTCAGCGTGCAGAATTCCTGGACTTCGGACGAAAAGGCATATCTTCTCGCCAACTGCTTCAGCATCCATTGGGACAATATCATCCGCCGCTACCCCCGCTACTGGCAGCTGCTTCAGTTGCGCCAGAATGCGCGCGACGAAGCGCTACTCTTCGCCCAAGACTATTACCGGGACCTGGTCATGTGGTTCAACCTGGCCTGGATCGACCCCAACTGGTTGGAGCAGGACCCCTTGCTGCGGGAGATGGTCGACAAGGGCGCCCATTTTGACATCGATGACGTACAAGCCGTCCTCGACAAGCAACGGGAGATCATGGGGCGCGTCCTGCCTCTCTACCGGGAGCTGCAGGAGCGGGGCCAGCTTGAGCTTTCCAGCTCGCCCTACTACCATCCGATCTTGCCACTCCTGGTCGATAATCATCATGCCCGGCGCGCAAGCCCGGGGCTGCCCTTGCCTAACGTGCCCTTTGCCCATCCCGAAGACGCCAGCGAGCAGATCCGGCTGGCCGTCGAGTCGCACCAGCGCCACTTTGGCCACCGGCCCCGAGGCATGTGGCCCTCGGAAGGTGCAGTTTGTCCCGAAATGGTCTACCAGCTTGCCGCCGAAGGCTACGGCTGGTTCGCTTCTGACGAGGCGGTGTTGGCCCGTAGCTACGGCGAGTGGACACAGCGCGATGGCTACGGCCATGTCACCAATCCACGGCTCCTCTACCAGCCCTATCGCACCCGCGTCGGCAAGCAGCCGCCGGCCATCATCTTCCGTGACCGTTTTCTTTCGGACCGCATCGGCTTTGTCTACAAGGACTGGAATGGACGACACGCGGCGGAGGATCTGATCCACAGGCTGCACCGCATTCGCGAGACCCTGAACGAGTCAGAACAGCCCCATCTGGTATCTATTATCCTGGACGGCGAGAACTGCTGGGAGGAATACGAGCACAACGGCGACGTCTTTCTGCACCATCTCTACCACCTCTTGGGCGACGACCCGGACCTCCAGGCAGTCACTGTCAGTGAGTACCTGGCAGAGCATCCCCCGCGTGAGGAGATCTCGACCCTGCACACCGGATCCTGGATCAACCACAACCTGGAGACGTGGATCGGTGAGGCAGAACAGAACCGGGCCTGGGAGTGCCTGGCCCGCACGCGGGACCGGCTGTGTGCCTGGCATGCTGAATATCCACTCCTGGACGCCGATGTCCTCGAGCGGGCATGGAGGGCGATCTATGTTGCCGAAGGCAGCGATTGGTTCTGGTGGTACTATAGCCGCAACTCGTCAGATCAGGACTACCTCTTTGACAAGGCGTTTCGGGGCCATCTGGCCTCCGTCTATATGACCCTCGGCCTGCCGGTGCCGGCCTGGCTGGATGAACCGATCGCCGGCCTCGCGGCGCCAGTGCACCACCGGCCGGTCGCGGCCTATATCACGCCCCACCTGTCGGCCGCCCCGGCGATCTCCCTGGAGTGGACGGGAGCCGGATTCCTCGATCCAGTGGCTTCCAGCGGCACCATGCAGAAAGGCCACACCCTCATCCGGCGCTTGTACTATGGCTACAACCCGGCCGACCTGTTCTTGCGGCTGGAACTCAACGAGCCTGTGGCCCCCTTCCAGGTTGCGTTCTACCTGACTGCACCCGGCCGGCGCAAGGCCAATCAGCGCGTGCGATTTGCAGATACCAACCCGGCCCTGGGTCCCAGTGGCGTCGGGCTCGCCTGGGAGATCCTCCTGCCCGCAGGGCGCCACGAGGCAACCCTGTACCGGGCTGACGGCCAGGAGATATGGCGGCCTGTGACGCATCTGGGCACCATCGCCGTAGGCGAGCGTGTTGTCGAACTGGCCATTTCGCTCAAGGGGCTGGGCCTGCAATTGGGCGACAATCTGGAACTGGCTGTGACACTCGCCCGGGATGAGGTCCTGACCGAGGCGCTGCCTACCCATGACACGCTGAGTTTTAACCTCAGGCCGGTGGCCTGAGGTTGGCCGGCACACCTGCTTCTCCCGGCACCCGGGCGCCAGAAGCCGGCAGGCGGGCCACCCAGATCCACGTCCACTGAGCCTGTTGCGCGCCCGGGATCCCGCTACCCGGGCGATTTGTCTTTGACGGAACCCCTCACCCCTGGTATACTGATCGGCAGTCTCACCACTTGAGGAGTTCAGCGACCCATGTCACTGCGTCGGCTGTTTGCCGTCATGCGCAAAGAGGTGTTGCACATCGTCCGTGACCCGCGGAACCTCTTTCTCGTGACGGTCTCGCCAGCCTTCCTGCTCGTCCTGCTCTCCTACGTCTTCTCTTTTGAAATCAAGCAGTTTAGCTTGGTCGTGCTCGACCTGGATCGCACCTCGCTCTCCCGCCGCTACCTGGCCTCCTTGACCAGCAACCAGGATCTGAATCTGACCCACACCGTCACTGGCTACGACGCGATCGATCCCCTCCTCCTGGAGGGCACGGTCGACGTCGCCCTGGTCATTCCGCCAGGCTTTGCCGCTGAGGTGCGCGGCGGGCAGGCCGCCCAGGTGCAGGCCATCATCGATGGCACCGATCCCTTCGCCGGCAGCCAGGCCATCAACCTCCTGAGCAGTCTTTCGGCGGCCTTTGTCGCCGGCACCGCCACCACGGGTCCGGTGATGGCCAGCCAGCCTGTGGAAGTCCTGACGCAGGCCTGGTACAATGCGGGCCTTCTCTCCCTGCATGGCATGGTGCCCGGCCTGTTGGCCATCGTCCTCATCATGCCCACCCTGGCCCTTGCCCTGGCACTGACCCGGGAGAAGGAGACCGGCACGCTGGAGGGCCTGATGGCAACCCCCGTGCTGGGATTCGAGTACGTGGTGGGCAAGGTGGCTGCCTATATCATCACCGGCCAGGTCAGCGCGCTCCTTGCTTTGCTGGTGGCCGTGCTATGGTTCGAGGTCCCATTTCGTGGCAACCTGGCCCTGTACCTGCTGCTGGCAGCCGACTATTTCCTGGCCTGCATGGCCGCTGTAGTCGTTGTGGCTAATTATGTCAAAAGCCAACAGACGGCCATGTTCATCGTCCTGCTCGTCTTTATCGTGCCCAGCTTCTTTCTGGCTGGGCTGATCACCCCGGTGAGCACAGGGTCGCCGTTCTCGGTCCTCACGTCCTACGTACTGCCCAGCACTCACTTTGTCGAGATCAGCCGCGTCATCTTTCTGAAGGGGCTCGGCCTGGCCCAGATGGTGCAACCAGCCCTCATCCTGCTGGGGATGGGCTTGGTTGCCCTCGCCCTTGGCTTGCTCTCCTTCAAAAAGAGGGTGGGCTGAGACCCACTGCCCTGCTTACCATGTTCGTCCGCATCTGGAATGTAATCATCAAGGAATTGATCCAGTTCGCGCGCGACCGCCTGTTGACAGGCTTTATTCTGCTGGCTCCGGTCCTGCAACTGCTCCTCATGGCCCAGAACGTCGAGCGCGGCATCAGCGAACAGCCTGTAGCCATCCTTGACCTGGATCGCAGCCGCCTGAGCAGGCAGCTAATCGTGGATCTCGACAACAGTGACGAACTACAGGTGCAGTTTTATGTGGACAACTATGAGCAGATCCATGAGCTCTTGGACGGGGGCGATGCCCGGCTGGCTGTCGTGATTCCCGCAGGCTTTGCCGAAAGGCTCCTGGCCGTGCGCCAGGCCGCTGCCCGGCAGGTGCAGGTCCAGCTCTTCGCCGATGGGACCAACACCATGGCTGCCTCGGTAACCTTGAGCGCCGCTGGCAACGTGCTGAGCCGATTTTCGGCTGACCTGGCTGTGTCGTCGGGCCTGATGGTGCCCGAGATTATCGACTTTCGGACCAACATCCGCTTCAATCCCACGATGGACATCCGCGACTATACCATCCCGGCCCAGTTGGGCTTTATCATCTACCAGGTTACGCTCGCCGTCGCGGCGCTGGGCCTGGCCCGGGAGAGGGAATTGGGCACGTTGGAGCAATTGATGGTCACACCGTTGCGCCATTTTGAGCTGACGCTGGGAAAAGGGCTGCCGGCCATCGCCATCGGCGGGCTGAATTTCGGCGTCATGTGGATCATCAGCCTGACAGTCTTCGACACGCCTATGAACGGATCCCCGCTCCTGCTCATAGCCCTCTCCCTGCTTTTCATCACCACCCAGGTCGGCTGGGGCCTCGTCCTGTCGGCCATCTCGCGCACACAGCAACAGGCCATCCTCTTTGTCTTTATCCAGGCCATGGTCGACGTGGCCTTCTCAGGTTTTTTGGTGCCGGTCAAGAACATGCCGGAGGCACTGCAGATGATAGCCCGCTTTGTGCCTTTGCAGCACTACCTGGCCATCCTCCGCAGCGTGATGCTAAAGGGGGCCGGCTTGGAGGAACTCTGGCGCAACGCCGCCGCGCTGGCCATCCTGGGCATCGTCATGTGGGGATTGGGTTTGCGTGCTGTCGCCCGCCAGGTAGATTGACCACGCCTGGCCGTGGGCCAGCGCCTCAGGCCAGCCGCGGATCCGGGGCTCTAGCTGCCACCGGCCCTGGCCCAACCCCGCGCCCGCTCCACGGCCCGTCGCCAGCCCGCGTAGAGCCCTTCACGCTGTTCATCATCCATCCCAGGCGCGAATTCGGCATCGACACGCCACTGGGCCGCGATCTCATCCAGGCCCGACCAATAGCCAACGGCCAGGCCCGCCAGGTACGCCGCGCCCAGGGCCGTTGTCTCTGTAACCGCCGGCCGCTGGACCGTCACACCGAGAAGGTCGGCCTGGAGCTGCATCAGCAGCTCGTTGGCAGCCGCGCCGCCGTCCGCCCGCAGGGCCTGCAGGCGGATGCCGGAATCGGCCACCATCGCTTCCAGGAGGTCGCGGCTCTGGAAGCAGATGGCCTCCAGCGCTGCCCGGGCCAGGTGCCGGCGGTCGGTACCGCGGGTCATGCCGACGATGGTGCCCCGGGCATAGGCATCCCAATAGGGTGCGCCCAGCCCAGTGAAGGCAGGCACAAAGTACACCCCGCCGGTATCGGGTACCTCTCTGGCCAGGGATTCGCTCTCGCTGGCGTGGGCTATGATCCCCAAACCGTCGCGCAGCCACTGGATGGCCGCCCCGGCGACAAAGACGCTGCCTTCCAGGGCGTAGGTCACCGGGCCATCCTCGCCCAGTTGCCAGGCAATGGTCGTCAGCAGGCCTCGATCTGAGGCCACTGCCTGGTGCCCGGTGTTGAGCAGCAGGAAACAGCCGGTGCCGTAGGTGTTCTTGGCCTGCCCCGGCGCGTAACAGGCCTGGCCGAACAGGGCGGCCTGCTGATCGCCCGCAGCACCGGCCAAAGGCACATCCACACCCAAAAGCTCCGGTGCGGCGCGGCCATAGACTTGCGAGGAAGGCTGCACCTGCGGCAGCATGGTCCGGGGAATGCGCATCTCAGCCAGGATCTCGTCGTCCCAGTCCAGCGCGTGGATGTTAAAGAGCATGGTACGGGCAGCATTGCTCACGTCGGTGACGTGCAAACGTCCCCCACTGAGCCGCCACATGAGGAACGAATCCACCGTGCCAAAGAGGGCATCCCCCCGCTGCGCCTTCTCGCGCAACCCCGGGACCTCGTCCAGCAACCAGGCCAGCTTGGTGGCCGAGAAGTAGGCATCGACGACCAGCCCTGTCTTGTCCCGGATGGGTGGGGCCCAGCCAGCCTCTCGCAGCCGGTCGCACATGGCGGCTGTCCGGCGGCACTGCCAGACGATGGCATTGTACAGCGGCTCGCCCGTGCCCCGGTCCCAGACGATTGTCGTCTCTCTCTGGTTGGTGATGCCGATCGCAGCCAATTGGGCCGCCTCGACGCCGGCCCTGTCCAGCGCCTGCCGGGCCGTGGCCAGTTGGCTACTCCAGATCTCTTCCGGGTCGTGCTCTACCCAACCCGGCTGGGGATAGATCTGCCGGAATTCCTTCTGGACCGTGCTGGCGATCCGGCCCTTGTGGTCAAAAACTATGGCCCTGGAACTGGTCGTCCCCTGGTCCAGGGCCAAGACGTAATCGGTCATGGTACGTTAGATCTCCTCGTGCAGGTCATCGACAGGACCACAGCCCTGGCGCTGTCCTGGACAGTGTGCACCACCCTGGCTAGTACCGGTAGGGTAGGAATTCGGTGCCCAGCAGCTCACGGGTGATGATCAACCGCATGATATTGCTCGTCCCCTCAGCGCCGATGGAATAGGAGCGGATGGCGCGAATGCCCATCTCGACCGGGGCCTCCTTGGTGTAGGCCATGGCCCCAAACCAATCGGCCACCTCATTCATGATCCCAAAGCCGACCCTCGGTGCACGCAGCTTGGCCAGGGCCGCGATCAGGGCAATGTCGTGGTGGGTCCTGGTGCCAGGGCCATATTTCTGGTCCAGCGTCCAGGCGCCTTTGTAGACCAGCAAGCGCGTGCTCTCCAGGTTGGCATAGTGGTCCGCCAGCGGGAAAGAGATGCCCTCGTAGGCAGCCAGGGGCCGGCCAAAGGCCTTGCGCTCCTTGATGTGGTCTATGCCCATGTCGAGCACAGCTTCGGCAGCACCCACGCACGTAGCCCCGATGAGCACCCGCGCTGCGGAAAAGCCCTCCATGGCGTAGTAGAATCCCCGGTTTAGCTCGCCCACCTGGTGCTCCGCCGGCAGGCGCACGTCCTCCAGGGCAAAGCCGCCTGTGGAGATCCCCATCCGGCCCATATCCTCGAAAAAGGTCGGCGTGAGGCCCGGCGTACCCTTCAGCGGCAGGCCAAAAAACGTAAAGGCCCGGTGTCCCGCCTCCGGATCGGGGTCGGTGCGGGCCAGCAAAAGATGGATGCCGCCCATCTCTAGCGACTCGCGGACCCCACTGATATACACCTTTTCGCCGTTCAGGCGCCAGCCATCCGCGTCCTTAACAGCCTTGGTGCGACACGCCCCCAGGATGTCGGATCCCCCTTCGGGCTCGGTGGTGGCTATGCCCAGAAAGGCCTCGCCCGCCGTCACCCGGGGCAGCACCTCGGCTTTGAGTTCTGGCGGTCCATACTGCTCAAAGACAAAGCCCCAGGCAGCCTCCACCAGGTATAGCACAGGCACGGCCAGGCTGATATCCGCCCGCCCCAACTCCTCGGCGGCGATGGCCGCCATGGTCCAGTCCATGCCGGCCCCACCGTACTCTTCGGGGCAGAGCGGGGCCAGGAGTCCCATACGCGCCATGCCCTTGATGATCTCTGGTGGGATCCGCTCCTCCTGATCGATCTCACGCACCCGGGGCGCGATCTCACTCTGCGCAAAATCACGGACCGCCTGTCGCCACAGACGCTGCTCCTCGTTCCAGCCGAATTCCATCTGCTATCGCTCCTTCTCTGCCCTCATGCCCAAGGGCAGGCACCACCAGGCGGTGCCGCCCTGGACCGCGTTACAACTCCTGGCGCTCAAAGAACAGCCAGGCGACGGCCAGCGCGCCCACGATCAGGCCCAGGCTCACGGCCAGCGCGGACCAGGCCGGTTCTCCATTGGTGGTGAAGAGCCCGGCGGCCCACGCATTCAGTTGGCCTGGCAGATAATCGCCCAGCCTGGGCACTGCGCCCAGCCCACTCAAGACTACGACAAAGCCCAAAGCCAGGCCACCGCTGACCACCTGAGACTCGGTCAAAGTGCTGCACAGCAGCGTCAACGCCACATAGACCAGGATAAAGACAAGCAACAAGCCATTGAGCCCCAGCCACGCAGATAGGCTGAGCGGCTCAAAAAGCAACAAGGTATAGTAGTAGCCAGCGACTGCTGCGAGGAGAATGCCGGCTGCGAAGGTCAATCCCAAAGCCAGGAACTTGGCGCTGAGAAAGATGCCACGCGGGATCGGCTTGACCAGCATCAGCCCTGCCGTTCCCTTGTCCTTCTCCAGGGCCACCGCACCCATCGCCATCAGGACCGCCAGCAAAACGCCGAACTGGGTGATGTTCTTCAGGTACTGCGACACGGCATCTGCCACGGTCGGAGGAGGGATCAGGCTGAGGATCTCCTCCCCTTCCGGCAGGGCCAGGCGCAGGATCTCGGGCGTATACCTGGCCAGCAGCGGAGATGCCAGGCCGAACAGCAGCAGCACCACACCCACGATGAGCAGCCGGTAGGACCGCCACTGCTCCATCAATTCCTTGCGTAACACAACCCACAGGATCCTCACGGCTCACCTCCGCCTTCGACCAGCCTGAGGAAGACGTCCTCCAGTGACGGCCGCACCATCTCGTAGCGATTGAGGACCAGCCCAGCGGCGAGGGCAGATGCCAGCAACTCGCGCCGGGCGGCATCAAGGTCGTCGACAATCACCCGTGCCTTGCTCCGGTCGAGCGTGACCGACGTCACCCACGGTTGTGCCCGGAGCCCGCCGGCCCACGCCGAGAGTTGCCCGCCGAAGCGGTTATCCACCTCTATCTCAAAGGCCGGGACAGCGTAGCGTTGCAGCAGCTCTTGCTGAGGCGCCTCAGCCACCAGCCGGCCCCGGCTGATGATAGCCACTGCGTCGCACACGCGCTCGACATCCGCCAGGATATGGGTCGACATGAATACCGTACACTGCCCGCGGAGCCGCTCGATCAGCTGCAACAGCTCCCGGCGCCCGGCGGGATCCAGGCCACTCACCGGCTCGTCCAACAGCAGCACCGGGGGATGGTTAACCAGGGCCTGGGCAATGCCCAGCCTTTGGCCCATTCCCCCTGAAAAGCCGCCGATGCGCCGGTCAGCGTCCTCTGCCAACCCGGCCAGCTCCAGGAGCTCGTTCGTGCGCGCTGTACGCTCGCCAGCGGGGAGGCCAAAGACACGGCCGATATAGTCGATGAACTCCCGTGCCGTCATCCAGGGATAGAACGAGGGGTCCTGGGGCAGGTATCCGATGCGGCGGCTCGCGTCGCTTGGATCCGCGGTCACCTCCACCCCGTCGATCCAGCCCCGTCCCGCGTCAGCTCGCGCCAGGCCCGTCAGGATGCGGATGGTTGTCGTCTTGCCAGCGCCGTTCGGCCCCAGAAACCCAAAGACCGATCCAGGCTCAACAGCCAGGCTGAGCCCATCCAGCGCTTGCACCTTGCCGAAACGCTTGGTGAGTCCCTCGATGCGGATGGCGGGCATACTACTCCTCCCGGCCGGCGACGAGATAGATGACCGGGCCGAGGATGTTAAAGAAGACAATCACTACTGCCCAGACCCACTTGGGCCCCCGCGTGCGTTCACGACGGATCAGGTCTACCAGGGCGACGACCATAAGCGCGATCTGGAGCAAGAGGATAGGGACGAGGAAGGGCAACAGATCGATCAGTGTGTCCATAGCAACGACCCTTTCACCTACCAGGAATGGTGGGAGGGAGGTTCAGCGCTGGCTGCGCCCTCCCTCTCCTTCACCCAAAGAGTGGGCCTGGTTTCAGAGGCCCTGTATACCAGTGAGGTACAAGGGCGGCGCGCTCACCGGGTGCACCGCCCCTCTGGCCTAGAGCTTGGCGGCGATCGCCTCGGCCATCTCCAGCGTGCCGCTATCACCGCCCATGTCGTACGTGCGGACCTTGCCCTCTTTGATCACCTCAGCTACTGCCGCTTCCAGCTGCGCCCCCTTGTCGGTTTCACCCAGCCAGTCGAGCATCATCTTGGCCGCCAAGATGGTGGCGATGGGGTTCACCTTGTACTGTCCCGCATACTTGGGTGCAGAACCATGCGTCGGCTCGAATACGGCATAGTCCGTGCCGATATTCCCGCTGCAGCCAAAGCCCAGGCCACCGACCATCTGGGCGCAAAGGTCCGAGATGATGTCGCCAAAGAGGTTGGTGGTGACGATGACGTCATAGTTGTAGGGATCTTTGAGCAGCCACATGCCCATGGCGTCGATGTTGGCATTGTTGAACGCGATTTCGGGGTATTCGGCTGCGACCTTGCGGGCTGCTTCCATGAACACCCCGTCAGTCTGTCGCAGGACGTTGGCTTTGTGCACCGCGGTCACTCTCTTGCGACCGTACTTTTGGGCATACTCAAAGGCAGCGCGCACAATGCGCTCCGAGCCGCCCGGGGTCACGGCCCGGAGGGAGATAGCTGCATCGCGGGGCAGCTTTTCTGTACCCTTGACAGCGTAAAACTCCTCGGGGACCTTTGGGAACTCGACGCCAATGTACATCCCCTCGGTATTCTCCCGAAAGACGACCAGGTCGATCAAGTCCTTGTAGTTCAACGGGTTGCCCGGATAGGCCTTGCACGGCCGCAGACAGATGTACAGGTCGAGCAATTGCCGCATGCGCACGATGGGGCTGCGATAAACAAAACCCTTGCCCTGGAGCTCGGGCAGGAGCTCCGCGTCGGCCACATCCCTGCCTTTGGACGTGATGGCGGCGAAAAATGCGCAGTCCGTCTCCTTCATCATATCCAGGGTGCGCTTGGGGAGGGGCTCCCCCTCCGTACGCCAGAACTCCCAGCCAATATCGCCATGGATATATTCAGCATCCACGTCTAGACGGTCCAGGACAATCCTCGCTGCTTCGGCGACATCCTTGCCGATGCCATCGCCGGGCAGCCAGGCGATTCTGTACTTGGCCATTACGAGTAATCCTCCTTGTGTTGAGTTGAATCCAAAGACCCAGGCAAAGAACCTCTGCCTTTGCCAGTGACTACTTGACCACTACTACCTCTGCGCCTGATGCGCCCTCTGCTAGGCGATCCCGAGCTTCTGCTTGACGTGAGGTACCAGCCCGCCTGCGTCCAGAATCTCCATGACCGAAGGCGCAAGCGGCGGGAAGTGATACTCGGCCCGGGGCGTGATCACCTTACCCTGTCCAAAGTCTATCGTGATCTCGTCTCCGGTCTCTACCGAATCCACGGCGTCGCAGGTGACGATGGGCAGCCCTTCGTTGATACAGTTGCGGAAATAGATCCGGGCAAAAGAGCGGGCGACGATCGCCCCCACCCCTGCTTCCTTCAGGCTGATGACCGCCTGTTCTCTGGAGCTACCGCAGCCCCAGTTCTTGCCCGCAACGATGATGTCACCCGGCTGCACTTTCTTCACAAAGTCGGGATCGAGATCTTCGAGAGCGTGCTCGGCCATCTCTTTGCGATCTGTGATGCTGTACGTATACTTTCCAGGAAAGATGACGTCGGTGTTGACGTCATCCCCATACTTCCACACCCTTCCCTTGATTATCGTCTTCAAGTCTTGCCTCCCAATTAGCTAGGATCCACCCCATCCCACCCGATGATGACCACCGTGCGCTGTAGCTGCCAGTTGCTGTCCGCGTTGCAGCGATCGGGGATCACGCTGGACCGTCTTGGCTGGCGAGCTCTATAACTCGCGCGGGTCAGTGATGGCGCCGCGGAGCGCCGATGCCGCTACCGTGGCCGGGCTACCCAAATAGATCTCGGCCTCACGGCTTCCCATCCGGCCCTTAAAGTTGCGGTTTGCCGTGGATATCGTCCTCTCGCCGGGCGCCATGCAGCCTTCGTGGGCACCCAGGCAGGGGCCACAACCAGGGTTCAGGAGTGTGGCTCCGGCTTTGACCAGGTCGGCGATAATGCCCTCCTCCATGGCCGACAACAGGATCTCGCGGGAGGCAGGCAGGACCAGCAGCCGGACCCAGGGCGCGATCTGTTTTCCACGCAGGATTTGAGCCGCCGCCCGGAGGTCTTCGAGACGGCCGTTGGTGCACGTACCGATGAGGGCCTGGTTGATCGGGAGGCCCGTTACCTGGGTCACCGGCACCACGTTGTCCACGCGATGGGGCCTGGCGATCTGCGGCATGAGGCCACTCACGTCGTAGTGCAGGACCCTGGCATAATCCGCATCCTCATCGGGCAGGATCTCATCGTAGGTAGACGTGGTCCGACCAGCAAGCCACTGTCGCGTTGTCTCGTCGGGCGCCACGTAGCCATTCTTGGCGCCCATCTCGGCAGCCATGTTGCACAGCACCTGCCGGCCGGCGATGCTCATGGACTCGATGGTGGGGCCTGCGAACTCGACCGACATATAGTCGGCCCCATCGGCGCCGATATCACCGATGATGTGCAGCACCAGGTCCTTGGCAGAGACCTGGGGCGGCATCTCTCCCGTCACCTCGATGCGCATGCTCTCCGGGACACGGAGCCAGATCTCGCCTGTGGCCATGACCGCAGCAGCCTCGGTGCGGCCAATGCCGGCAGCAAAGGCACCCAGGGCGCCGTGGCTGGGTGTGTGCGAGTCACTGCCGACGATGAGCATGCCTGGCAGCGCGTGTCCCTGCTCTGGCAGCACCTGGTGGCAGATCCCCTCTCCCACGTCGTAAAACGCTTCAATGCCCTGTTGCTGCACGAACTCGCGCGTCTCCTTGTGGCTCTGGGCATAGGTCTCGTTGGCGGCAGGCACGACGTGATCCAGTATGATCACGTTCATGTTCGGGTTTGCCACGCGGTCGGTCCCTATCTTGCGGAAGGTCTTGGCAATGGCCGACGTGTTATCGTGGGTGAGGAGCCTGTCAGGCTGCACGGTGACGATCTGGCCCGGCACGGTTTCGTCGAGTCCTGCCTTCGCGGCGAGGATCTTTTCGGCAAAGGTCTTGCCCATGCTGTATGCACCCCCTTTGATGCACAAAACGTTTGTTTGTGAGACAAGATGACCTGAACGCCAGTCGGCGGTATTGTATGCCATTTCCAGCCCGATGTCAAAACCGTCTCGCGCCACTGATTTGCCAAGCCCCTACCCTGATGCTATAATGGGCCGCCCGTCCTGGATCCGGGAAAGGGGAAAAGGCACACCCTGGCAGCTCCGGTCCCCTTGCAGGCACAGCGACTCCACAGCCTAGCCAGGGGGTGGCAGTCCAGAACCCAGGTCTTTAGGAGTGTATGCGCGTGGAAGCACTAGAGCATCAGCTGGTCGAGTTCCTGAGCAACCTGTTTCAGACCATTGGTTGGTTCGGGGTGGTGGTCATCATGGCCCTGGAAAGTGCCAATATCCCCATCCCCAGCGAAGTGACCATGCCTCTGTCCGGCTGGATGTTGGTCCAGGCCAAGGGCCTATCGGCCTTCCAGGCCCTCTGGCAAGGGGGGTTGTGGGGTGCAGTGGGCTGCACCCTCGGATCCGTAATCTCCTATGCGCTCGGTGCCTGGGGCGGCCGGCCCTTGGTGGAGCGCTATGGCAAGTACATCCTGGTCCATCAGGAAGATCTGGAAAAGGCCGACCAATGGTTTGCCCGTTGGGGAGACTGGGCTGCATTCCTGTCGCGGCTGCTGCCCATTGTGCGCACCTTCATCTCCTTCCCGGCAGGCGTGGTGCGCATGAGCTTCCCTCGGTTTACGGTCTATAGCTTTGTCGGCTCGTTCATCTGGTGCGGCCTTTTGGCCCTGGGTGGCTACTACTTTGGTGAACACTGGGAGGAGTTGCGGGCCATCATGCGACCCTTTGACATACCCATTGCCATCGTCATCGTGGCTGCCCTGGCCTACTACGTCTACCGCCACCTGCGCAAGGGTCGAAAGCATGCCACCATCGCCGACATCGAGAGCGGCCAATGAGCACACCCCCACCTCGCACGCCTCTGGCCGACAGCTACGAAGGGCTCCATAGCCGGGCCCACAGCCTGGTAAGATCGGGCGACGTGGAAGGGGCCATCGCGCTCTACCGGCGGCTGGTTGAGCGGTTGCTGCGCCTCAGCGATCAGATCCTGGAGCGGCGCCCCGAATTGCGTGACCTGCACCGCCGGGCACGCCTGGAGTTGACTTCTCTGCTCCACCAAATGGGGCGCTTTGCCGAAGCGCTGGAGGTGGAAGAGGTCCTGCTGGAAACCCATCCTGAAGAAGCCGAGGATTGGCGCCGGGATCTGGCCGTGCTGCGCATCGCCAAGGGGGAGGTGGAAGAAGGTCTCGCCGAGCTGCGAACCCTGGCGGAGCAAAAAGCGCAACACGTCGGTGGCTGGTTACTTATCGGCTCCGAGGCCCGGATCGAGGGACAGTTCGCCGAGAGCCGAGAAACGCTGGACCGCGCCCTGGACCTGTGCCAGGCCGAGGACTGCGACGACCTTGCCGACATCCACTACGAGCGGTTCCTCCTCTACAGGGACATGAAAGAGGTGGATGAGGCCCTCGCCGCCTGGGAAGCGGCCCTGCGCCACAACCCCGAAACCATCAAGACCATCCGCGAGGTCTATACCATGTTGGCCGGCGCGGGCCGCTACAGCGAGGCGCTGCGCTACGTTGAGCGGGATCCGAACCCCTTGCAGGCTGGTTTCCAGCGTGGACTCGTCGCCAGTCTCAGCGGCAACCTGGTTCAGGCCAGGGAGGAATGGCGCCAGGTGGCCAGTCAAGATCCGGGCCAGGTTGAGTACGGTCACGATGCCTGGGTGGAATCTGTGCTGCGCCTGGGCGATCCTGAGCCGGCCTTGGAGTGGCTCCAGGAGTCCTTGGGGCAATATGGTACCGCCAGGCTTTTGGTCCTGTCCGGTATTGGCTGGGCGATGCGAGGCGACGGCGACCTGGCTGCCCGGCTCTTCCAGCAGGCGGTCACCATGCTGCGCCGCCAGCGACCACCCAAGTCGAAGCTCGAAGGCACCGACTGGCGATTGCTCGATTCCCTCGTCACAGACGAGGAGACAAAGAAGGCATTAAAACCATACTTTGCCGTCGTCGAGACCATTTGGGGCCGCTAGCCTTCCTACCCCGCGCAAACCAGTCCCCGATCTGCCTGTTTGGTCAGCCAAGATTTCTGTGCTATAATGCGCGGGTGCGCGCCCAAGGCAAGCTCTGAGGTAAGGTCTATGCGTTTTCAGGAGGCGAAAAGGAGATTCCGCGAGCTGGAAGCCAGCTTCTTGAGTGGAGAGCTCCCGGAAGACGAGTTCCTCAATCGCGTCGTCGGATTGCAGGTCACGGACGAGGAGGGCCGGCGCTGGATGCTCAATGCGCGCACCGGTCGCTGGATGGTTCACGATGGCCGGCAATGGGTCTTTGCCGAACCGGCGCGGGCAGGGGGAAGCCTCCATGAAAGCAGCATCGAGGCCCCTATGCCGCTTCCCCGCCAGCCAGAACCGGAGCCGAGACCAGCCGAGCCGGCGCCCGCACCCGCACCGCCCCCCATTCTGCATCGGGATCAGGCTGCGCCTTCGCCTTCTGCTCAACCTTCCAGGCGGCGCATGCTGCTGGGATTCTTTGTCGCGCTGGTGGCTCTGGGCTGCCTGGTGAGTGGCGGCGCCGCCACCTGGGTGTTGTTCCTGCGCAACCTGGGCGAAGCAACGCCCACGCCAGGAGAGCTATCCCCCGTGGCCCTGGTCGAGACCTATACACCGCGGCCAGCGACGGCAACCTACACACCCACGCCGACGGCGACGCCCAGCCGCACACCCCGGCCGCCAGCAAGCGCCACGCCCACCGACACGCCCCCAGCCACAGCCACGCCGAGGATCACGCCCACGCTGGCATCGCCAACCGCCAGCGCCACGACGGTGGCGACCGCTGCCCGCACCTATACCGTCCGGGCCGGCGAGACGCTGTCCGAGATCGCCGCTCGCTTTGACGTCAGCGTGAACGCGCTCGCCGCAGCCAACGGGATCAGCAATGCGGCTTTGATCCAGGTTGGCCAGGTGCTCACCATCCCGCCCTCCCCAGCCCCAGATGTACTAGGCACGACGGCCACACCCACCTGGACGCCCATCGTCCTGAGTACGCCCACCAGGCTAACCAGCGTGACGCCCACTTCTACGGCGACGAGAGCCACCAGCACACCTACACCGACAGCCACACGCACGCCGTCACCCACGCCGACCCGGATTGGCCCTACCCCGACGCCAGCGCCGACGAACACGCCGAGACCAGCCAACACCCCGGTGCCCAAACCCGCTGCCCTCTCGGGCAAGATCGCCTTTACGGTGTGGGACCCCATTGCCGGCGATTATGTGCTCTATGTCAGCCGCATCGATGGCAGCGGTCGCAACAGGCTGGGCCAGGGATTCCGCCAGCCCCAGTTCCGGCAGGACGGCAACCTGCTCGCCGCCAACGGCGACACGGCCAACTATGAGCACCTGGTGACCATGGACCCCAGTGGTGGCGATCTGCACGAGGTCAGCAACTACATCGAGGACGCCTATCCCTCCTGGTCGCCTGATGGGGCCATCGTCGCCTATTCGTCTACCTCGTGGGGCGATGGTCAGAGCCGCCTGGGCATTGTGCATGACATGTTCGGCAAGTCGCAGGAGTGGATCCGGACCGGCGCTACAGAGATCCGTGGGGAGTACCCCTTCTGGCTGGCGGATGGCCGGGTCGTCTATCACGGCTGTGATTTTCTCGTCGACCACGCGGCTTGTGGCCTCTTCTGGGTTGGAGCAGGCGGTGGTGCATATGTGCGCCTGACCACCCACAACAGCGATACCGCCCCGAGCGGGTCGGGTGCGCGCGTAGCCTTCATGTCGGCGCGGGACGGGAACTGGGAGGTCTACAGCGTCAACATGGACGGCAGCGGGCTGAAGCGCCTGACCAGCAACGCCGCTCAGGATGGCCTGCCTACCTGGTCGCCCGACGGCAAATCGATCGCCTTCGTGTCGAACCGGGACGGCGGCTGGGCTATCTGGGTGATGGATGCCAGCGGCAGCAACCAACGCAAGCTCTTTAGCCTGAACGGTGGCTATGGCAGCGGGGAGTACGACTGGACGAGGGAAAGGATCTCCTGGGCTCCCTAGCCAGGGCGCAATCCAGGCGAAATAGGATGGGAAATCGGTTGATGAGCCAGTCCGGCGGTGCCAGTGCACTGATCGTGGTGGTCGGCGTGCTCTTCCTGCTGGTCATGGGCGGTGCACCGCTCGGCGCCGAACCCCACGTACTGGGAACGCCGACATCCACCCCATCACCCACCGCCACCTTCACCCCCACCCTCACCCCCAGTCCAACGTCGACTCCGACCATCACGCCTACGCCCACCAAAACACCTACACCCACCAAAACGCCTACACCGACGCCCACGCCGACCGTACCCACACCCACGCCGGCTTCCGCGGCAGATCACCTGTGGCTGATGCCTCCGCTTGGGACAGACACCGAGGGCGACCGCTACCCGGGCACCTATTTCCCCTATGGCTCTACCGGCGCTGGACGCTATCACCTCCACCACGGCGTCGATTACATGAACCCGGCAGGGACGCCGGTCCTGGCCGCCGCCGCCGGCAGGGTCATCTTTGCCGGCAACGACCTCGAAACGGTGTACGGCGTCAAACCGGACTTTTACGGGAACCTGGTCATCCAGGAGTTGGACCAGCCCTTCAACGGCCAGCCAGTCTACCTGCTGTACGCACACATGTCGCAGCTCATCGCCGCGGCTGGCCAGCACCTGGAACCCGGCGACACGGTCGGCCTGGTCGGCATGACAGGGGTGGCCATCGGCAGCCACCTGCACCTGGAGGTGCGGCTGGGGGAAAACAGCTACGAACGCACCCGCAACCCGGTCCTCTGGCTAAAGCCGGAGTCGGGCCAGGGACTCATCGCCGGACGTGTCGTCGATGGCCAGGGCCAGCCTATCGCCGAGATCCCGGTCACCTTTTTCCGCGCGGCTGAACCCAACGTCTGGTGGCGCCAGATCCAGACCTACGCCAACGAAGGGGTCAATGCCGATGACCAGCTCGGCGAGAACTTTGCGCTGGGCTACGTGCCGGCTGGCGATTACCTGGTTAAGGTCAAAGTCCAAGACCGCTCCTACGTCCAGCCGGCGACGGTGACTCCGGGCGGGATTGCCTTCGTCCTCATCACGACAGGAGAATAGGCCCTCTCATGCCCAAGATCGATCCCTGGAAGCTTATTGGACTGCTGGCAGCGCTGTTCCTGATCTCGTTGTCCCTGTTGGCCTGTGGCAACCAGGCCGGCGTGATCGAAGGCACCGTAACGCAGACTGGGGATGGACTGTCATTGGACCAGGCCGAGATCCTCGTCTATGGGCTACAGAGGGCAGAAGGTGACAGCCAGTTGGACGTGTTCCAGAAAGGCGATGTGATTCAGAGGGAGCCCATCGCTGAGGACGGCAGCTATCGCCTTAGCCTGCCACCCGGCAGCTATATCGTCCAGGTTTGGCTTGGCGACGCCAGGCTGGGAGATCGCCTGGTAGAGGTCAGGGCGGGGCGAGAGACCAAGGCCGACTTTGAGGTGACGTTTCCCAACCCCTGAGTTCCGTGGCATAGAAAGCGGCGGTGCTGGCCCGTGCCTGCGCCGCCGTTTGTCATTCTGCCCGCAAGATCCACGCTGCGATCAGGCCGACTCCCGCGGCGCGGTATACATGGCCACGATGTTCTCCAGGGGTGTGTCCGCCTGGAGATAGTGGGCCGACGTGCAGATATAACCCCCGCCTTCCCCGAGGATACGGCACCGTTCCCGCACCTCGGTCTGTACCTCTTCTGGCGTGCCGTGCGGCAGGGTGCGCTGGATGTCAATCGCGCCGTGAAAGGACAGACGGTCGCCGAATTCGGCCTTGATGCGGGCCATGTCCATGCCTGCGGCTCGCGGCTGCAAGGGATTCAGGACGTCGATGCCCATCTCGTCGATAAAGGCACCGATGAGGGGATACACGGCGCCGCAGGAATGGTACATGATCTTGACCGGATGGGCAGCAGCGCGGATGGCGGCGTTCAGGCGCTGGTGCCGGGGCAGGATGTACTTGCGCCACATGCGCGGCGAGATCAACAGCGCGTTCTGGGTGCCGACGTCATCGTAGGTGTAGACCATGTCCAACAGCCCGCCTGCTGCCGCGATGACACGCACCGTGTTCTCGATGTACAGGTCGGTGAAACGATCCATGATGGCGCAGGCCACATCGGGCTTCTCTACGAGGTCGAAGAGGAAACGTTCAAAGCCTCGCAGGGCCCACGACCACTCAAAGATGCCGCCCACTTCGTAGCGCAAGCTATGGCGCACATCCGCATTAAGCCGCTCGCTCTGGCGGCGTACGCCAGAGACATCCCAGTCGTCGGGGCTGGGCCATCCCCAGTCTAGCACGTCGGCGACGGTTTCGGCCCCGGCCAGCGGGTGGCTGGCGTATTCCTCGTAGGTGCCGAACGGGTTTGTCACGTGCCGTCGGTGGGTCCCCCAGGCGTCGATGAAGGTGCCATCGGGCAATTGCCGGGCTTTGCTGCCCACGTAGCGTGTGGTCACCATGCGGCAGTCGATGCCCAGCAGGCGCAGAAGGGTCTCGTCACCCCTCCCATCTGCCGCCAGGCCCAGTGCACTCCGGAGCCGGTCCCAGACCTCTGGCACGGCCCAGAAGTCGAAGGGCACGCGATCCGGCTCCTTATGGGCCAACGCTGTCTCCACCCGATCCCAGGGCGACAGGAGAGCGTCCAGTGGATGTCCATAGTGCCCTTCCAGGTAGGCACGCAAGCGGGCCGGGTCTTGGAGGTCTTGAGCGATCGACGGTAGCAAATCGGTCATGCTGGATCCCAGGGCGGGCTTGCCCGCCCCTATCTATTGTTTTTCGTAGGGTTTGCCCTCGGCGGCTGGTGCCATGGAACGGCCTACGACTCCGGCCACGACGATGATGGTCAGGATGTAGGGCGCCATCTGCAGAAATTCAGGCGGGATGGGCTGGTGGATGAAGGGCAGGAGGGGCTTGATGATCTGCATCTTGACCTGCAACGCGTCGGCAAAACCAAAGAGCAGTGCGGCCAGGAAGGCGCCTATTGGGTTCCAGTTGCCAAAGATCATGGCCGCCAGGGCCACAAAGCCCTGTCCGCGCGTCATGCCATCCTCAAAGGTGCCGATCATCCCCAGCGAAAAGTAGGCTCCGCCAATGCCGGCGATCAGACCGGCGACGGTGACGCTGATGTAGCGCATGCGGTTGACGTGAACACCCACTGTATCGGCGGCACGGGGATGCTCACCACAGGCTCGCATGCGTAATCCCCAGGGTGTGGCAAAAACCACGTAATTCACGGCCAGCAGCAGGATAAGCATGATGAATACGATGGGCTGGTTGGCGAAAAGGAGCGGCCCGATGATCGGGATCTCGGACAGAACGGGGATACGGATGATGGGAAAGGAGCCCGGCGTACTCAGACCAGCCGGCTCCAGCAGGCGGATATTCAGGAAACGCGTTCCGCCCGCGGCCAGGATGTTGATCACTGTGCCCGAGATAATCTGGTCCACTTTGTACTTGATCGACAGCACGGCATGAAGGGCGGCCATTAGCCCACCCATCAGGCCGGCCGCCACCAGGCCCATCCACAGGCTATCAAAGATGCTGGCAAAGGCCACAGCCGAGAATGCACCCCAGAGCATCATGCCCTCGATGGCTATGTTGATGATGCCCGAGCGCTCACAGAGGACACCGCACATCGCCCCCAGGGTCAGCGGCGTGGCCGCGACCAGGGTAGCCTGGAGCATACCGGGCAGGTTCAGACTGGTGCCGCTGGTGATCCACACCAGGAAGGCGAACGCAGACACCAAGGCGATTGTCCAATTCAGCAGGCCGCGGATCGAACGAGCACCCCGAAAGAGGCGTAACCCCGCCACAAAGAAGCAGATCGAGCCGAGGGTATACAGGGTTGCCCGCGAAGGCAGCGAGAACAATGTGCCCAGCACCTGATCTGTGAACGTGGAAGAATCGCCGGCCTCAGTGCTAAAGCCGCCCAGTAGAAGCAGGATGGCCCCGATGAGCAAGATCCCCAGTGTGACGAACAGGTCCTTTCTACTGAGGCCAGCCGGCTTGGATACCCCTATGGCTTGCGCTTGTGCTGCCATGTCCCTCTCCTAATCACGCGCCCCAGCCACGGGAGAAGACGGCAACTTCGAGCTCTTCTTCGCGAGGCTTGCGGAGCCGGTAGATGGCCCGGATGATGGCCGGCGCGGCGATAAAGATGATAACCAGCGACTGGACGATCTGGACGATCTCGGTGGGAACGCCGGCCACCGATTGCATCCGGCCCGCCCCAGCGCGGAGTACGCCAAAGAGCAGGCTGGCGCCGACCACACCCACCGGATGGCTCTTGCCCAGCAGGGCCAGGGCAATGGAGTCAAAGCCATAACCCGCCTGGAAGCCGAGGGCAATGTTGCGTGTGATGCCCAATCCCTGGCTTACCCCCGCCAGCCCTGCCAGGCAGCCGCTCAGGAACATGGCCAGCACAAAGGTCTTGCCCACTCTCATGCCGCCATAGCGAGCGGCGCTCGGGTTGGCCCCCACCGTGCGCAGTTCAAAGCCCCAGGTAGTCCGGAACAGGAACCAGCCGGTGAGCACCGCCGCGATCAGGGCCAGGACAAAACCCCAGTGAATAGTGACCGGACGCTCCAGAAACCACGGCAAATAGGCGCTTTCAGCAATCTCCTGGGTACGGCAAGTACCCTGGGTGAGCTCCAGAGGTCCGCACAAAAGCCATGCGCTCAGGCGGAAGGTGACATAGTTGAGCATGATGGTGGTGATCACCTCGTGGGCTCCGGTCCGCGCCTTGAGGAAGCCGGCGATCGCTGCCCACAGCCCGCCTGCCACGGCCCCGGCCAGGATGGCCAGGGGCAGGTGCACAACGGCCGGCAGGCCGGTGAGCGAATAGCCGACGACGACGGCCACCAACCAGCCAATGCCGATCTGGCCTTCGGCGCCGATGTTGAACAGACCAGCGCGGAAACCCAGGGCTACGGCCAACCCGGCAAAAATATAGGGCACCGATTGGACCAGGCTGTCGCTGGGACCGCGCACAACCCTCAACAGGGGCCCAAGACCTTCTTCTCCGCCCACCTGCCCCAGGGCCTCGACGATCGCACGGGGGTTGCCCAGCGACCCCTCGTACAGAGCCTTGTAGGCCGTGGCCAGGTTGGCGAAGGCCAGCCGGATGCCTTCGAGAATGCCCCCTTCTTGCATGGCCTGGAACACAGCTTGGTCGGTGAACATGATCACCAGGCCGCCGATGATCAATGCCGTGACCACGGACAGGGCAGGCACAACCAGGCCGCGCAACCGGCGCCTGAGCCAGTCCTTCATCCAAGGCCAGCCGCCGCGCCAGATCGAGGCGACGGCCAGCCCTGCCAGGCCCAGGAGCAAGGTAACGGGCCACAAGCCAATGGCCAACAGCAGGAGCAAGATCAGCCACTTGCTGAACGGGGCAACGATGACGATCAGGGCCACGAAGAGGAGCATCCGAACCCAGAGGGGCTGGGCACCGATCCGTCGTATCAAGCCCGGTCTTTTCTCTTGCTCAGCCAACGGGTATGCCCCCTTTCGTTTCCTGCACATCCGCTTCCTGAGACGCCTCCTCCTTGGGTCGAGCACCGGCCATGAGGAGGCCCAACTCCTCGCGCGTGATCTTGTCGGCGTCCACCGTACCCACAATCTGGCCCTCGTACATGACGGCGATGCGGTCCGAGAGAGCCATGATTTCGTCCAGCTCGACTGAAACCAGGAGTACAGCCACCCCTTCGTCTCGCTTCTGGATCAGGCGACGGTGGATATACTCGATGGAACCGACGTCCAATCCCCGCGTAGGTTGGGCGGCGATAAGCAGCTTGATCGGCCTCGAGAACTCGCGGGCGACGATCACCTTCTGCTGGTTGCCGCCCGACAAGTTCTGGGTGGGGATGGCGATGCTCGGCGTGCGCACATCGAATTCTGCCACCACCCGTTCCGCATATTCGTACAACCGGTCGAACCGGATCTCGGGCCCTCGGGCAAAAGGAGGCTCGTAGTAGTTGCACAACATCAGATTGTCCGCTACAGGAAAGGACAACACCAGGCCATCTTCCTGGCGGTCTTCGGGGATGTGAGCCACGCCCAGCTCGGTGACGGTCCGGGGTGAGGCGTTGGTCACATCGTGGCCCAGGATGCGGACCGTACCTCCCGTAGCCGGTTGCAAACCGGTCAGGACCTCGACCAATTCCGTTTGGCCGTTGCCCTGTACCCCAGCCACGCCCAGCACCTCGCCAGCCCGGACAAAGAGATCGACGCCCCTCAGTGCCGGCTGATGGCGTTGGTCTTCGGCCGTCAGGTTCGCCACCTCCAAGACGACCTCACCGGGAGAAGCCTTCCCCTTGTCGACAACCAGGTCCACCTCGCGGCCGACCATCATCTCGGCCAGCTCGGCCTCCGATGTCTCCTCCGGAGACGTCTCGCCAGTGACCCGCCCGTCACGCAGGACAATGATCCGGTCGGCAATGGTCATTACCTCTTTGAGCTTGTGCGTGATAAAGATGATCGACTTGCCCTGGGCCACCAGGCCGCGCATGATCTCGAATAGCTCGTCCGTCTCCTGAGGCGTGAGCACAGCCGTGGGCTCGTCGAGGATCAGGATCTGGGCCTCGCGATAGAGGGTCTTGAGGATCTCGACCCGCTGTTGGACGCCCACGGGCAGATCCGCAATGAGGGCATCGGGATCAACCGCCAGCCCGTATTGCTTGGACAGGGTGCGGATACGGCGACCAGCCACGTAGCGGTCGAGTGCGGTAGCCAACACCCGCATGGCCGGGTAGGAAGCCGCAGCAAACAACAAACCTCCAAAGACCAGGAGGGGGATTTGTGGCGAGGGATCGAGGACGAATCCTCTGATCAGAAGCAGAGCCACACTTGCGGCAGCCACAAGCAGAAAGTAGAGACGAAATGTGAGGCGGCGGCTGAGAAAGCCCAGCAGGATCAGCAGGCCATAGAGGGCCGCCGTGGCAATGCCACCGGCAAGCGCGGCTAGCAGCCACTGGCTCAGGTTTTCAAACGCAAAGAGGCCACCCAGGAAAAAGAGCAGGGCTGCGACCCCACCCAGCCATCCCAGCAACCTCCACGAGAAAGAGAAGCGGGTTGGCTCGGTGCCCATGACAATGTTCTCGGCCACGGTAAAGACGGGCACTAGCTGGAAGTGCTGGTGGACCATGCCGATGCCCAAAGCGATGGCGTCGTTGGGGTCTTGGATCTCGACCGGTTGGCCACGGATCTCGATCTCGCCTTCGTCCTGGGTATAGAGGCCGTAGAGGATGTTCATCAGGGTGCTCTTGCCCGCGCCGTTTTCGCCGAGAAAGGCCAAGATCTCGCCCTCTTTCAAGGTGAAACCTACGCGGTCGTTGGCCAACACCCCCGGGAAGCGCTTGGTGATGTTGCGAGCCTCAAGGATCCGGGTCATCATCGCTCCCTTCTATGGCTGCTGTAGGGTTGCAGATCTCGCAGGGCATGGAGAGCAATCGATATTCCAGAAAGGCGGTGCTGGGCAGAGTACCCAGCACCGCCCCCAGACTGAATCTGTGGCTAAGCAGCGGCCTTTTACTGCACCGGCCAGCCAGTGCCGATCTCGCCGGCGATGATGCCCTGCACGATTGCCTGGACTTCTGCATCCAGCTCGGCCGGGATCTCGCCCTCAAAGTCGTGGTAGGGCGCCAGGCCCACACCACCGTTCTCCAGCGTACCGACGTATATCCCACCCGCCGGGAACTCGCCGTTCACCAGCGCCTCGGTTACCCCAAACACCGCGTTGTCCAGCCGCTTCATGCACGACGTGATCAGGATGTCCTTCTCGTTGGGCAGCGTGAAGTACTGGTCCACGTCCACACCAATGCCCCACAGGCCGTTCTCCTTGGCTGCAGCAATACCACCGTTGCCGGTCTTGCCACCTACGCCAAAGATGATGTCCACACCCTCGTCGATCAACGACTGGCCCTGGATCTTGCCCTGGTCCGGCGCCTCAAAGTCGCCGACGTACACGCCTTTGACCTGGACATCCGTCCCCTTCTGCTCGTTGTAGTAGGCTGCACCCGCCTCGTAGGCCACGATGAACTGCTCCACCGGCGGTATCTGCATCCCCGCCACATAGCCTATCTGCGGATCGTCCGGATCCTGCAACACCGCCCAGCCTGCCGCCAGGTAGCCGATCGGGAACGCCGCCTCATCTACGTTGAAGGTGATCGCCACCGCATTCGGAATCGCCGGGTCGTACCACTGGTCGATGCCAGCAAAGTACACGTCCGGATACTCCGGCGCCATCTTGGCTGTCGCATCATTCAGCAAGAACCCCACCGTAAAGACCAGGTCATAGTCCTGCTCCGCAAACTCGGTGATGTTCTTCTCATAGTCCGCCTGGGCCTGGCTCTCGATGAACTGCGCCTGAATCCCCAGCTCCTCCTGGGCCCGCTGCAAGCCCTCCCAGGTATTCTGGTTGAAACTGGCATCGTCGATGCCACCCACGTCCGAGACCATACCCACCTTCAGCGCTCCAGCTGCGGGTGGCTCAGTCGCCTCGGGGGCCGTTGGTTCAGTCGGCTGTGCAGCCGGCTGCGTGGCGGTGGGCTCTACTTCTGGTTCTGGAGTAGCCCCGCAACCCGCCAATACCATCGACGCTGCAAGCAGAACGACCAGCGTCACAAAGATCCACTTCTTCATTATCCCCCTCCTTTGGATGGAAACCTTAAACATTTGGATTCTGCACACACCAGGGAAACATCGGAGGTCGATTGGTCTATAGGCCACCCCCTCTCCACGGCGCATGATCAACCATGGGCCAACTCTGGGTATTATACCTTATTCTGACGGGATAAGCAAGACCTTCGCCGGGAAGAACCAAAAAGCCGAGGGTGTTGCGGTCGTTCGGGTCACTCCCGCACCGGGGAATCCGTTCGGCACCGGTCGCACAGACCTACGAGGTTCTGGCCCCGTGGGCGGCAGGCCCACGATAGGCGTGGAATGCGCCAGGCGGGCTCCTGCTCTCAGAGTGGGGGCAGGTCAAGCCCACCGTCGCGGTCATCGTCCGGCGGTAGCACTTCTCGGGAGCTGCTGCCCCCGGGCGGCGGGCCCACGATGCCCTGTTGCTCCATGGTCTCGATCAGGCGGGCCGCCCGCGAATAGCCAATGCGCAGCCTCCGTTGCAGCATGGAGATGGAAGCCCGGTCATGTTCGCGGACAATGGCGATGGCCCTGGGCAGCAACTCGTCCTGCTGCGCGGCTTCTGCCTGGGAAGATTCGATCTCTTCCCACATCCTCTGCTGGACGACCGCCTGGGGCGGCTCCTGAGCCAGCCGCACCCCCTTCCAGTAGCGTACCAGTTCTGAGAGCTCATGGTCCGACACGAAACAACCCTGGAGCCGTACGAGCTTGCTGGAATCCGGCGACATGAAGAGCATGTCCCCCCGGCCGAGCAGTTTGTCTGCACCCGCTGTGTCGATGATGACCCGCGAGTCCACCTGGCTGGTGACCGCAAAACTGATGCGGGCGGGAAAGTTGGCCTTGATCAAACCGGTGACCACGTCGACGCTGGGCCGCTGTGTGGCGATGACTGCGTGAATGCCGGTTGCCCGCGCCATCTGGGCGATGCGGCAGATGGCGCGTTCAACTTCGTCGGGTGCGACCATCATCAGGTCGGCCAGCTCGTCAATGACGAGGACAATGTAGGGTAACGGCCTCTCGCCCTTTTCGGCCAGCATGCGGTTGTAGGCATCGACGTTCCGTGCCCGCGCCCGGTTAAAGACCTTGTAGCGATTGTCCATCTCCCGCGTGGCCCAGTTGAGCACGCCGACGACCCGCTCTAATTCGATCACCACCGGGGCACGGAGGTGGGGGATGCCGTTAAAAGCCGTGAGCTCGACCATTTTCGGGTCAATCATGATGAACTGGACCTGGTCTGGTGTACGGCTGGCTAGCAGCGAGGCGATGATCGAGTTCACACACACGCTCTTGCCCGACCCGGTGGCGCCGGCGATGAGAAGGTGCGGCATGGCGGCCAGATCGATGGCGGCGGGCGTGCCGGCCACATCCTGGCCCAGGGCGATAGGCAGCGGCCCCTTGATCTTGCGGTAGAGCTCGCTATCCAGCACTGTGCGCAGGGGAACCAAGGCGATCTCGGAGTTCGGCACCTCGATGCCGACGATGGCACGTCCTGGTACAGGCGCTTCGATCCGGATCGGCGAGGCGGCCAGGGCCAGAGCCAGGTCATTGGCCAGGTTCGCGATCTTGCTGACCTTGATCTTGGAGCGCTTTACCCGGCCACTGCTATCCCGCCGCTCGATATAGCCTGGCTCAACGCCGAACTGGGTGACCGTCGGTCCCTGGTTCACCTCGACGACCTTGGCCGGCACGGCAAAGCTGTTCAGCGTCTCCTCGATGATCCGCACCCGCTCCCGGATCTCGGCCTGGCTTAACTCCTGTTCGCCAGCCTCCACCAGGATCTCGTCGATGGGCGGCAGGTGCCAGACCTGCTGCCCGCCGATGATGCGGGGGAACACACTGCCCTGCGGCCGCGGTGGTGCCAGGCTGCCAGCAGGTGCAGGCTGAGGGGCCTCTGTCTCTAGCTCTTCCATGGGTGGCAGCGACTCGGCACGCCTGGGCCGGTTGACGCGCACTCCGGGCAGCGGTCCAGGCGCCCGGAGCCGTTGCAGGGCATCGCTGCCAATAGCCCACATGTCGCGCAGGGACATGCCCAGTAGCATCATCAGGCTGACGATCGAAAGGGTGACCAGGACCACCACGGCTGCAGGCGTCCCCAGTGCCGAGACCAGCAGCTCGCTCAGCCAGTAGCCCAGGTAGCCGCCACCAGAGCCTTCCTCCGCCAGTGCCTGGGCATCTTGGCCAGCTGCCAGCAGGTGCAACAGGGCCAGACCCAACGTAAACAGCAGGACCGCACCCCACGGCTTCTCACGGTCGACATTGACTTCCCGGCCCAGGCCGACAAAGATCAGCCACAGGCCGACGCCTCCGAAGGCGATGGGCACCAACCAGACACCCCAGCCAACTGCCATCTCTAGCAGCGTGACCCAACCTTCCATCAGCGCGCCACGCTCGACAGGCACCAGGCTGAGCATCGTCACCAGGCCGATCATCAGCAGCAGGATGCCCAGGATCTCGGGGTGCAGCGACGCACCGATGTCCAGCCCGCGGCCTTTCGGTTTTCGTCTGCTTCTTTTCGCCATTTCGCAATTCCCGTCCGCTGCCAATTATACCGCGGACCGGCCGTTAGCGCAAATGTTCTAGGCCTGTACAGGGGAGGCGCGGTTCAGCCATGCAGGCCGGAATCCTGCCGCGCTCCAGGACGCTCGGAGGTTGGACGAAAGGCCTGGACCAGCGTCTGAGCACAACCAGGATCGGCCAATGCTATGAGTCGGTCCCCCTCCTGGATGCGCGTATCTCCGTGCAACAGGATCACCTTATTCCCGCGGCGGGCCGTGGTCAGCAGGCATTCCTCCGGCAGAGAAAGGTCCCGCACCAGCCTGCCGGCCTGGGGTGACCCGGGCTCGACCTGGATTTCGATGAACTCGGTTCCTGTCAACCGGCCCAGGCGCAGCTTGTCGGCCCGCTCCTGCAGATCCAGCCGGCGGGCGATGCCCACCCGGTAGGCACGCACGATGTCGCTGCGACGGATGAGGCCCACCAGGTGGCGCGGATTGTCCCGCTCTACCACAGGCAGGCGGCCGACATCACGGGTGCCCAGGCGCTTGAGGGCAACCCACATTGGCTCGTCCGAGAGTGCGGTCAGCAGCGAGCGCGTAGCAATGTCTCGCACCGTGCGTCCCTCCAGCGGCCCCCGCTCGGCGGCACGGCCCAGATCCTGCAGGGTGACAATGCCAAAGAGGTCCCCGTGCTCATCCAGGACAGGGAACCCGTGGTGGTGGCTCTCGGCAAAGACCCGCTCCAGTTCGACCAGGCTCAGATCGGCCGACACCGTGTCGACATCAGTGGTCATAGCCTCGCCGACCAGGACGCCCTGCATCACGTCAATGTCTCGCCCCTGCTCCAGCCGCACGCCCCGGCGAACCAGCTTGAGCGTATAGACCGACTCGCGGTTCAGATGCTCAGCCAGGATGGTACTGATGACGGTGGCCAACATCAGAGGCAGGATGATGCGATAGTCGTCGGTCATCTCAAAGAGAATCAAGATCGAAGTGATGGGCGCCCGGGCCGCCCCAGCAAAGACAGCGGCCATGCCCACCAGGGCATAAGCACCCGGCGCGGCTGTGATATCCGGAAAAAGGCCGTGCGATATGTGACCAAAGGCACCGCCCATCATTGCCCCGATGAACAGAGAAGGGGCAAAGACTCCGCCCGAGCCCCCAGATCCGATGGTCAGGGAGGTTGACAAGATCTTGATCACGGTCAGGCCCAGGAGCAGCAGCACCGTTCCCCGGCCGAGCAGAGCCCATTCCATAGCTTCATAGCCTACGCCAAAGAAGGCGACCGGATTGCCCGGCACGTCCCAGCCCTGGCCCCGATTGACCTGGAAGAACAGCAGCCCGCTCAGGCCCAGTAGCGCTCCTCCGATGGGCGTCTTTAGATACTCCGGCAGCCCCCTCCAACCATCAAACAAGTCCTCGAACCAATAGAGAACCCGCACAAACGCCACAGCCACCGGTGCGGCCAGCACCCCCATCAGGCCATAGAGCACCAGCTCCCAGGGACTGACCAGCGCATACGTTGGCACCGCAAAAGCGGGCACATTGCCAAAGGCGATGCGGCCGATCACGCTGGCCGTCACAGAGGAGATGACTACGGTGGAAAAGTAGCGCACGCTGAACTGGCCCAGGATCACCTCCAGGGCAAAGAGGACACCAGCGATCGGTGCGTTGAACGTGGCCGCAATGCCACCCGCGGCACCGCAGGCCACCAGGTTGCGGATGCGCTCGTCCGACATGTGCAGGACCTGGCCCAGCGTGGAACCCAACGCCGAGCCGATCTGGACGATAGGGCCCTCGCGGCCCACCGAGCCGCCCGATCCGATACTGATCGAGGAAGCCAGGGATTTGATGACGGCCACGATCGGGCGGATCCGCCCTCCCCGCAGGGCAACGGCCTCCATGACCTCTGGCACGCCATGGCCCTTGGCTTCGCGGGCAAAAAAGTAGATCAGCGGCCCTACGATCAGCCCGCCCAGGGCCGGCGCCAAGACGAGAGTCCAATTGCCCAGAAACGGCAACACGGCCGGCAGGCTCTCAAAGGCGGCCGCGTGTACCCGGTCGATGAGCCAACGAAAGACCACGGCACCCAGCCCAGCGCCCACACCGACCAGCAGGGCTGTGCCCATCAGCACCACCGTCTCGGGTGGCTGATAATGGTCCAGCGCGGCGCTCAGCCTGCGTCCCGGGCGCCCACGGAGCGGATTGCTGTGGAATCCTGCCTTCTGCTGCCTATCCAAGGTTCAGGCCTCCTTGTCCAGGGTCGACTGCCGATCCTCAGCCTCTGCTTCTGTGCTGGTGATCATGCGCTGCCGGACCACCTCATAGATCAGGGCCGCAGCAGCGGCGGACACGTTGAGCGAGGTAGCGCTGCCTGCCATCGGCAGCCGGACCACTGCATCTGCTTGCCGGCGCATCTGCTCCGGCAACCCGTGGCGTTCGCTGCCGACCAGCAGCACCAGGGGCTGCCGGTAGTCGACGTTGTAATAGAGCTGCGGCCCACGAGCAGAGGTCGCAACCACCACCAGGGGCACTCCGCTGTCCCGCACCTGCCTGTACCACGGGTCCAGGACCCCCTCGTCCTCCAGCTGCACAATGGGCAAGGCAAAGAGAGAGCCCATCGTGGCCCGCACGGTCTGCGGATCGTAGAGGTCCACTGACGGCTCGACGACGACGAGCCCTGTTGCCCCGGCACTGTCTGCGGTACGGATGAGGGATCCCAGGTTGCCCGGGTCGCGCAGCTGGTGGGCCACGACTACCAGGAGATCCTGCGCGAGGGGAAGTTCAGCCAGGGAGCGCTTTTCCACGTCTATCACCGCCGCGACGCCCTGCGGTTGATCCCGGTCCGACAGCGAGGCAAAAACCTCGCCAGAGAGGGCCAGGCGTTGGTCTGGCCCAACCTGGTCGACCAGCGCCTGGGCACGCTCGCTGACCAGCAGGTCGGGCGCATAGACCAGGGTCTCCAGCGGTGCACCTCGCTCCAGGGCCTCCTCGACGATCCGGATCCCCTCCACAAGGAAACGGCCCTCCCGCTGCCGGTATTTGCGCAGCCGCAGAGAGCGCAGGTATTTGACCCTGGGATTTCGGAAACTGGTGATCAGCAAGAGGGGGTTACCTGCCGGCGACGAGCCCGTTAAAGCCAGCCTCGCGGCACTCACAGGCAGTGCGCTCTTGATCGCCGCGTCGCGCCGCGCCTTCGTACTCGACGCCGCCCGAATTGAACTGCCAGCCACTCAGGACAAAGGGCAGTGGTCCTTCGGCCGCAATCCACTCACCATTGTACTTGCGCGCAAAGTGCAAGTGTGTGGATTGGGAAAAGCCTCCCTCACAGGAAGGATGGCCGACGGGGTCACCTTCTTTCAACCGAGTACCTAGGGCTGCCCGGCCTTCGCTGGCCAGGTGCAGGTAGAACAGCACCCAGCCGGTCTGTTCGTAGCCATCCCCGTCGAGGTCGACGGCGACTTCGCCATCCCGGCTATGGACGACCAATCCTGGTGCGGCTGCCCTCGCCCAGACTGAGGCAGGTTGGCAGCCGAGATAGCCCTCATCGGGGACAAAGTCTAGGGCCGCCCACGCGCTGCCCGAATTCCAGGCACCGTGGGGGCCGCCCGTGTACCACCACATCTCACCGTCCGCCCACGGCAGCGAAAGCTGCGGGGACTTGACGTTGGCCGGGATCAGCGGCTCGATGGCGTACTGCTCCGGATCGCCAAACAGCATGCGGTATGTGCCCAAAAAGCTCCCTGCCCCATCACTGACGAGTTCTTCCCATTCAGCCTGGTTGTGGTTTACCGAAAAGAAATACTGCAGACCGGCTGTGGCGGCGTTCAGGGAGGGTGCATAGCGCGTGGACGATCCGTTTTCCCAGGTAATGACCTCGATGCCCCGCCCACGCCAGTCGTAGTAGCCTTTGTTCAGATTGTCGGCAGCCCAGGCCAGTTGCTGGCTGAGCAAGGGCCAGCCACTGCCCCGGTAACCCATGGGAAAGGAGAGCGACTCACCTACAGGATTGGGGTTCGTCACCCAGCCGCTCTCCAATTCCAGGATGGCGAGCAGCATGCGTGGGCCGACACTGTAGTGATGGGCGACCAGGCCCAGGATCTCGGGACCGCTCAGCGTCTCGCCGTCTAGGCTTTCGGAGTATTGGTCCAGGTAGCCGCCCTGCCGGGCTGCGAAGGCGCCAACGTCAAACTCCACGTAGGCAGGTCCATTGACAAACTCACTGTTGGGCAGCAATTGCTGTGCCGGGCCAGCATCAACCAGGGTGGAGGGGATCTTTAAGCTCTGGCCCACCTTCAGCATGTTGGGGTCGGCTAACTGGTTGGCTGCGATCAGATCCTTCACATCGCAGCCAAAACGACGCGCAATGGAACTCAGCGAATCGCCTGACTCGACGGCATAGACCTGGGGCGGTGGCGTCGGTTCCGCCACGTTTCCCGCGTTGGCCAATCCGGTGACCGGTGCCGAGGTCGGACTCAGCCCACCTACTGCTGATGCCTCGGCCGGTGTCTGTTCCGGGCTGGCTTCTGGTGCGCGGGCTGGATACTGCCTCCGGGAACAACCCGCAAGCGCGACCGCCAACAGGAGCATGATAAGGAAGCAAAAGCGCAGTCTAGTTATTGTCACGATGCTCGCCTAATCCATGTGTCAAATTCGTTGATACTGGCCTATTATACCACAAACTATGAGCACAAGACAAAATCAACGGCTTGCTGTTAGAACCAGGCGCGGGGTGCCCCCCGTGCAACGTTCTCCAGACTTTGACAAAATTGGACCTGCGTGGTAGGATTTCATGCCAGAGGCCATGATGATCTCACCACAAGCAGGTACGCTGCACAGGCGGTCCCGGGGGATGCTCTAACTATGTTAGAACTCCTTCCAAAGCTTCCTCTCTATTGGAGTTTCTACCATCTTGGCTGGCCCAGGCTGCTGCCTTTTAGCATCGTCGCCAGCGTCAGCTACCGCTGCAACAGCAGATGCCGGACCTGCGACGTCTGGCGCAAGGACAGCGACGACATGAGCGTCGCCGAGTGGCGCCAGATCTTTGCCAGGCTGGGCCATAGCCCTTTCTACTTGACCTTCACCGGCGGCGAGCCCTTCCTGCGTGCTGACCTGCACGAGCTTGTCATCGCCGGAGCAGAGTTGTGCCAGCCAGGCGTCATCACCATCCCCACCAACGGCCTGCTGACCAAGCGCATCGTCGACCAGGTAGGCCAAATCTGCAGCGCCGCCCCTCGTTCGCAGGTCGGCATCAACCTGTCGCTGGACGGCGTCGGCCAGGAGCATGACGAGATCCGCCAGGTCCCTGGCAACTGGCAGCGGGCCATGGAAACCTGGCAGGGGCTCAAGGTGCTGCAGCAGCAGCACGCCAACTTGGTGCTGAGCGTCCATACGGTGGTATCCAGGTTCAATGCCCACCGCATACGTGAGATCGTCGAGGGCCTCGCTTTCCTGCAGCCCGACTCCTACATCACCGAGGTGGCAGAGGAACGCGTGGAACTGGACACGGTGGGTTGGGACATCACTCCTGCCCCTGCCGACTATGGACCCATCGCCGACTACCTCTCGGCCCGGGCCAGGGCGGTGCCAGCCAGAGGACTGGCCCGGGTCACCCAGGCCTTCCGTGCGCAGTACTACCAATTGGCCCGGCGCGTGCTGGAGGAACAGCGGCAGGTTATCCCCTGCTTGGCGGGCTGGGCCAGTGGCCACATTGCCCCCAACGGCGACATATGGAGCTGCTGTGTCCGGGCAGAACCGGTGGGCAACCTGCGCGAGACAGGCTACGACCTGCGCCCGATTTGGTGGGAGGAGGTGGGCCACCTGCGTCGCCTGCGGCGCAGCATTGCTGGGCGGGAGTGCGCCTGTCCAATGGCCAACGCGAGCTATGCCAACATGCTCCTCCACCCACCCACGGTTGCCCGCGTTGCCCGGGAGGTGCTCCGTCCTTAGTCGCAGTCCAGGCAAGCAGCAGGTCGCCTACAGCCTCTATCCCGTTCTCGCCAGGCATTTGCCAACGCTGCCGAACGGTGGTATCATGTACCGGCTTGGCGTTCGCTCAATGGGGATAGCCGAGGAGTAGTGGGTGATCCGCAGACTAAGCCTGATCCTGTTGACGATCTTGTTGTTTCTGGCCGCCGGCTTGATGACGGCCATTTTCATTTTCCGGCACCCCACCCCGCTCGAGTTCCAGCAAGCCAGTGCCGATCACCCGGTGCGCTTTCCTCGCGACGAGGCGGCCCACTTTCAAGCCAGGACCGATTGGTGGTACTACACCGGGTTTCTCACCGATCAGGAAGGAAAGCGATACGGCTTTGAGCTTGTGTTCTTCAAGAGCTACGTGCCCTCTGCCGTCCGCGTAGCGAACATGGTGCCCATCAATTGGGTCAGCAACCCGATCTATTTTGCCCACTTTGCCCTCAGCGACCAGGACGCGGAGGAGCATGTCTTCTTCGAGCGCGTGAGCTTTCCGCGTTTCTGGACAGCCGGCGCCAGAGCCGACCGCTACGAAGTCTGGAACGGAGGGTGGCGGGCCTGGGCTGATGGCATCCAACACCATCTCCGGGCTGACAGCGGGCGCTACAGGCTGCGCCTGGACCTGGAAACCAGCAAGGCACCGGTGCTGCATGGCCCCGCCGGCACAGGCGTGATCGAGATGGGCCAGGCTGGCCCATCGTACTATTATTCGCGAGTGGACCTGGATGGGGTTGGCCTGCTCTATATAGATGGCCAACGCTACGCAGTACAAGCGAGTGCCTGGATGGATCATCAATGGGGTAGCTGGGACCTGCATCAGGGCTTCTCTGGTTGGGATTGGTTCAGCCTGCGCCTGGAGGACGGCAGCCGGGTGATGCTCTTCAACTTCCGGGACGAGTCGGGAGGCCTCCAGCCCCAGTCAGCGGGATCCTGGATCACCGCCGAGGGTGTGGTCCAGCACCTGGAGCCGGAGGATTATTCTTTGCAGGTAGGCGACCAGTGGACCAGTCCGGAGACGGGTGGCACCTACCCCGTTGCCTGGGAGTTGAGTATCCCTGACTATGACCTGGAGGCCCGGGTGGAGGCGACCTTCCCGGATCAGGAGCTGCCCATCCGCTTTGGCCCGATCTACTGGGAGGGGACCGTCACCGTGGACGGCACGTCGAATGGCAGGGGATTCGTAGAGATGACCGGTTACGCCCCTGAAAGCAGTCATTAGAGCATGGATCAAAATCTCGTCAAAGCTGTGCGCGCTGCAGGTGTGGTGGGTGCGGGCGGTGCGGGTTTTCCCACCCACGTCAAGCTCGCGTCCCAGGTGGACACCGTCATTGTCAACGGCGTCGAATGCGATCCGCTGCTGCAGTGCGACCAGCGGCTGATGGAAAGCCGTGCGACAGAGATGGTACGTGGCCTGCAGCTGGCGATGCAGGCCACGGGTGCCGAACGGGGCATCCTGGCCATCAAGAAGGGCTACCGCGGTGCAGCCGCCGCTCTGCGCCGGGCCATCGAGCCCTGGCGAGAGAAACTGGACCTGAGCATCCTTCCCCTGGAAAGTCGCTACCCCGCGGGCGACGAGTTCGTCCTGGTCTACGAGGCCACGGGCCGCCTGGTGCCCGAAACGGGCTTGCCCTTGCAGGTGGGCTGCCTGGTGCAGAACGTCCAGACCCTGTTCAACATTGCCCGGGCGACGCGTGGCGCCGCCGTCACCCATCGTCTCCTGACCATCGCCGGCGCTGTGGCCCAACCGAAAACCCTCTGGGTGCCGGTAGGCACGTCTATCCGCGAAACGCTGGCCTGGGCCGGAGGGATCCAGCCGCCCCGCTGGTCGAGCCGTACGCCCGAGGACTATGCCGTAGTAGTGGGCGGGCCAATGATGGGCCGGGTGGCCCCCGACCTGGACGAACCGGTGACCAAGACCACCAGCGGGCTCCTGGTCCTGCCGCACGACAACGTTGTGGTGCGCTACATGACCCGCTCCCGGACCTCTTGGGTCAGGCGCGGAATCTCGACCTGTGACCAATGTCGCGACTGCACCGTTCTGTGCCCGCGCTACCTGCTAGGCCATGACTTGCAGCCCCACGAGGTGATGCGGGCCATCAACTATGGTTTGGCCCGGCCGGCTGACCAGGTGACTGCGGCGCTTCTTTGCTGCGAGTGCCGCCTGTGCGAGGCCTATGCCTGTCCCCTGGAACTGTCTCCCATGGCCTACTATGTCTCCATCAAGCAGGAACTACGCGAGCAGCAATGGGTGAACGAGGTGCACAAACGGACCGATTTTGAGCCGCACCCCTTTCGAGAGTACCGGTTGGTGCCCACCCACCGGCTCATCGCCCGCCTGGGCTTGACCGAGTGGCAGGATCAGGTCTGCGCCCTGGACGAGTCCGACCACCGGCCCTCGCAGGTGACGATCCCTCTGCAGCAACACATCGGCGCGCCTGCCATCGCGGAGGTGTCAGTGGGCGACAGGGTAGAAGTGGGGGACCGTATCGCCCACATTCCCGAAGGCAAACTGGGGGCCAACGTCCACGCCTCGATCGCCGGCAAGGTGGTGCGAGTGACCGAGACCACCATCGAGATCAGAGCCTGACCTGATCGGCAGGCAGGCGGCAGATTGTGCCCTGGGGCAGGCAGTCAAAGCGAACGCGCCTCTGGAGGAGGATGACCAGATGATCGAACCGGCCATCGCGCTGGTAGAGACAAATAGCATCGCAGCAGGCATCCTGGCGGGCGACTCGATGGTCAAAAAGGCCGTGGTCCAGCTATTGGAAGCGCGCTCCATCTGCCCGGGCAAGTACATGGTGCTCATCGGCGGCGAGGTGGGGCCGGTGCGCGAGTCCTTCGAGGTCGGGCTCTCGGCTGCCGCCGATACCCTGGTCGATCAACTGCTGTTGCCCAACGTCCATCGCTCCGTCTTTCCGGCGCTCATGAGCGCCTCGCCGCCGAGGGGGGATGAGGCCCTGGGCATCATCGAGACCGTGACCGTCGCCGTCTGTATCGTCGCTGCCGATGCCGCGGCCAAGGCTACTGATATCCAGTTGCTGGAGATCCGCCTGGCCAATGGCCTGGGCGGCAAGAGCTTTGTGCTCATGGAGGGCACCGTTGCCGACGTACAGGCCGCTGTGTCCGCTGGCGTCGAGCTGGTCAAGCAGGAGGGCCTGCTTGTGCGCCAGGTCGTCATCCCGCAGCTCCACGAGCAGATGCGGGCCAGGATCCTATAACATGCAACTTGCACGGGTCATCGGCACGTTGGTCGCCACTCAGAAGGCAGAGGGGCTAGAGGGCGTCAAGTTCCTGGTCGTCCAACCACTGGACAAGCACCGCCAGCCGGAGGGCGAGCCCGCGGTCGCCGCCGACGGCACGGGCCAGGCAGGACCGGGTGAGCTGGTGTTTGTCATCGCCAGCCGGGAGGCCGCCCTGGCGCTGCCCGAATGGTTTGTCCCGGTCGATCTGGCCATCACAGGCATTGTAGACGAGGTGGACGTAGTCTAATGTATATCGGGCGCGTAAGCGGCACCGTCGTCGCCACCATCAAGAACGAGCTCTTTGAGGGGCGAAAACTGCTGGTGGTGGACAAGCTGAACCTGGAGGGCAAGCCCACCGCCAAGTACGACATTGCCGTCGACATGGTGCAAGCGGGCGTCGGCGACCTGGTCCTGGTGCTGGATGAGGGAAACTCGGCGCGGCAGGTTGTGGACCGCGAGCCCCTGGGTGCCATCCGGGCGGTCATCGTGGGCATCGTAGACGAAGTGGACCTGGCGGAGGGTGCCCTGCCCCATGTTTGAGGCAGAGCTGCGCACCACGGCGATGGGCATCCTACCCCATACCGACGTGGATGCTGCCCTTGACCTGGCCCTGAGCGTGGACATCCCCTTCTGGCCCCAACTGCCCCGGCTCAGCTTCTTCGAGGATATGTATGCCCAGGCCTCGGAGGGCTTTCCAGGCATCGAGCTCGATCTCGAAAACGAGAGGGTTGTCTTTGACACGGCCCGCTTCTACGAAGAGCTGTGGGGCTATGCCGAAGCAAGCCAGGATCTGGCCTACTTTGCGCTCTCGCCACCCTACTCGGCCGTCTTCCACCGCTTTCTGGAACTGGACCTGCAAGATCGCATCGCCATCCGGGGACAGACCATCGGCCCTATCAGCTTTGGGCTGAAGGTCGCCGATGAGGAGCGCAAGCCCATCATCTACAACGAGGACGTCAAGGCCATCCTGCTGGAGTTCATGGCGGGCAAGATCAACCAGCAACTGGCCGAGATGCAGGCCGTGCACCCCGCAGCCTTTGTCTGGCTGGACGACCCCGGCCTGGAATTTGTTTTTTCCAGCCTGTCGGGCTATACTGATCTAATGGCCCGGGAGGACCTGGCCCTGTTCCTGTCGAGCCTGAACGGGCTGAAGGGCCTGCACCTGTGTGGCAATCCCGACTGGGATTTCCTGCTAACAGCCGACTTGGAGTTGCTGTCGTTCGACGCCTATGCCCGGGGCGACCTTTTTGTACGTTACGCCGGTGAGATCGGCCGTTTCCTCGCGCGCGGCGGGGTAATTAGCTGGGGTATCGTGCCGACGGGCGCGGTCGACCTGGGGAAGGAAAGCCCAGACTCGCTCATGGACCGGCTGGAGGGCCTGTGGGACCACCTGGAGGGTGCAGGTGTAGACCGGGCCCAGATTGTCCGGCAGGGCATGCTCGCCCCGGCAACCTGTTGCCTGGTCAATCCTGATCGCACCGAGACCGTCGAGCGGGCCTTTGCCATGCTGCGCGCCGTATCAGAGACGTTGCGCGAGCGATACAGGTTGTACTAGACGATGGCCTTTGGCGATACAGTGATGGATGGGCGTGTTAGCGAATTTGAGATGCGCCAGGAAATGGTGCGCGTCGCGCGGCTCATGTGGGAGCGCGGCTACGTGGCTGCCACCGACGGCAATCTCTCGGCGCGCCTGGGCAGCGATCGACTGCTGGTGACAGCCAGCGGCCAGAGCAAGGGCTTTCTCTCGGCCGATGACCTGGTCATGATCAACCTCCACGGTGAGCTGGTGCCAAGCCACCGCGGGCGCGGTATGCGGCCATCGTCAGAGATCATGATGCATCTAGAGGTCTACAACCAGCGGCCGGACGTGAACGCCGTGGTTCACGCCCATCCGCCCATCGCGACGGCCTTTAGCATTGCCGGCGTCTCTCTGGCTCGCTGTGTCATCCCAGAAGTGATCGTCACACTGGGTTCCATCCCGACGGCCGAATACGCCACACCGGGGACCGGCGAGGTGGCGAGCAGCATTCGCCGGGCCGTCTGCGACTATGACGCGATCATCCTGGCCCATCATGGCAGCTTGACCGTGGGCAGAACCCTATGGGAAGCCTATCTCCGCCTGGAAAAGGTGGAGCACACGGCCCAGATCACGCTGGCAGCCCAGCAACTGGGCCAGGTCCAGACCCTGTCGTCCGAAGCGGTCGCCAAGTTGACGCAATTGCGCCGCGAAGCGTTGCAGCGCCAGGGGAGTGATCTGTGTGCCGAATGTTCCATCTGCCTGCTGGGCGATGAATACCAGCCACCCGGGCCTTCCATGGCGGCCACCGGCACGACGGACACGGAAGCGTTGGTCCAGCACATCGCCCGGACCGTGTTAAAGAACCTTGAAGGAGAGACTAGGAGATTATGAAAGGCTTGATCCTGAGTGGCGGCAAGGGAACCCGGCTCTACCCGATAACCTATACCAGCGCCAAGCAGTTGGTGCCCGTAGCCAACAAGCCGGTGCTGTATCGCGTGATCGAAGCCATCCGCGACGCAGGCATCGACGATATTGGCATCGTCGTGGGCGATACCGCCGCCGAGATCCAGGAAGCTGTGGGGACCGGCCGGCGCTGGGGGGTCAAGATCACCTATATCAAGCAGGATGCTCCCCTGGGCCTCGCCCACGCTGTCAAGGTCAGCCGGGATTTTCTGGGAGACGACCGGTTTGTGATGTTCCTGGGCGACAATGTCATCGAGGGCGGCATTTCGGGCCTCATCAGCGAGTTCAGGGACTCGGGCTACGACTCCCAGATCGTATTGACGCCGGTAGAGAACCCATCGCGCTATGGCGTAGCCGAGCTCGACCCGGACACCCGGCGCATCATACGCCTGGTGGAAAAGCCACGGAACCCGCCGAGCAACTTGATCCTGGTGGGCATCTATATGTTCAACGAGCACATCTGGGAGGCGGTGAACGCCATCAAGCCCTCCTGGCGCGGCGAGCTGGAGATTACCGACGCCATCCAGTACCTGGTCGACAAGGACTATAACGTGCACCCATACATTCACCGGGGCTGGTGGATCGACACCGGCGAACCCGGCGAGATGCTGGAAGCCAACGACCTGGTCCTGGACGAGATCGAGCACAACATCGATGGTTACATCGACCGCGACTCGCAGATCAACGGCAAGGTGACCGTGGAGAAGGGCGCCGAGGTCATCAACAGCCGGATCCGCGGCCCGGCCATCATCGGCCAGGACAGCCGCATCGTGAATTCGTACGTCGGGCCTTTTACATCGATCTACCATCACGTGCTCCTAGAGGGTAGCGAGATCGAACATAGCATCGTCCTGGAGCACAGCCAGATCATTGACATTCCCTACCGGATCGAGGACAGCCTCATCGGGCGGCACTCGATCATCACTCGCTCGCCCATCAAGCCCAAGGCGCTCAAGATGACGCTGGGCGATCACAGCCATGTGGGCATCTTGTAACGGATCGGAGAGGAGGTGACACCATGGGCTCAGTGCAGAAATGGCGCAAGAAAAAAGCGTCCAAGCACAAACACCGCAAGATGCTGAAAAAGACCCGCTGGCAGCGAAGGAAATAGCCGGCCTATTGCCAGGAACATGGCGATATTCGGTTTGGGATGCCAGGCAGTCCCACAAGTCTGCCTGGCATTTGCGCCTAGCCGGGCGGTGAACGCACGGCAAGGTACCTGCCATCGATGACGGTCCGACACAGCACTAGCCTGACGTGAGGTGCAACGGATGAATGTTTCCCTGATCTATCCCGGCATTGCCGGGTACGGCTTCAACAGCCTGGGCCAAGGCATGGAGGCGGGCTGGGTTAGCCATGGACTGGCCCACATATCGAGCGCAGCCAAGGCCAATGGCTTTGACATAGACCTGATTGACCTGCGAGCTCTCTCCGGCTGGGACGGGTTCCGCGAGGAGCTGCTCCGGCGCCAACCCGCGGTAGTCGCCCTGACCATGATGAGCGTCGACTATAACCCGGCGCTGCAGGCGGTCCGCATCGTCAAGGAGACGTTGCCCCAGACGATTACCATCGTAGGCGGACCCCACCCGACCATCATGGTCGAGGAGGTGGCCGAGATCCCCGAGTTTGACTATATCATCACCCGCGAGGGAGAGGTCACCTTCCCCCGGTTGCTGGCACAGCTGCAGGCAGGGGAGCCGCCTGATAGCCGGGTGCTGGAAGGCGAGATGCCAGACCTCGAGGCACAGCCCTTTGCCGACCGCGAGCTCTTTCTACAGGAGTGGCGCAAGTATGGCTACACCCTCGACTCGCCCGAAGTGCCTTTTGTCCCTGACCTGCCTGCGCCGTTCTTGACCATCATCGCCGGGCGCGGCTGCAAGTACAACTGCAACTTCTGCCAGCCGGCGGAGCGCCTGATCTTTGGCCGCAAGGTGCGCAAGCGCAGCCCGGCCAACGTCATCACAGAGTTGGAGGAGCTGCGCGATCGCTATCACTTTGCCAGCTTTATGTTCCACGACGACTGCCTGACCGAAGACCGGGAGTGGGTGCTCGAATTCTGCGACCGGTACGAGCGAGGCGGCTTCAGCCAGCCCTTCTTCTGCCAGAGCAGAGCGGACATCATCGGCAAGAACGAGGATATGGTGCAGCGCATGGCCCAGGTGGGTCTCAAGGGCTATTTCATCGGCTTTGAGAGTGGCAGTGACCGCGTACTGAAATTCCTGCGCAAGGGTACCACCCGCGAAAAGAACCTGCAGGCGGCCCGCATCTGCAAGAAGTATGGGATCAAGATCTGGGCGAACTATATGTTGGGTCTGCCCACCGAGACCCGGGAAGAGGTCATGGAGACCGTCTCCATGCTGAAAGAGATCGACCCCGACTGGTACAGCCCGGCCTTTTACACACCCCATCCTGGCAGTGACCTCTATGACTATTGCATCGAGCATGACCTCAGCCTCATCACCAGCCACGACCAATACCGGCGCAACCCCTGGGACATCAAGATCAAGGGCCAGGATCCCGAATTCCTGCAGTGGGCCTTGGAAGAGAGCCAAAGGCGAAAGCCGATCAACGCAGCCCGCCGCCAGACCGGGTATCTCTGGGGCCGTTACGCGCGCCCGGACAAGGTGGCTCGCCGGGTGAGGCGCTTGTTCGATAGCGGATAGCATCCGAGTCTCCTTGGCCGAGATTCCAGAGATCCCTCGCGCGAGAGCATACATAGGAGGACGCTCACCATGCACAGACTCCTGATCACCGGCGGAGCGGGCTTTATCGGCTCCAACTTTACCCGCTACATGCTGGAGAAGTATCCCGGCTACCAGGTCGTCGTCTTTGACAAGCTGACCTATGCCGGCAACCTGGATAATCTCAAGGACGTCCAGGACAGATTTGGCGACCGTTACGCCTTTGTCCAGGGCGACATTGCCGACCCAGCAGCCGTGGATGCCGTTATGCAAGCCCACGAGATAGACACCATCGTCAACTTTGCCGCCGAGACCCACGTCGACCGCTCCCTCATGGAGCCTGACGCCTTTATCAAGACCGACGTTTATGGTACCTACGTCCTGCTGGAAGCGGCCAACGGGTATGGCGTGGAGCGCTACCACCAGGTCAGCACCGACGAGGTCTATGGTCAGATCCCACCGGGGCATTCCTCGCTCGAGACCGACCCGCTGCACGCCCGCAGCCCCTACTCGGCCAGCAAGGCGGGCGGCGACCTTCTATGCCTGGCCTATCACACCAGCTTTGGCACCCCGGTGACCCTCACCCGCGGCTCTAACAACATCGGCCCCTACCAGTACCCCGAAAAAGTTGTGCCCCTGTTCGTCACCAACGCCATCGACGATCAGCCCTTGCCTCTCTACGGCGATGGACGGCAGATGCGCGATTACCAGTACGTGCTGGACCACTGCGAGGGGATCGACGTCGTATTACACCAGGGACAGGTTGGTGAGGTCTATAACCTCGGGACTGGGGTCGAGACGGAGAACATGGTGATGGCCAGGGCTATCCTCGATCTCCTGGACAAGCCCCATAGCCTCATCCGTCACGTCACCGACCGGCCAGGCCACGACCGCCGCTACTCGCTCAACGTGGACAAGATCCGCGACCTGGGTTGGGAGAGTCGCCACAGCTTTGACGAGGCCATTGCCCAGACAGTGCACTGGTATGTGGACAACCAGTGGTGGTGGCGCAAGATCAAGAGTGGCACATACAAAGAGTACTACAAGAAGTGGTACGGGGAACGGTTGGCCGAGGGCGGCTCCTAGAGGCAGGTCCTGAGCTTTCGCTCAGGGCAGGACAACCTGGTACAGGGCTTGGTAGCGCTCGTTGACGCTGAGGAAACCGCGGTTAAAGCCGCCGATAGCATACAGATACGGGTTCAGGAAACCGGCGCCCAGGCCTCGCCATTGGCCACGCACAGGTGTCTCGATGGGCCGCCAGACGTTTACACGGGAATCATAGAGCTCATTGAAAGCCAGGGAGCGGTCCATGCCGCCGCCAATGGCGTACAGCTGCTCCCGCACGGCAACCAGGGCCAGCCCGCCCCGTGGCATGCCCAGGGGTGCACAAGTGGTCCAGCTGTCGGCCGCTGGATGGTACACCTCGCAGGCGTTATACTCTGTATTGTCGTCGTAGCCGCCTACGACATAGATCTTGTCGTCTAGTGGCGCGGCACCCAAAAAGCCGCGTGCCTGTGCCATCGGCGACAGCTCCTCCCAGGTATCACCCGCCGGATCATAGCGATACACCGAGGCCACATACTCCTCCGGCCCGGCCCGCCCGCCTAAGAGATAGATTGCACCGTCCAGGGTCGCCAGACCATAGGCGCCCAGGGCCTTGGGAAGCGGCGCCCCTTCTTCCCAGGCACCGGTTGCAGGGTCATAGATCTCCAGGACGTTCTGGGGCACGCGCCCCGCGTCGAGCCCGCCCGGCACATAGATCTTGTCACCGAGCGCCACGGCCGATACAAATCCCACCGCTGTAGGCTTGGGGCTACCGCTGGTCCACGCATCCACGTCAGGGTCATAGATCTCTACCCTGTCTGTCACGCCGTCGTTGCTGACACCACCAATGGCATAGATCCGGCGGCCATGAACCACCACGGCCAGGTCCGTGCGCGGCGTCGGCATCTGCGCGCCGGTCCGCCAACGGCTCTCGTTGGCCCCAGGAGCCACCGTCGGAAAGACGCCACTGATGGGATCGTTCTGGTCACCGTTGGCCCCAAGGGCCAGAAGTTGGGGCAGAAAGAGTGCGATCACCGCCACCAAACTGGCCACCACCAGGCTCAGCCGCTTGGCCAGCGAAACACGGGGCCAGCGTTCCGGCAGAGGTGCGGCGGTGGCAGCCAGATCCCCTGCCTCTGCGCCTTTGCCTTCCTCACCCATCCCCGGCACGACGATCCAGCCTTCGCGCACGGCAACCATCGTCGCCTCGGTGCGCGAAGCGACGTCCAGCTTGCCATAGATGTTGCGCAAGTGGACCTTGACGGTGTTGACGCTGATGTACAGCTCCTGCGCGATTTCCCGGTTGGTGGCGCCCGTGGCCAGCAGCCGGAGGAGCTCCATCTCTCGATCGCTCAGGGGGGCCAGCTCGTCCGACACGCTATCGCTCCAATCCCACGATCCCCCGCAGTCCAGGCGCGGCCCGCACGCAACGCCTGCCAGGGCTGGGTCCTATCCTCATTATCGCATAGAACCTACCGCGGCGCAAATCACCCGCTTTGTACCTTGCGGTAGCCATTGGTTATCAGGAGTTCGGAAATCGCGCCCCGCCCGTCGCCCTTCGAGCTGATGGGCCGGATGGCCTGGAACTCGGTCTGCTCATAGCCCTCATACAGCCCCTGCACAAACGGTGTGTCCGAATTGCTGAGCATGACCTGGCAGCCCCGTCTGTCCAGGGCCTCAAACACGCGGGCCAGCCGCCGCTGGTCCTCAAGGCCAAACCCCGCAGAGGTATAGCTGGTAAAGTTGGCCGTGCTCGACAGGGGGTGGTAGGGCGGGTCCAGGTACACCAGGTCAGCCCCGGTGGCCACTTCCAGGCAACGGTCAAAATCGCCCACGATGAGGGTGACGTCCTGCAGGGCCCGGCTGGCTGCCTGCAGGTTCTGGACATCGCAGACCTTTGGATTGCGGTAGCGTCCAAAGGGGACGTTGAACTGCCCCCGCCGGTTCACCCGGTATAGGCCATTGTAGCAGGTCCGGTTCAAAAAGATGAACCTGGCTGCCCGTTCCACGTCGCTGCGCTGGGCATAGTCAGGACGGCGATCCCAGGCACGCACCGTGTAGTAATGGTCCGCGTCGGTCTTGTATGGCTCGTGTCGTTGCAGCTCGGCGATCAATTCCTCGACCTGACCCTGGACCACGCGATAGCAGTTGATCAGCTCCTCAAGTTGGTCGATGAGCACGGCCCGTTTGCCATCCAGCAGGCCTTGGTTGTAGAGGTGAAAAAACAAGGCGCCGCCCCCGACAAAGGGCTCCACATAGGCCTCAAACCGGACGGGGAGATGGGCCTCGAACTGCGCCAGGAGCTGGCCCTTGCCACCGGCCCATTTGACAAAGGGGGTGACCCGGGTCACGCTGGTCCGCCCTCCCTCCGCAAGGCCATGGGCTGGGCCACCATGCTCCGTACCCGCCCTGCCTGCCGCTGGGAGCCCACGCTCCTGGTCAGCCTCATCCAGCATCCCTGTACGCGTCTTCTGCTACAGCCATCCATCCGGCTAGGCAGGTTCTGTGGCTCGTTGGTATACGACCTGCCCGTCGATCAAGACCAGGTCGGCGACTGTGCGATAGTCGAGGGGATGGCCGCTAAAGACGACGACGTCAGCATCCTTGCCGGCCTCCAGGCTGCCAATCCGGTCCTCCACGCCAATGATCTCCGCCGGATGGATGGTGATGGCCTTGAGCGCCTCGTCCTCGGGTAAGCCCTCCCGCACGGCCAGGGCGGCGTTGATGGTCAGGTACTTGACCGCCGACATCTCGTCGGTCTGGATCGCTAGCTTGACACCCGCCTGGGCCATCAGCGCCGGGTTCCTGGGCGTCATCTCCTTCAGCTCGGCCTTTGCCCGGGAAAAGAGGATAGGGCCGGCCGTCACCGGGATGCCCTTGTCCGCCAGCAGGCCGGCGATTTTGTAGCCTTCCGTGGCGTGCTCCAGGGTCAGATCCAGGTTGAACTCTTCGGCGATGCGGATGGCGGTCAGCATGTCGTCCGCGCGGTGGGCGTGGACGCGGGCCTTCATCTCGTGGCGCAGGACCTTGCCCAGGGCCTCGAGCTTCAGATCCCTTTCTGGCTGCTGCGGAGGCTCAGCATCGTCCTCACCCGCCTCGCGCTTGGCCAGGTAGCGGGCCTGGCTTTCCTCGTAACGCCGCCATTTCTCCAGGTAGTTCTGGGCATCGACCAGCGCAGCCCTGAGGGCAGCCGCGTTGCCCATCCGCGTCGAAGGGGCCTTTTTCTGGGTGCCGTAGACCCGCTTGGGATTCTCGCCCAGGGCCATCTTCATGCCTGCTGGCTCCAGCAGCAGCATATCCTGGACGTTGGACCTGGGTGCCGTCTTGACGCAGACCCACTGGCCGCCGATCAGGTTACCACTGCCCGGGCCGGTGAGCACCGTCGTCACCCCAGCCTCCGCCAGCTCCTTCCAGGCCGGGTCCTCGGGGTGCAAAGCGTCCAACGCTCGCAGGTGGGGCGTGATGGGGTCGGTCATCTCATTGCCATCCGAATGTTCCCAGCCAAGCCCCTCCGGCCACAGGCCCACGTGGCAGTGGGCGTCGATCAGCCCAGGCATGACCACCTTGCCGTTGGCGTCATAGATCTCGGCATCCTCCGGCAGGACGAGGTCCTCCCCAACGGCCACAATGCGCCCACCTTCCACCAGGACCATGCCAGGATCAAAGGTTCCCTGGGTGATGGTCAGCACTCTACCGTTGATAATCGCAATCATCGCCTTCCTCTCCTCAAAGTTTGGGCTGTGCTGGGGCCGGCCAAGCTCGACCCTCGCCCGGCCCTAGTAGTGCGTGGTCATGTCGATCAGCCCTTTCTCCCGCGCGCGGTGCTCGGACCAGCGGAAGAAGTAGATCGACATCACGCTGCTGATCAGTGTCGCGACCAGCAGGATAAGCAACAACTGCCCGTCGCTTAGCCCGGCCAGGCTGGGGCTGATGGCCCGGCTCGCCTCTGCGCCCAACACAGCCCGGCGCAGGGATTCGAGCCAGTAAGTCAACGGCAGCGCAAAACCCAATGGCCGCAGCCAGGCCGGCAGCACATCCAGGGGAAAGATAGCACCGCACATCAAGTAGAGCGCCCCCGCAACCGACTCGCCCACGCTCCAGTAGTGGCGGGCCATCTGCAACGTCGCTGCGCCCAGGAGCAGACCCAGGACCGCCAGGCTGGCCAGGCCCAAAACCATCGAGGCGCCCAAGTATGGCCAGTGGATAGCTCCCAGCCCGATCGGCAGCCCGAGCACCAACAGGCCAAAGCCCATGGTGATCGCCACCGACAGGCTGCCGGTGAGAAAGCGGGCCATTCCCCGCCCAAGCAGGTAGAAGTAGAACTTGATCGGCGAGACATAGATGTATTTCAGTGTCTGGTAATGCTCCCGATCGTCGATCACGGCCCAACTGACGCCTACCAGGATGCTACCCACATAGATATAGGCGGCGTTGCCCAGGTACATGTAGGCAAAGTAGGGGCTGGTCGTGTCGGTGCGGGTGATCACCCAGTACATGATCACCAGGATCATCACACTGGCAACCGGCTTGACGATGGAATAGACGAAAAACAGGAAAGGGTCGGTCCAGTTGGACTCGATCTGCCAGCCCAGCCAGGTAGCCACGCGGAAGCTGCGCAGGGCCTCACGCATTTACCGCCTCCTCTCCGTCAGACGGCCCTCTTGCTTCGCCCGGCCCTCCATATAGTCCAGGGCGAACTTGCTGGCCGTGACAAAGATCAACGCCAGGCCCACAAGGATACCGATCTCGAGCTGTACGTCCAGGAATCCCAGCGTGGGGCCGGTAGGGAAGAGGAGCTGGCGCATGGCATCCAGGCCCAGGGTAAGCGGGATGAGCGAAGCAGCGGAAGCCACCCAGAAACCGAGCGCTTTGACCGGAAAGTAAAAGCCCGAGGCCAGGTAGATCGGCTCCTGGAGCAGGTTGGAGATGTGCCACGCTTCGCGGCCCCAGAGCAGGAATACCGAGGCAAAGACCATGCCCAGGCCATAGAGCGCAGCCATGGTGATGATGAATGTCAGCAGCAACAAGGCCCAGTACTGCAGCGAGAACTGCACCCCGAACAGGAGCCAACCCGCGGCAATGATCGCCACCGCCCGCGTAGTTGTCATGAACAGCCCACCTACAGCCATACCCAGGAGGATGGCCATGAGCGAACTGGGCGCGGCGATATAGAGCGTCAGGTTCCCCGCGTCCTTGTCCCAATAGAGCTGGGCGCTCATCGACCACAGGACGTTCAGCCAATAGGCCGTCATCGCTCCACCGACCACCACCAGGCCAATGTATTCCTCCGGTGCCTGGATGGCCCGGTAGAAAAAGACGTAGGCTGCCACCGACAGCAGTGGCAGCAGTGTCTCGAAGAATATCCAGCTCTTCTCCCGGTTGGCTCCGATGACCCGGGGGTAGGCTCGCGCCACGATCGTGCGCAAGAACAGCTCCACGCCTCGATTCACTTCTGCCCTTTCTCGGCCGAGCATGCTCGTCCTCAGCGCGGACCATTCTATCACGTCCTTTGCCTGCCGACAAGAACCGGCCACTACGAAGAAAGTCTAATAGATCTCTAACGTTTCTCCAATGTAGATCTAACACTGCCCGCCTACAATCGAACCAGAATTCGGAGTACGATCCTGAAAGGCTAAGGAGGTAGTAAAATGGCAAGCATTGTTCGATGGGAACCCTTCCGTGATATGGTGTCCTTAAGGGACGCGATGGACCGCATGTTCGAAGAGAGTGGCTTCCGCCCGCCCGTGCCCTTTGGTTGGAGCGAAGGCTCGCTGTCTGTCGACATGTACGAGACCGACGAGAGCGTGATTGTCAAGACGGCCATCCCTGGTGTCAAGGCCGACGATATTGACATCTCGGTGACGGGTGACACCCTCACCGTACGGGCCGAGACCAAGGAAGAGGAAGAGGTCAAGCGAGAGAACTATCTGCGGCGCGAGCGCCGGTTTGGCTCCTACTGCCGCTCTGTCACCCTGCCGGGAGGCCTGGAGGCAGACAAGGCCGAAGCAGATTACAGCGATGGCATCTTGAAGCTGACCTTCCCCAAGACCGAAGAAGTCAAGCCCAAGAGCATCAAGGTCACGAGCAAGCAGGAATAGGTTCCTGCCCTGGCTGGGAGTGGGGACAGAGGTCCCGCTCCCGGTCCCTATACCAAACCAAAGAGCTCAGGGAGAGGAGATAGAACATGGCTCGACGAAACATCTGGGATCCGATGAACAACCTGGTGACGATGCAGCAGGCGATGGACAGGCTATTTGACGAGGCCTATGGCCGGCGCGGCTACGATTGGCGCCGCAGCCAGCAGACCGATCTCCTGGCCATTGACGCCTATGCCACGCCCGATGAATTGGTGATCAAGGCTTCCGTGCCAGGCCTGGCAGCGGAGGATGTAGAGATCACCATCGAGGGTGAGACGCTGACCATCCGGGGCACCACGCCGGCACCGCTGGAGAACGTTGACTATGTCATCCAAGAGCGGCGGCATGGTCCCTTCAGCCGGACTTTGACCCTGAATACCCCGATCAAGCCCGAGGACGCCGAGGCAGTATTTGAGAACGGCGTGCTTACGCTCACCATCCCCAAGGCCGAAGAGGTCCGGCCCAAGGTGATCAAGGTCAGGGGTGCGGGCGAGAAGTAGCGTCCTGCGCGTAAGAACGAGCACTCAGGGGCTGATGGGGATTCCCTCAGCCCCTTTCATTTTGCCAGAACTGGGGAGCGAAAGCCTCTGGGCGGCCTGGCCGGGCCAGCTGCAGCGCCGCGGACCGGAGTGCATCCGGGAATACCCCCGCCGCAGGCTTGTCATGATTTTGACTTTGGCGTGGATTGTGCTAGAATAATGCTGCGCCGGGTCATAGAACCCGGCGCAAGTTGTGCATGAAGGACGACCTTGCGGGCGGCCTCATCACTGCAGAGTTGCAGTTATGCGCAGATCGATGAGCCGCCTATCTTTATGCCTGCATGGCAGTGGGGTTGTCCGAGGGAGTTTTGAGATGGCGAAGGTCAAAAACGGAAAACTAGATAGAATAAGAAACATCGGCATCATTGCCCACATCGACGCTGGCAAGACGACGGTGACCGAGCGCGTGCTGTTCTACAGCGGGCGCACTCACCGCCTGGGCAACGTCGACGAGGGCACCACGGTGACCGATTTCATGGACCAGGAGCGCGAGCGGGGGATCACGATCCAGTCGGCGGCCATTTCGACGGAATGGCGTGACCACCAGATCAACATCATCGATACGCCGGGCCACATCGACTTTACCGCCGAGGTGCAGCGCAGTCTGCGCGTCCTCGACGGTGGTGTCGTCATCTTTGACGGCGTGGCGGGGGTCGAGCCCCAGTCGGAAACGGTCTGGCGCCAGGCGGACCGCTACAATGTGCCGCGCATCTGCTTTGTCAACAAGCTGGACCGCATCGGCGCCGACTACTGGCGAACCATCGAAAGCATCCGCAAGCGGCTCGGCGCAAAGCCGGTGGCCGTGCAGATGCCCCTGGGCAAAGAGAGTGATTTCTGCGGCATCGTGGATTTGCTCGAAGATAAGGCCATCCTCTTCTGCGGAGAGGATCACACCCAGCCGACGGTGGCAGACGTGCCCCAGGAGTATCAAGCCGAAGTATCTCGCCGCCGCACAGAGCTGATCGAGACGCTCGCAGAGCTGGAGGTGGAAGGCAGCCTCGAGCTAGCCGAGCGCTACCTGGAGGGCGAAGACCCGTCGCCCGAGATGCTGCGCGACGTCCTGCGTCGCGCGACCCTCGCCGGGGAGATCGTGCCCGTTCTGGCTGGAACTGCCCTGCGCAACAAGGGTGTGCAGCTACTTCTGGATGCCGTGGTCGCCTACTTGCCGTCGCCCACAGACGTCCCGCCCATGCCCGCTACTGATCCCGAAACCGGTGAGCAGGTGGCCTGCCCGGCCGATCCAGAGGCGCCGACCGCCGCACTGATCTTTAAGGTCAGCACCGACCCCTATATGGGCCGGCTTAGCTACTTCCGCGTCTACTCGGGCGTCGTCAAGCGCGGCGAAACGCTGTTGAATCCGGCTTCCCGAGAACGCGAGAGGATCGGGCGCCTGGTCCGCATGCACGCCGACCGGCGCGAAGAGGTGGATGAGATCCGGGCGGGCGACATCGGGGCCGTGCTCGGCCTGAAGGCGACCACCACCGGCGACACCCTGTGCGACGAGCAGCGGCCGGTGGTCTTGGAACAGATCACGTTCCCGGCACCTGTCATCGAGCTGGCGATTGAGCCCCGCACCAAGGCCGACCAGGATAAGCTCGGCGAAGCGTTGCACCGCCTCTTGGAGGAGGACCCTACCCTGCAGATCCGCCAGGACGACCGCCTGGGCCAGACAGTGCTGTCGGGCATGGGCGAGTTGCACCTGGAGGTCGTATTGGAGCGTCTGCGCCGCGAATTCGGCGTGGGCACCAACGTGGGACGCCCCCAGGTGGCCTACTATGAGACCATCACCCGGCCATCGTCGGCCGAGGCCCGGCTGGTCAAGCAGTCCGGTGGTCGAGGCCAGTTCGCGGTCGTCGAGATCGAGGTAGAGCCGCTGCCTTCCGGCGAAGGCTTTGTCTTTGAGAACAAGGTCGTCGGTGGCGCCGTGCCCCGCCAGTTCGTCTCTGCCATCGAAGCCGGCATCCGCGATGCAATGACCAAGGGCGTGTTGGGCGATCATCCGATGGTCGACCTCAAAGTCGCCCTCGTCGATGGCAAGGCTCACGACGTGGACTCGTCGGACATGGCCTTCCGCACAGCAGCCTCAATGGCCCTGCGCCAGGCGGTGTCCAAGGCGGGCCCCGTAATGTTGGAGCCGATCATGCACGTCGAGGTGGTGACACCGGACGACTATACCGGAGATGTGATAGGCGACCTGAGCTCGCGCCAGGCCAGCATCACCGGCATCGACAGCCGCAATGGCAGCGGCCAATCGATCCAGGCCGACGTACCCCTGGCCTTGATGTTCGGCTATGCGACCACGCTGCGCTCCCGCACGCAAGGCCGGGGCACCTTTGTCATGGAGTTTGACCACTATGCCCCCATCTCGCCCGAGCTGGTGCAGGAGCGCGAAGCCTCCTACTAGGCGCCGCGCACCAGGCACAAGTCAGCCCCTGGCAGGTACGCAAACCTGCCAGAGGCTTTTTTGTTGGGGCACGCGGGCCCTGCCGCGGCCCGGGCCCGCCTGGGTTGCGCCGCACATCACGCAGTGGTATAATCCTCTCAGGCGCCAACCTGCTCGCCATTGACACGGGTAATGAGACCCGGCCATCGTATCTGCGGAGGTGCGAGTATGAGTTTCCAAAGCGAATTCAAGAACTTGTGGCAAGAACTCTGGGCGCAACTCTCACGGCTCTTGGCAGGCTCTCCGGGAGATAGGCCTGCCCCCGAACCGGTGGACGTGGACGATCTACCCGGGTCTCTCCAGCCGCGGGTTCTGCTGATCATCTACAACCCCGTCATCCGCTCCCAAGGCAACCGCAAGCTTACTCAGGTGTTAGGCTGGAACGATCCCGACCAGCTGTGCAACGCCTACATCGCCGACCTGAGGGAGTGCAGCGGTGGCTGGATCGATTATCAGATCGCCGAGCGCATCGAGGTCGCGGACTGGCCGGTCAAAGTGGACGGCTTTCGCTACGATCCTGACACCTACCTCCGTTGCTGGCACAGCGGTTCGGGTTGGCATGACCCCGATGCCGTTGACTATGAGGCCATCCTGGCCAGTTTCGATATCCCGGCCAGGGTCGAGCTGGGCCGGATCGACGAGGTCTGGCTCCTTGCCTCACCCTTTGCCGGCTTCTATGAATCGCGCATGGTGGGCCCGGGCGCCTTCTGGTGCAACGCTCCCCCGATGGAACGGGAGGATGTCTCGCGCCGTTTTGTGATCATGGGCTTTAACTTTGAGCGGGGCGTGGGCGAGATGCTGGAGAGCTTTGGACATCGCATCGAGTCCCACCTGAGCCGGGTGTGGCGTAATTTCGGGGACGACCCCGAGCACAATCTCTGGAGACGCTTTACGCTGTACGACATGATCGCCCCAGGACAAGCCAACTGCGGCAACGTGCACTTTGCACCAAACAGCCGGGGCGACTATGACTGGGGAAATCCCGCCTTTGTGTCCAGCAACTGCGATGATTGGTTGAACTTTCCCACATTCCAGGGGATCATCCGCCAGGTCAACTGCCAGGAATGGGGGAATGGTGAGATCCGCGCCCATCATCGGTGGTGGCTGGAGCATCTGCCCAAGGCACCGGGAGACACCTCCAGCATCGCCAACAATTGGTGGTGGTACGCCGTCGATCCCAACATCATCTCCTGAACAGGAATCGCTCTTCCTGAAGAATGGCTGCCTCGGCGCAGTGTCTAGGAAAGAGGAAAGCAATGCCCAAGATCCTGAGCGCGCCTCGCATGGCGCGCTGCATTGCCTGTGACTCGTGCATGCTGGCCTGTGCACGCATGATATACAACAGCTACTCACCTCACAAGAGTGCCATCCAGATCCGGAGCCGGGGCGGCGTCATGGGCCGCATGGTGGCCAACATTTGCACCGCCTGCGCCGAGCCGGTGCCCTGCGTCGAAGCCTGCCCCACCGACGCCCTCACGCCGCGTGCCGGCGGCCGGGGCATGGTCTATCGCAAGGCCGAATGCATCAGTTGCCACAAATGCGTCGAGGCTTGCCCGGTGCAGGTGATCGGCTGGGACGAGGAAGAGGACAAGCCCATCGTTTGTGTCTTTTGCGGGCAGTGCGTGCGCTTTTGCCCTCACGACTGCCTGGAGATGGTTGAAGTGAGTGCGGAGTAGGTAGCACGAGGACAGGGTATGGTTACCCAGAGATACACAGAGAAGGCGCAGAGGCTCACAGAGAAGACCTTAGAATCCTCTGTGAACCTCTGTGTATGCTCCGTGCCTCTCTGTGTAACCCATAGATGGAGAATAGCACACGCATGCTCAATAACAACGTAATCAGAATTCTGCACGTGGACCTGACCACGGGCGAGAGCCGGGTCGAGGACCGGGAGGACCTGTTCCGCGATTACCTGGGCGGAACGGGGGTGGCGGTCAAGCTGCTGGACGAACTGGTCCACAACGACGCCGATGCCCTGGACCCGGCCCAGCCCATCATTTTTGCCATCGGACCGCTGACCACCATCTTTCCCGTTGTGACCAAAACCGCTGCCACCTTCCGCTCACCCTTGACGGGCGAGTATGGTGAGAGCCACGCAGGGGGGAATTTTGCCTCGTCGCTGCGCTACGCTGGCTACGATGCCCTGGTCGTCACCGGTGCTGCGCGGCACCCCGTCTACCTGGTCATCGATGGTGAGCAGGTCGAGATCCGACCCGCCCAGCCCCTGGCCGGCATGAACACCATCGAGACGGGCCGGGTGATCCGCGACCGGATCGAGGGGGCGGGCCACCGCTCCATCATCCGCATTGGGCCGGCCGGTGAGCGGGGCATCCGTTATGCCAACGTCAACGTCGATACCTTCCGCCATTTCGGGCGGTTGGGCCTGGGCGCCCTCTTTGGCAGCAAGAACCTCAAGGCCATTGCCGTCATCGGCCGGCAGCACATCGACCTGCCCGAGAACCATCGCGCGTACAAAAAGACCTATAGCGGGGTCTTTGACCGGGTCCTGCATACCGACGCCATGAAAAAGTACCACGAGTTGGGCACGCCGGTCAACGTGGTGCCCCTGAACGAGCTGGGTGCGTTGCCCAGCTTCAATGTGCGCCAGGGCTATTTTAGCGAGGCAGCCGAGATAAGCGGCGAGGCCTTTGCCGACGGCGAGCTGATCATGAAGCGAGCCTGTGCCGGCTGCCAGATAGGCTGCATCCACGTGGCCCTATATCGCCGCCCTTTTGCCCCCGGCTGGGAGTACGAACACACCCTGGTGCCCTACGACCACGAACTGATCTATGCCGTTGGCTCCCTGCTCGGCGTCGGCGACCGGGGTGACGTCCTGCGCCTCATCGAGGACATTGACAAGGCCGGGATGGACATCATTTCCTGCGGCACGGCGCTGGCCTGGGCCACCGAGGCCACGGAACGGGGGGTGATACGGCCCGAGCAGTTTGGGGGCATCGACCTTCGCTGGGGGGACGCCGGGCGCTATGCCCAGGCGGTAGAAGCCATCGTCTCCGGCGACTCGGAGGTCGGGCATTGGCTGGGCCAGGGCGAAGTACCCGCGGCCCGCCACTTTGGCGGCGAGGAGTTTGTCGCCGCCGTTGGCGGGCAGGGCATCGCCGGCTATTGGACCGGCTACGCCCACGTCCTGGGACACCTGCTGGGTGCCCGGCACTCCCACCTAGACAACGCAGGCTACAGCATCGACCAGAAGCTGGATCCCTACACCGACGAGGGTATCATCGACCGCATCATCGCCGACGAGGCGGAGCGCATCGTCCAGACCAGCGTCGCCATCTGCCTCTTTGCCCGCGGCGTCTATGACCTGGAGACGATCAGCCGCGCACTGGAGAGCGTCGGCATCCCGCGTAGCGTGGAGGAGCTGCAAGCCCTGGGCCAGCGCGTCTACTGGCAGCGGATCCGCCTGCGTGAGCGCCTGGGCTTTGAGGCCGATACAGAGGACGTGCCCCAACGCTTCTACGAAACGCCGACGCCGCGGGGGCAGTT
>JAMJFU010000029.1 GCA_023544525.1 Anaerolineae bacterium | reverse complement strand
AGTATACCACAATCGAAGCGCTTGGCAATCCCGGGGCTAGCCGTCTGGAACCAAGATTGCCTCGACTTGCCGGCGGCTGGCGCCTGCCGTGACGATGCGGGGCTCAAAGCCAAGTGCCGTCCAGAAGGCCGCCGCCTCCGCATTGCCGACCACGTAGCGCAGGGAGAGGTCGTCCACCCCTTGCCTGGCAAAGAAGCCGCACAGCTCGCTCACCAGGCGCTGGCCAATACCCCTGCGGCGGTGGCCTGGGTCTACGTAAAGTTGATCAATGAGGCCGGCGCGAGAGGGCCGGTAGCGGTGGTTGGTCACGACGCGGCCGAATGCCATCCCGACGAGACCTGCCTGGCTGTGGGCTGCGACGACGGCACAACCATTCTCGGCGCTGAGCCTGGAGACCACCTGCCCGCGCAGGTTAGCGCGGGCCTCCGCCGTCATCTGCCAGAGCGTAGGGTTTGATCCTTCTATGTGACCCTGGAGGGCCAATAGCAGTTCTACCAGCCGGTCAATGTCGGTGCTTTGTGCCAGCCGCACGCTGTACTCTGGGGCAGGCGGCCACGGCACCTGGTTGGCGCGGTCACTCATGGGCATTCTCCCCTCCGTCATTGGGGCTCGCTACCCAGTTCCGGGCTGTGGTCACGGCGGGGCCGATAGCGTTCAGGATTGGGGCGGTGTCCTACGACGTTGCCGGTGGGGTGAGGATCAGTCAAACTCGAGCTTCTTATGGCGCATGGCGACGCTCTCTACAAGACCAATGCCCAACATCAATGTCAGAAACGAGCTGCCACCATAGCTGACAAAAGGGAGGGGGATGCCGGTCACGGGCATCAGGCCCAGGTTCATGCCGATGTTGATGATGCCCTGGAAGAAGATCAGGCCAGCCATACCGGCCGCGATGAGCCGGCCGAACCTGTCCCGCGAATGCTCGGCGATGCGCAGGATCCTCCATAGCAGGAAGAAGAGCAGGGCAATCATGAGCAATGCACCCAAAAAGCCCAATTCCTCGGCGGTCACAGCAAAGATAAAGTCGGTGTGCCGCACCCGGAGGAAATGCAGCTGGCTCTGCGTGCCATGGGTCAGGCCCTTGCCCGTCCACCCTCCCGAGCCAATGCTGACCAATGCCTGGTGGACATTGAAATAGGAGTCAGGATCTCCAGCGGGGTTAACAAAGAGCATTAGGCGCTCCCGCATATAGTCTTCCAGGTTCAGCCAGATGATGGGCAACGCGGCAATGCCGCCAGCTCCCAGGAGCACCAGGTAGCGAGAGCGGATGCCTGCCAGCCAGATCATGGATAGCCAGATGGCGCCGAGCGCCAGGGCTGTTCCCAAGTCAGGCTGCAAATAGATCAGCAGCATGGGCAGACCGATGATGCCTAAGGAGGTCACAATGGTCTTCAGGTGGCTGTCGTCGTCCTCACGATCGGCCAGGAACTTGGCCAGGACGATGATCATGAGGACTTTGGATAGCTCCGAGGGCTGCACAGCACCTGCCGCCAGCCAGCGTTGGGAACCGCCAGAGATCTGGCCAATCAGGAAAACAATGCCGAGCAAACCTAGCACAAGGACGTAGAGAGGGTTTCGCAAGGTGTCCGCAAAGCGCAGGGTGAGACAGTCCAGGAGATAAACCGCTGCCAGGCCAATGGCCATCAAAAGAGGCTCGAGCTCTGGCGTCGAAAGGGCTGTGGATCGGCTTACCAGTACATAGGCCACGCCCGCCGCCAGGATGAAGCCCATACTCAGCAAGCCTCGGGTCAGTGCCAGGTCCAATTTTTCGATCCAAAGCCTGTCCAGGGCAAACACGGCAAGCACCAGCAGGATCCCGAAGGCCATGACCGGGATGTCGGCTCGGAAGGTCTCCAGGGTGGGAGGCACTCCACCTTCCACCGATTGCAGACGGCCGGTGATGGTCAGCCCGACACTGACCAAGGCCAGGAGCAAGGGAGGCAGCAGCCGCATGGGATGCTGCAGGAATTCCAGCAGACGATAGTCGATTGAGGCGGTGACCAACAACAGGCCGATGCCTGCCACGACATAGATGATCTGCCGTTGGACTGGATCCCCCAGGCCCAATGTGTTGATGGTCGCACTGTAGATCATGATCACGCCATAGGCGGATAGGATGAACAGGGCGACAAGCAACAAATAGTCAAAGTTGCGCCAGGAACGTCGTGTCATCGTGTCTCGTCCGGAGGACTAACTCCTCACCGCGAGGATGTCCGGGTCGCAGGGCCGACCACCGGGATATTCGCCACCAGGCGGCTTTCGCGCCCCTCCTGGGTGAAGGACACTTGCACGCCGTCGGCCTCGATCTGGATGTAACGCGAGATGACACTGATCATCTCGTCCTTCATCTGTTCAAGCATGCCCGGGGAAAGCTTGGCCCGATCGTGCACGAGCACCATGACCAGGCGGTCTTTGGCCACTTCGCGGCTGGATGCATCGCGGCGTCCTAACAATCGATCCAGAAAACCCATAGTACCTCCTCCACAACAGGTGGTTGGCTGCTCTTAGCCTCGGATGAACCGGGCCAGTCGCTCAAAGACCCCCAGGGGCTCCTGTAGGGCCATAAAGGGGATGTCCTGCCCAAGTAGCCGGCCGGCGATGTTCCGGAAGGCCTGGCCAGAAGGCGTCTTGCCGTCGAGTGCCACGGGCATGCCACGGTTCGTAGACACGATGATCTCTTTGTCTTCGGGGACGATGCCCAAGAGGTCGATGGCCAGCAATTCGACCACATCGTGTGTGCTGAGCATATCGCCGCGGCGGACCATGTCCGGATTGAGCCGGTTAATGATCAGGGAAGCCGGTCCCTTGCCTTCGGCCTCTACGAGGCCCACAATGCGGTCGGCGTCGCGCACGGCCGAAACCTCGGGTGTGGTCACAATGGCCACCCTGTCGGCGGGGGCCACGGCGTTCCGATAGCCCTGTTCGATACCGGCCGGCGAGTCGATCAGGATGAAATCGAACTCGTGACGCAATTGGTCACAGACCTCGATCATCTGGTCGGGGGTGACGGCTGACTTGTCGCGCTTCTGGGCTGCCGGCAGCAGGTACAGCTCGGAGAGGCGCCTGTCGCGGATAAGGGCCTGGCGCAGGCGACAGTGGCCTTCGATGGCGTCAACCAGGTCGTAGACGATGCGGTTTTCCAGCCCCATGACTACGTCCAGGTTGCGTAGACCTATGTCTGCGTCTATAGTGACGACGCGTTGGCTGAGCATGGCCAGGGCCACGCCCAGATTGGCTGTGGTGGTCGTCTTGCCGACGCCGCCCTTGCCTGAGGTAATGGTAACGACTCTTGCGCTCATGTCCAGCTCCTATCGCGTTTTGTCCCAGCGTTCCACAATGATTTGACCATCCTGCACATGGGCCATCTCCGGCACCTTGGGTTGTCTGCCCCGATCCGGAGGCCGTGCTATGAGAGAGCTGATACGGATCTGGCTCGGCGACAGTTGCAGCGCGCAGACCAAAGCTGTCTCATCTCCCATAGCACCTGCATGCACGATGCCCCGCAGCTTGCCCCAAATAATGATGTCGCCCCCAGCTACCACCTCTGCACCGGGATTCACGTCGCCGATCAGGACTACGTGGCCGGCGTGGTGGATGGCCTGCCCGGAGCGAAGGGTGCGGCGTACGACGAGGCCGGACATCTCCTCGCGCGGTATATGATCCGGACCACGAGGCGGTGGCGGTGCCGGCACGTGCAGTGAGACCTCCAGACCCAGCTCCTCCGCCGCTGAATGGGTCGTCGGGTGCTCGCCTTCGACTGCCCAGAGGCTTACGCCCAATCCTTCGAGCCGGTTGCCTATGGAGCGCAGTTGCTCAGAAGACAGGGGGCGATCAGCAACGCGCAGCCCGACCCGCCCTCCCCGGAAAAAGGAGGCCTTGGCACTGAGGCGTGATTCCATCTCCTCCAGGACTTCGAAGAGCGGACCGTCCCCAAGGGTGATGGTCAGGCCATCGCTAGTACCCTTGATGGTCACTCGTTCGACCTGGCTCTCGTGCTCGTTCTCTGCTCTCTGCTCAGTCAATGGACTAACTCCCATTCAGGGTGCTGCCACCTCGAGGGCCATGTTATCGAAATAAGCCATGGCACGCCGGAGGTCGCTATTCGAGTAGAAGTCCTCCTGCCCATCCCATGGATCGTTGGCCCACATGCCGTCCTGGTTGTAGCCAGTCAATACAACCACATGCTGGTACGGGACCAGGGTTACTGTCTGGCCCCCAATCACCTGTGTGACAGGCGTGCCCACCTGGCAGTTGTAGGTGATCCAGGCAATGACCGGGTTGCCACGGGCCAGTGCGGCCCGGATCGCCGCGAGCCCTCCCTCAATGGGCGTCGCCCGCAGTCCCGCCTTGTTCAGGATCTGCTGCACAGGACCAGCGTATACACCATAATCTGCGGTGCCTCCAGTTGGGCCATCGACGTTCCCGCGGAAACCAAGGTATGGGTTCTCGTTTTGTGGCAAGGCCGCCAGGACGTCGGCCTCGCTCAGCGAAACCTGATGATATTGGGCGGCCATAGAGGCTGCCGACGATTCACAGCTCAGATTGTGCGCCTGTTTCTGGCGGGCAACGTCCAGCCGTACCTGCGGCGGCAGGGTATCTGGCTGTGGGCCCACGACCGAACCCTGTGAGTCTGTCTGTGGGCTCAAGCTGTCGAGCATAGTCTGCAGGCTGTCCACCTGGCTCTGGACCTGCGCCAACCCGGATCGTAACTCCTCATGATCCTGCAGATTGCCCGATGCCTCCAATGCTTGCTGCACCGAGGCAAGTTGTTCTGCAGGGCTGCTCGTTTCTACGACAGCCAATCGCTCTTCCAAGGCGGCAGCGGTGCCCGCTAGGCGCTGATGGTCTCTCTGCAGATCATCCAATTCACCTCGCAGGCTGCGGATCTGCACGGCTTGCTCCCACACCAAGGCCACCAGGATGCCCGCCGCCACGATCGCAGCCGCAAAGACAAGGAGAACGGACCAGAGAAACCAGGGGGTGGAGCGCCGCTGCGCAGGCTTGGCACTCATGGCACACTCTGTCCCTGGACCTGGCTGAAGTAGTAACTAAGGATCTCGCGTGCCACAGGCACAGCTGCCCCGGAACCCTCACCACCACCAAAGATAAAGACGACTAGCGCGATCTCTGGATCCTCGTATGGCGCAAACGCGGTGAACCACGCATGTGTTGGCAGGTTCCCTTCTCTATCACGGTCGGGAAGGCCGTCTTTGTTGCGGTCGATAAAGAACTCGGAGGTGCCTGTCTTCCCGGCGACGCTGACCCCCGGGACGGTCGCCGCCCAGGCCGTGGCACCGGACCCCGCGACCGCGCTGCGCATTCCTTGGCGGACAAGGGCTAGATTCTCGGCCGATACCGGGACCTGGCGGATGACGTCCGGGACAAAGGCTCGGACCGTGTTACCGTCCTCGTCCTGAACATCATAGACAAGCTGTGGGCGATATAGGGTGCCCCCGTTGGCGATCGTCGCAGCCGCGTTCAAGACCTGCAGTGGTGTGGCCAACACGAAACCCTGCCCAATCGCCATGTTGTAGGTGTCGCCCGTAACCCATGACTCGCTGTAGTTGACCCGCTTCCACTTGGTAGTGGGGACCAGGCCTGCTGTCTCGCCGGGCAGGTCGATGCCGGAACGACTCCCAAAGCCGAGTAGCTCGGCGTAGTAAGCCAGCCTTTCCTCGCCTAACCCCCGGAACTGGTTGCGGTAGCCTCCACCCGCCTGGTAGAAAAAGATGTCACAGGACCGCCCCAGCGCCGAGACGATGCTGAGAGAACCGTGGCGGCCGTGGTAACCATGATAGATCCAGCAGTAGAATGGCTGTGCCAGGCTGGGATCCTCTGGGTAGAAGCGATTGGGCAGCCACAGGATGCCGCCACAGTAGAGGTGGGTCGTTTCGGAGATGACCCGTTCCTCCAATGCCCCCGAGGCGACAACGATCTTGAATGTAGAACCCGGGGGAAACTGGCCCGAGATGCCGTGATTCACCAGAGGCCGATCAAGGTTTTCCTGGAGCGCCTGCAAAGCCTCTGTGGAGATGCCGCCGGTGAAGGCGTTGTTGTCGTAACTGGGCAGGGAGACCATGGTCAGGATCTCCCCGGTCTGGGGATTCATCGCGATGGCTACGGCCTGCGACTTGTGGAGTGCGGTGAGTTGCTGCTGGAGGATATCCTCTACTGCCTGCTGCAAGTTAATGTCGATCGTCAGGCGCAGGTTGTAGCCGGGCACTGTCTCCTGGGGCTCGCCAACTGTGCGAACTTTGCGGCCTGCGACGTCGACCTCGATGAGTTTCTGCCCGTCCCGGCCGCGCAGTTCACGCTCGAAAGCCGACTCGATCCCGGTCAGTCCAACCAGATGGCGGTTGGGGTCATACCCGTCGGCTTCGTAGGCATCTGCTTGCTCCTCGGGAATGGGACCAATGTAGCCAAGGGCATGCGATAGAAGCGAGCCATACAGGTATTCGCGCACCGGTTCTGCCTGAACCAAAATCCCCGGCCAATCGAGGTGCTCTTCCTCGAGGACCATGGCCACTTCCCGGGGTATATCCTCTTTGACCAGTGCAGGACGGTACGGGGCCGCTTCTGCTTCAGACACGATATCAAGGATGCCTGGGCCACCTTTGGCTTCCGGCTCGACGGCGGGCAGTATCTCGCCTCGCGCCTCCCGCACCGGGGGAGGGCTGGTCATGGGCATATCCAGCAAGTCGCCCAGGCGGAAGAGTAACTCACGCCGTTGTGCTTCGTCTTCGGGGAGATAGGCTGGAATGACAGAGACCACCAATTGGGGCATGTTGCGGGCCAGGAGGTGGCCCTGTCGATCGTAAATGACCCCGCGGGGGGCCGAGATCTCCTCGAGGCGGAAACGGTTGATGTCAGCAGCTTCTTGATAGTACTCCCCCTGCATCATCTGCAGTCGCCAGAGCTGCACCACGAGGATAAGAAAGACCCCACACAGAAGCGCGCGATATATATTGAGCCTGATCCTGGGCGGCGTTGATTCTGGTTGGCTCAAGGCTAGAACCCCATCTCCTCTCGGATGAACCGGTTGTGCACAAAGCGCATCGGTCCGTAGATCACGGGCGTCAAGATCGTGTTGAGTGCGGCTGCAGGCAGCACAATGCGAACCAGGCTGTCCAGCCAGACCACCCGTTCACCGAATACACGGACGATGAACAGAAACGACAGATCGTAAAGAACCGTTGCGAGAAATATGGTCACAAGCGGCAAGGCCAACTGTGCGCGGGAGACGTTCGCCTCACCTAATCCAGCCAGAGTGCCAACAGCCATCAGTGAAAAAGTGGCTGCACCAAAGGGCGCCCCCGAAAACAGATCTATGGCTGCGCCGGCGATGAATCCCCACAAGGTCCCTTCCCTGGACCCTGCCAGCAAACCCCAACTCGCGACGAATAGAACCGGCAGGTCGGCGAACACGCCCCATAGGGTAAAATGGGGGACCAGGCTCGTCTGTACTACCGCTACGGTCAAGAGCAGGGGTATGACCAAATAGATCGTCACAGTTCACCCAGTGATCCGGCCGGGGGCTCGTGTTGCATCAGGGCCGGTCGGCCCCGCTGTCTAGATCCTCTGTTCCCTCGATCGGTTCAAAATCAGTGATGATCAGCACAACTTCCAAGTGATCAAAGTCAACGGTCGGCTGCACGGTGGCGGTCTGGTACAGCTCAAAGTCCTTGCGTTCGACTCCGGTAACCTGCCCTATCAGGAGCTGTCGTGGGAAATTCCCGCCCAGGCCCGAGGTAAAGACAGTATCTCCCACGCTTACGACGTCGCCCTGAGGGATGTTGCGCATCACGAGGCTGCCATCGGGCTGACCTTCTATCAAACCATTGGCCCGTGTGCTCTGCGTCAGGGCGTTCACTGAGCTCTTGGTATCAATGATCAGCAGCACCCTGGACCAGCCATCTCCGACCTCGCGTATCCGGCCGACCAACCCCCGGTCTGTGGTCACAGGCATGTTGGGCGCCAATCCAGCCTCACGGCCGACGTCAAGGGTGACAAAGCGCTGCAGGTTGTTGGGGTCGTGGCCGATCACCCGGCCTATCACCCGAGCTCCGCGTGCCTCGTAGCCTGGGTTGGCCTGCTTGAAGTTGAGCAGATCTCGCAGAAGAGCCGCTTCTGCCTGGATCTCTCTCAGGCGCACGTTGTCCAGGAGCAGCCTGGCGTTTTCGGCCGCCAACTCCTCGTTGCGTTGCCGGAGGTCGCGCAGGTCGCGTGCGGTCTGGGCCAACTCGCCCAGCTGTGTCGTGGCCCCGGTCAACAGCTCCTGAAACGGCGTTGTTGCCCGGATCAACAGGCCTTCCAGGGACCGCAGCTGGCCCGTGCTGTGGAGTACCATGCCGGCAAAGGCGAGCACTATCAGCAGAATCGGCCCAAGACTTCGGAGGCGCTCACGGTTCATCGCTCTACCTCCACCCACCGGGCTGCCTCGTGTCTGCTTATCAACCCTCCTTCCTCGGCAAGCAGCCGGAGATTCACGATCACCTAGGAATGAACAGTGCTGCCCCGCTGCAGGCTGGCCAGCACCTTGTGCAGCCGGTCCAGGTCCTCCAGGACTTTGCCGGCGCCACGGGCAACGCACGTCAGTGGATCGTCGGCGACGTACACCCGCATCTTGGTCTCCTCGGAAAGGCGCTCGTCCAAACCCTGCAGCAGCGCGCCGCCGCCAGCGAGTGCAATGCCCTGCTCCATGAGGTCGGCGACGAGCTCGGGAGGGGTGTCATCGAGCGCATCGCGCACGGTCTCGACGATAATGTTGACTGCATTGGCCAGGGCCTCACGGATCTCGACACTGCTCACTTCGATAGATTCAGGGAGACCTGTGATCAGGTTCCGGCCCTTGAGGGTCAGTGTTTGTTCCTGGGGTAGGGGGTAAGCCGAGCCAATGGTGATCTTGACCCGCTCGGCCATTCGCTCGCCGATCAGCAGGTTGTATTTCTGGCGAGCGTACTGGATGATGTCGTCGTCCATCTCATCGCCCGCCACCCGCAGGCTTCGGCTGACGACAATGCCACCCAGGGCAATGACTGCCACCTCGGTTGTCCCTCCGCCAATGTCCACGATCATGCTGCCCAGCGACTCGGTCACGGGCAGGTTGGCACCGATGGCCGCTGCCATGGGCTCCTCGATCAGGTACGCGTCTCGGGCCCCGGCCGACAGGGTAGCGTCGTGAACTGCTCTCTTTTCTACCTCGGTGACACCGGAGGGAATACCCACGACCACCCGGGGCCGGGGAACAGGCAGGATGGTTTGATCGTGGACTTTTTTGATAAAGTAGTGCAGCATCCGTTCAGTGACATCAAAATCACTGATGACCCCATCGCGCAGAGGCCGGATAGCAACGATTCCGGCCGGGGTCCTTCCCACCATCTCTTTGGCGTCGAGGCCAATGGCCAGCACCTTTTTCGTTTTCTTTTCGATGGCTACTACCGAGGGTTCATTGATGACAATGCCCTTGTTGCGGACATTGACAAGCGTATTGGCGGTACCCAGATCGATCCCGATATCCTGGGAAAACAATCCGAGGATGAAGTTCAATGGACTGAACACTGAGCATCCCTCTTCTGTGAGTTGTCGCCCGGCACCCCTGGCCTGGGCGAACTGCTCCCAAGTCCCTGCGGGTCAGGAACCCGGCCCGGAATGACGGGATCGCAAAATGCGCCAAATCAAGCCAGAACCGCCAAAGCAGCCTGGATATACCCGCCCATTATACTTCAAAAGCCTGTAGACGGCAAGCGCATGTGGGCAGGCGGTGATATGTGATGTCTCGTGTCCGGCACCGAAGGAATGGCAGACATTTGCGTGGCCCGATAGAACATGGTATAATCCAGCAGCTTTCCGGTCCATTTGGGACCGGAAGGACTGCTTTTGGACCCGATTTGGAGGAAGGTCGTGAGTGATTTTCTGCCGTATCTTCAGATTGTTCAGATCATTATCTCGATCGCATTGATCGCGGTCATCCTGGTTCAGGCCAAGGGCCAGGGTGGGCTGGGTGGCATCTTTGGCGGTGAGGGCGGAGTCTATCGTACCCGCCGTGGTGTGGAAAAGACGCTCTTTAATGTCACCATCGGACTGGCCGTGGCCTTTTTCTTTATTTCTATTGCCGCAGTCCTGATTGCCTAAGGAGAAGTCTGGCGGCGCGCCCGTTGGGGGATGTTCTCCGAGCTTGTGCCCCACGGGGACACCCTCTGTGGCGCCCAAGAGGCAAAGCGTGACTCGACATTTCATCTGGCAGGCTGGGCTTGCTGCTCTCGGAATTGCCCTCGTCTTTCTGGTCCTCTTCCAGTTCGTCTCCACCGTGCCTGTCGAGCAGCCTACCCCGGTGGTCTTGGTGCGAGGCGGGATCTATGTGGAAGGTGTGGTAGGTTACTCGGAGGCCATCAACCCCATCCTTGCACCGCGAATGGCACCAGCAAATCCCGTCGATCAGGACCTGAGCGCTCTGGTGTTCGAGGGCCTGACCTCCCTGGATGCCAGCGGGCAGATTTCGCCCTCGCTGGCCCTTGACTGGGATGTCACCGAGGATGGGTCGGTTTACGAGTTCCGGCTGCGACGGGGTGTGACCTGGCATGATGGGGCGCCATTCAGTGCGGATGACGTCGCCTTTACGGTTCAGGCCATCCAGGATCCGGATTATCAAGGCGATCCTAACCTGAGTGCTCTGTGGCGCGATGTGACCGTGTATCAGGTCGATGACTACACGGTGCGGTTTACCCTGGGTGAGCCGTTTCCCTCCTTCCTCTACTATACCTCCATCGGTTTGTTGCCCGCTCATCTAGTGGGCAATGTGCCTGCCTCCGGACTGGGACAGCACCCATTTTCCACGGAGAAACCGATCGGAACCGGCATGTTTCAGGTCGAAGACATAGCGCCTGACAGGGTGGTCCTGGCCGTCAATCCAAGCTACTGGGGACCTGAACCAGAGCTTGATGGCCTTGAATTCTGGTTCTATGGCAGCTGGGATAACCTGTTGACCGACTATGAGCAAGGCGAGGTTCATGCCTTTCACCCGCCGACCCTCGATGACTTATCGCGGCTGGTGAGCGTACCGGACCTGCAGCTCTATTCGGCGCCCACGGCGGGCTATGGCATTGTCTTTTTGAACCTCGTGCGAGACTCTGTGGCCTTTTTCCAGGAGCAGGAGGTGCGCCAGGCTCTGCTGTACGGCCTGGAACGCCAGATGCTAATCGACGAGATCCTGGCTGGACAGGGCCAGGTTGCTCATAGTCCCATCGTACCCATGAGTTGGGCCTACGATCCATCTGCGCGGCAGTATGGCTACGATCCTGAGCGGGCCGTTGGGTTGTTGGACGCTGTGGGCTGGATGGATTCCAATGCAGATCGCATCCGGGATCGAGATGGGGCCGATCTGGCGTTCACGTTGTTGGTCAGTGACGAGCCCCCCATGGCTCAAATGGCCGAGTCGATGGCGCGCCAGTGGCGTACCATCGGTATCGATGTGGAGATCAGGTCTGTCACTAGCGAGGTAGCCAACCGCTTTGTCCGGACGCGGAATTTCGACGCGGCCTTGGTCGAGGTGGACCTGACGGCCGACACCGATCCGTATCCATTGTGGCATTCAACCCAGGCAGAATCAGGGCAGAACTTTGCCGGGTTTCAGCATGAAGAGTCCGATCTGATCATGGAAGAGATCCGCTCAACGACGGACGCAGAGCGGCAGTTGGAACTCTACCACACCTTCCAGCAGATCTTTGCCGAGCAAGTGCCATCGCTGTTGATCTATTACCCCATCTACACCTATGCCGTCGACAGCCAGGTGGAAGGTGTCCAGCTGGCACCGCTCTTGCACAACAGTGACCGCTTTCGAAACGCGGAGGATTGGTACATGCCGGTCGAGGAAACCATGGTCAATACTGGCGATGCGCTTGACAAAACCGGTCAGTGATGGTAAAGTATGGCTCGCACGCCGAAGTGGCGGAACAGGCAGACGCGCTGCGTTCAGGGCGCAGTGGGCTTTATGCCCATGTGGGTTCAACTCCCACCTTCGGCATTGGGGCCCGGTCCATTTGGACCGGGTTTTTTGTCCGATTTAGAGCGTTCCATGCAGCGTTTGACTTTTTCCACGACCTGAGGTACACTTGGCGTGGAGGCTCCGATGACAGATAAGAAGGCTCCCAGAGCCTGGTCCCTACGCCATCTCTTGCTCATCGCGATGGGCGCGATGATCCTCTATCTGGGCGCAGGATTTGTCCAGAAGGTGGGTCTTAGCCTTGAACGTCGCGAGGACCTGCGTCTCCTGGAAGAGCAGATTGTCCGGGCAGAGTACGAGGAGGCGAGCCTGGAAGCGGAGTTGGAATACGTCAAGTCGGCTGCGGCCGCGGAAGCGTGGGCCCGGGAGAACGGTTGGGCTCGCAAAGACGAGGTGGCGGTCGTCGTCGTCGCGCCTCCATCGACCGCTCCGCTGGGTAGCAGCGGAGGGGTACGGGCTGGACTCGAACCATCCTCGTTCCGTGACCAATGGTGGGACCTCTTTTTCGGACGGCAATAGCCGGCCCGCGATCCAGCTCGGTCCCTCACCTCTGGCGTTCCGTTCGCGCCACTCTGCTCAACACCGGCCGATTCCCAACAGGGTTTTGACATCTTGAGTTAGCCGTGGTATACTCCCTTCACATTTTGAAGGGAGAAGGAAGTAGGGGACACATGGGAGTAACAGTGAGCACCAGCTTAAGCATCCGCCAGGGGTTGATCCCTGTCGTCACGCGTGGTCGTAGTGTGCCCTAAGTAAGCTTGACATAACAAGCCGTGGGCTCCTACGATCCGGGCCCACGGCTTTTTTGTTGCATGCGCAGTCATGATCTCCTCAGAGACCGAGAGCTGTGGGCCACCGTGGCCCACAACTTTGTGGTTGGGGGCCAGTAGATTGCTCAGCCCTATAGGAGGTGGAATCATGAGCGTTAGCACGAGCTATAGCGGTACAGCCCTGTCTATCCAGCATGTGACCAAGGCGTTCGGCCCCAAGGCCAACGGCCTAGGCCGGAGCTGGCTGCGCTGGCGGAGGAGCGGAAGCAACGGCAGCGGAGATGCCAAGAGGGTGATCGCGGTGGATGACGTGAGCCTGGAGATCAGGCGACACGAGATCTTTGGCATTCTGGGGCCCAACGGCTCGGGCAAGAGTACTTTGATACGGCTCACTGCGACACTGCTCGTGCCCGATGAGGGCGCGATCCAGGTCTTTGGCCTCGACGTGACCCGCGACGAGATGGCCGTCAAACGGCTTATCAACCGCGTGTCGGTCGATGCTGCCTTTTTCAAAAAACTTTCGGCGATCGAGAACCTGATGTACGCTGGCCGCTTGTACGGCCTGCCCGGCAAGGAAGCGCGCCAACAGTCCTTTGAGATCCTCCACCGGTTGGGCTTGAAGGACAAGGAAATCCTGGGTCCTCTGGAGGATATGTCTCGAGGGATGCAACAGAAGGTCGCAATCGCCCGGGCGTTCCTCTCACAGCCCACGTTGTTGCTGCTGGATGAGCCGACGACGGGCCTCGATCCCCGCTCGAAGCGTGAGGTTCAGGCCTTTGTGCGAGAGCTGCGAGAAACCCACGACGCCACGATCCTGCTCACCACGCACGACATGCACGAGGCGGAGGCGTTGTGTGACCGCATCGCCATCTTGGATGAGGGCCGAATCGTTGCTCTGGACACGCCTGCAGGCCTTAGGAAGCTGGTGCCCCAGCAGAATGGCGACCCGGCGACCCTGGAGGATGTGTTCATGGCCTTGACCGGCAAGCAATTGATCAAGGAAGAAGACCGGATGACCGCCTGATCCTGCAGGACCCGCCGGCCAGCGAAAGAGAACTCCGGCCCCTCTGGGCGGCCGGAGTTCTTGCTTTGAAGTGGTTACTCGCGCTCGTTTATCGTGACCGGCTGTGACGGCGGTCGCGGGGGGCGGGCCAGGTAGCCCAACGCGCTGACGACGCCATCCAGGGCTCGTTGCGTACCGCTCTTGAGCAGGTCGTTGCGGACCGGCTTGCCCTCATCCGACCAGAGGTAGCCACCCAGGGCTCGGACCAGGGTACCCACGCGAAAGTCGGGATGGAGGCGGCCGGCGATCGCGGCGATGTCCATGAGATGGCCCAGATCCCAGTGCCCGTTGCCCGAAGCACGCAATCCGGCAGCCAAGTGGGCCCGGCTAGCCTCGCCCTCCGGCGAGAGGAGGAAGGCGATAAGCTTGTCCAGGATGTCGCGGCCCGACAGCGACCGGTCGCTGGTCAGCAGGGGCCCCAGCCCTTCCAGCCGCCTGGCTGCTACCTGGGGATCTGCTACCAAATCGGCAATGAGCGCCTGGCGCAGGGCAGCCCCTTCGGGAGAGAGCAACATGTCCAAGGCCGGCTCGGCCAGGCCTTCCGTCTCCAGCTGGAAAGGCGTGTCGTGGGCCGCAAGGGCTGCCAGATCCTGGAGGCGCTGCCAGTCCAGGCCCCCTTCGGCGGTGAGCAGCTCATCCATCAACCGCTGGCGTAGGCTTGGGTTGGGGATGGTCAGCATCATCCGCGTGGCGTAGGGTGCCGACACGGCCCAGATATCAAAATCGGGAACCAGCTGCAGGCTAATGCCCTCGAGGGTCATGATGGCCCGGACGATGAGGGCAAAGTTCACCGGGATACGGAACTCGTACTCGTAGAGGAGCGGCGCAAAGCTGTTGGTCACATCCTGGAAGGTGTGACGGCGTTCTCCCGAGCCAAACAGGGACTGGAACAGCTCCAGGGCCAGGGGAACCAGCTCGTCCCATCGGGCGTCAGAGCGAAGAAAGCCGAGGGCAATCAGGTTCTCTTTGAGGTTCTCTGGACGTTTGTTGATCACGTCGACAAAGATCTCGACGATCCGCTGCTGGTGGTCAGGGCTCATAATGCCCATCATGCCAAAGTCAAGAAAGACCAGGGTCCCATCCTCAGGACGGACCAGGAGATTGCCCGGATGCGGGTCAGCATGGAAAAGCCCGTGCTCGAAGAGGCTCTTCAGGTTGGCGCGTACACCCTGCTGCAAGAGGATCGTGATCTCTACCCCGGCTGCTTCCAATGCCTCTTTGTCTGTGACTTTGATGCCACGGATGAGTTCTGTGGTCAGCACCCGGCGGCTGCTGAATTCCCGATAGGTGCGTGGTGCGTCGACCCCCTCTACCTCTTGGAAGTTCTCTCGGAATCGCTCTGTCAGGACAGCCTCATGGGCATAGTCCAACTCCTCAAAGAGCTTCGATCCGAATTCGTCGACGAGGTCCACCCATGGCCAGCCGCGTCCCAGGCGGGGAGACCGCTCGAGCAGGCTTGCCAGACGGCGCACAAGAGCCAGGTCAAGGCTGATGACCTGGACCAGGTCAGGCCGCTGGATCTTGACCGCAACCTCATCTCCTGCGTGGGTGACTGCCCGGTAGACCTGCCCCAGGCTGGCCGCGGCAAAGGGCTCGGGTTCAAACGCATCGAACAGCGTCTCGGGTTTCCAGCCCAACTCCTCTTCAAAGCAGGCGAAGGCCATCTCGTTGGAGAAGGGCGGGAGCCGGTCGTGAAGGGTGGCCAGCACCTGGATATAGACGAGGGGTAAGAGATCCGGTCGCGTGGCCAGAGACTGGCCGACCTTCACAAAGGCCGGGCCGAGGTGTATCAGTCGCTGCAGAAGCCACTGGGCCCGCCTCTGCTGGCGGTCAGTGACCGTCTCACCCCTACGGTAGGTCCAGGACCAACGGTCTATCGTGCGGTAGACCAGGCCCACCAGCAGCACTGCAGCGATCTGCAGAACTCGCCACACAGCGCGCCAGATCCCTGCCTGGCGCAGCTGAGCTTCGACATAGTCTACGGTATATGGTCGTTCCAAGTAGATTTCAGACACGGGCCCCAGTATAGCACAGCCGGGCCGCAGGACAAAATTGCGGCGCCGAAATAGACGATGGCCGCCCTGGAGGAGGCCGACAGGCCGCTCCGCTGTCGTTGGGTCAGCAGACACTCACTTGTGGCCTGGCCTCGTTGGCCCAGGCTACGAGCACCCTTCTATACGCCGCTGGGACAGCGAGGTTGCAGCCGAACCTAGTGGAGCATTTCGACAAAGGCCTGGAGCCTCGTACGCAGACCTTCCAGGCTCGGCGTCTGCTCCATCTCCAGCATAAGATGGGGCAGCCCGGCCTCATCCAGGGTGGGAAGGATGAGGGCGTAGTCGAAAGCGTGAGGTTCGCAGAACTTTTCTATCACAAACACGACGCCGTCGGCCCCCGACGCACGGGCTTGCTGCAAGACGTAGGCACCCGGCTGGTGGGCGGGGTGATATTTGCTCGGGCAGGGAGGCCTTTGGAGATAGTAATCCGCCAGGGCAGCGATCGGATCGTCCTGGTTACCCACGGATCCGTGGAAATGTCGCGAGCCCGTGCACAGATCATCGCCGCATACTCGCGCCCCCAGATCCTGTACGAGATCGAGAAGCCGCGGCTCGTCCAGCACAGCCCCCACCAGGTAGAGGCAGGGGCCAGCGACCGCCTTGGGCTGGGCCGCAGCAGCCTCGAGTTCAGACACCAAGGCGGCGAGCAGCGAGTTGAATACTTCGCGGGGCATGGCCTGTCCCGCATCCAGGATGGCATAAAAGTCGGGCACGCTTAGGTGGTGGCGGAATCCTTGCAGGCTCCGCACCAGGTCCCGAGTCTCGTCGTAGAGTGCGATGCTCGCCCGCAGCCGGTCTACATCCAGTGGCTTCTCACCGATCTGGCCCAGGCGTTGCCAAAAGCGGGTCAACTCCGCCATGAGATAAGCACGGGCACTCGGCGTACCCAGGTGGGCTGGCTGCATCACCACGTCCAGAAACTTCGTGCCCCCGCTGTGCATCCGCCACAGATCCGCTTGGGCTTGCATGGCGTCGCAGCAATGGGCAAACACGGCGCCAGCCAATGAGTCGAGTTGGCCACTTAGGAGTTGATCCAATGTGCTGCGACATAGGGCGCAAGTAAAGGATTGGAGGTGAGCATCCACGTAGCGTAAAGGGGAAGTGTTGCCCCGGATCCGCACCGGTGTCAAGCCGGCAGCATGGATCATTTCCTCAGGGACGTAGCTACACAGGTAGCCCATAGCCCGGTGTCCGGGATAGCGCGCGGACCATTCGTCCAGCGGCGCTCGAGCTACCTGGATGATCTGTCCTAATGCTTCTCTTTCAGCCATCTCCAGTGTTGTTGTTTCCTACATTTAGGTGCAGCCGTACTTCAGGAGCCACACTTGCTGACCAATACCCAGGCCCAGGGCCCTTCCAGGGCAAAAGGCTGGGCTGGCAGAGGCAGGACAACAGATGCATAGGCGGTCCGCTCACCGCCGCCCGGTCCTGCCTGCCGAAGAGGGTGGGCACAACCATTCTGCCGCCATCTGGCGCAGGGGTCTACGCCGGTCCTTGATCTCCTGGCGTAGAGATAGATACCTGGGGCCAGTGGCCACTACCCAGTCCACCATGTGCTCGCGCAGGCCCTCCGGCGTCCAGCGTTGCTTGGACCCGGTGTCAGTCTCAAAGCTCAACTCGATGCCCCCATCGTGCACATGCAGGCTAGCAGACCGTCCGCAGATGGGGCAGACCATGCGGTCGCCGTAGATGGCAAACGCATCGCTGTGGCAGGTAGGGCAGATGTTGGCCGCAGCCGGGGTACGGGACAGCTGCCCTTGGGCGAGGTGCAGGCCGGCTGCCTGCAGCCGCTCCATCAACGCTGTGTCTAGCAGGATCTCCCCCGGCCCGGGGGCTATGGCTGTGACACTGTCGATGGGCTGATAGCCAAAGGCGCCGACCAAGGCATTGAGATAGGGCAGGGTCATACCCCGCCAGCTTTCCAGACCGGCAGTTGCGACTGTAATCGCCGGGCGCGGCGGGGGGAGATCCTGGTCGAGCTGGCCAGTCACCATGAGCAGGCGATCCAGGACGAGCTTGACCACCGCTGCAGGTCCCAGGAAGTAGGTCGGGGCGGCCAGCACCAGGCCATCAGCAGCCTGGATGGTGTCGATCAGCCAGCGCATATCGTCGTCGAGCGGGCAAGGCCTGCCCCCGATGACGCACCGCATGCAGCCGGTGCACGGCTCCAAATGCAGCGTAGGCAGGCGCAGTAGCGACGTGGCCGCGCCCTCGAACTCGGCCCCTCTGAGGGCTTGCCGCACGAGGACTTCGGAATTACCCCAAGGCCGGGCCGATCCGACGATGCCCAGGACGGAGCTCATGCGCTCAGGCCTCTTCCTGGGTTTCCTCTTCCTCGGCCTCCTCTGCCTGTGCCTCCTCTTGCTGGAGATCTTGCACTGGCTCCTGGACCTGCGGTTCTTCCTCTGGCTCCTCGTGGCCCGTCAGGGATAAGGCCTCGGGCACCGATGGAACATCGACCGCGATACCGGTGGGCGGCTCTGGCGGAGGCGGCCCTGGCAGAGCCATCTCCGGTGCTTCGAACTCGGGTTCCGGTTCCTCGGGTACGCGCTCACCCAATCCGACCAGGTCTTGCTCTATCGCCTCTTCGATGCTCAAACCCGCACCGTAAAACTCGGCCAGGACAGGCCCAAGGCTGCCCAGGTTCATCTCACCGCGGGGACGGAAGCGGCTGGCCTCACGCAACTGCTGGAGCGCCGAACGATCGACTTCGGCGGCAATGAGTGCTTCTGTCCGGTTCGTTCCTGCCTGGATCAGGATGCCATCCCCTTTTGAGGTCAAGGAGATTGGTGCAAGCACGGCCGATTGCCCAAAGAACTCCTCCTGTGTGCCCCGGCTGAGCTGGTTCGGCCCAAGCATAAAGCTCACCGCGGCAAAGACCTGGTTCTCCTCTGCGCGCAGGGACATCGCCGAGCGCACGATGGCCGCTTGGGCTGTACCGGGGCTGGCGGCAATGCCGACGAGTATGTCGGCGTCCTGTATGGCCAGGAGGCGGCCCAGTTCGGGATAGAGAGCATCCCGGCCGATCAACAGCCCTAGCCGGCCGTGACGCGTGTCGATTACACGGAGGTCCGTACCCGGCAGGGCCAGGCCCTGCTCATCCGGGGCCAGATTGAGTTTGTCCTGGTAGCCTAGCAGCATGCCGTCTACATCAAAGACGAATGCCCGGTTTCGCAGCGCACTGCTCTCTTCGTCGTAGAGGTAGGTGCTCCCGCCGACGACGATCATGCCGTACTCTCGGGCCAGGCCGCCAAAGGTATCGAGATACAGGTCCTGAAAGTCACCGTTCCTTTTCTGAAGCAGGCGCTCCATGCTGCCGCGGAAGCCACCGCCCAACGCCTCTGCCGTCGTGCCAGCGACCCGTCCCCAGGTTCTCGAGAGAAGGCCCGCGCCGGGTAGCTTGCTCTGGTCTTCGCGTTTGAGGAAGCCAAGCTTGAGGCTGGAGATGAGCGGCGGAGCCAGCATCACGCCGGCCAACTCTGGAAAGACCGCGATGCGCGCTGCTTTGGCCTGCGCCTGGCGCAGAAAGCGGCGGGCTTCGGTCTCGAACTCTTCCCGGGTAGGCTGGATGCTCATCCGCTGTTGGATGCAGGCCAGTGTCGGGTTGTTCATTGGCTTTTCCTCCCTTTGTTGAACTATCACTCCAGGCTCCTATTATAGCACAACTTCGGTCGCAAGGCTATCCAGAGGTCCGGGGATCGATGCAGATGCGACAGGGATCGCTGAAAACTCGCGCTGGTATAGCGCCGGCACCACAGCCGCACGAAATTGCGTGTTCTTACCCGAACCAGTATTGCGCGTTGCATCTGGCGCAATTTGTGGTATAATGTGGTTGCTAGTGCCATGCAGGCCAAAAGAACAAAGTGACTGAGCAAGAGAAGCAGGCAACGGACTTGAATAGAGAGTTATTGGAGCTGGTGCACGCTCTCAGCCAGGCCGGCGATTTTCAGGCTGCGCTGGACACACTCGTGGAGAGAGCTCGTCGCCGGGTGCTCTGCGATGGCGCAGCCGTGATGTGGCTTGATGGCGACTACCTGGAGGTGGTTGCCAGCCGGGGAGCCACAGCGCCTATGCGTGGCCTTACTCTGCCGGTAAGCCAGATGGGTGCAGCGCGCAGCGCCCTGGATAGTGGTCGCCCGGTGGCTGTCTTTGATACGGCAGAAGACCCGGCCTGGGAACAGGTCCCCGGCGAGGAAAGGGTGCGGGCCTGGCTTGGAGTCCCACTCATTGCCGACGACTGGACGCTGGGACTGCTCGAGTGGACAGGCTCCGAGCCCGGCCTGTTTGACGAGGATGATCTGGAGACTGCCGGGGAGATGGCTCGTAGCGCGGCCTCTGTCCTGCAGCGAGCCCAGCTCCTGGACGATGCTCGCCGGCGCCTCCGTGAACGGGCCGATCCACGCTCGGGAGATGTGTCCCGGTCCGGCGATCTGGGGACCGAACTCCAGCCCGTGGTACGCGAGGCCCTGGATTACACAGCGGCCCGCCATGCCTTTGTCTTCTTATTGGCCGATGGCACCCGTCGTCTCTATTGCGCGGCTGCCTCAGGGGAGCGCCGTGACCTGGTGGCGAAGGTCCTGCTGCGGGGCGATGGCACGCTGGGGGGTTCGGGAGTGGCTATGCCGCGCTTGACCGACTGGCCTGCCTCGGGCCCCTCCGATCGCGAGACCATGGCCGCCCTGGGCATTGAGCGCACGCTGATCTTGCCTCTCAGGGTGGATGGGGAGCAGGTGGGCATGCTGGGTGTCGCCGAGCCCCGGCGGGGCAGGGCATTCAGCCGCGATGCCATCCGCCTGATGACCCATCTGGCCAGCCAGGCATCGCTCATTGTGGAGCGTTCGCACCACAGCCGGCGGAGTGCGGCCCAATACGACTATGAGATGGTGTTCAAGTCGTCACCCCTCGGCATCGCCGTATTCACGGTGACGGGCGACATCCAGATCTGCAACCCAGCGCTCGGCGCTTTGCTCTCGCGTTCCGATCGTAGCCTCCTGGGCTCCAACCTCTCGGAGTTCATATTGCGGGCCGACTGCCAACGGGTCATGCGGGTCCTTGAGGAGGTCGCCATCACCGGCCAACGCCGTCAGGTGGACGCCAAAGTGCGCTCCCTGCAAGGTGACCACCGCGAGGTGCGGTTATCACTGGCACTGGCCGACGTCTCTGGGCAGGAGGGCGGGGAGCTGGTGGCCATGATGGAGGACGTAACCCCGCTCAAGATCCTGGAGCAGGAGCGCGTCGAACACCTGCGCCAACTTCGGGAAAAGCATGCCCAACTCCAGGAACTGGATCAGCTAAAGTCGCGGTTTGTCTCGAACGTGTCTCACGAGTTGCGCACGCCGCTGGCCGTAATCAAGCTCTATGCCACACTTGCGCGAAAGGGCCGGCCAGAAAAACGCAACCACTACATGCAGACCATCGAACAGGAAACGCATCGCCTGGAGACCATGGTCGAGAACATCCTGGATCTGACCCGGATGGATCGCCAGGCCCTGCGGGTGAACCCGGAACTGCTCAACGCAGAGGACATTGTCGCCCAGGTGCTACAGGTATACGAAGAGACGGCAGAGAGCCGGTCCATCGAATTGAGGAACCGTGTGCAGGGTCCCTTGCCCAAGCTCTGGGCAGACAAGAACCACCTCATCCAGATGCTGACGAACCTGGTAGACAACGCCATCAAGTATACACCCCGCATGGGCCAGGTCTGGGTGGCAGCCCGGCTGGTCACTTCGGATTCTGATCGCTTGCTCGAGCTCGCCGTGGGCGACACAGGCGTGGGCATCACCGAAGAGGAGCAGGACCAGGTTTTTGAACGGTTTTTCCGGGGCAGCAACAATACTTCTACCTCGACCGGGACAGGGCTCGGTCTGGCCATCGTCCGCGAGCTGATGGCCCTTCACGGTGGGACCGTCACCTTGAAGAGCCAGCCGGGCGATGGAAGCGTTTTTGCCCTGCAGTTTCCTCTCTACGAGGAAGGCAAGCCTTCCGATGAGTATGGGGAGGATTGAGGTTGTGCATCGAGGAGGTCGTCGAATGCAAGAAGTCAGGCTGGTGATCGTTGATGACCACGCGATCTTTCGCGAAGGTCTCCGGGCTCTGCTGGACATGGAAGAGGACTTTGTCGTGGTTGGCGAGGCCAGCCGCGGCGATGAAGCGGTGGCCATGGTCGCCGACGACAAGCCAGATGTGATCTTGTTGGATCTGCATCTGCCCGATGGCAGCGGGTCGCAGTTCTGTAACCAGTTGCTGAAGGTCAGCCCTAATTCCAAGGTCCTCATCCTGTCGGCGTACAATGACGATCAAGAGATCAGCGCCGCACTGATCTCTGGGGCCCGGGGCTACGTGCTCAAGACTGTGGGTGGGGAGAGGTTGGCCGACAATATCCGCTCCATCCAGCGTGGCGAGGTGCTCTTGGCACCGGCGGTAGCCGATAAGGTCGTGCAGCAGTTGAGTCGTTTGCATGAGGAAGACGGTCGCCAGGAAGAGGCCCTCGAAGTCTTGACGCCGCGGGAACGCGAGGTGTTTGCGCTCGCCAGCCGGGGCCTGAAGAATGCCGAGATCGCTGATGAGCTGTTCTTGAGTGAGAAGACCATCAAGACACATTTGCGAAATATCTATAACAAGCTGAACTTGGCCAGCAAGGCCGAATTGCGCCTGTTCGCTGTGAAAATGGGCTTAACCACAGAACCCCGCTCCTAGCCGCTCCTCTAGGACTACGTCGTACACCGTAAGCTCGACAAATCTACATCCTGACATCCTCCCTCGGGGGGATGTCTTCTTGTACGGTCTTGTGTTATTATTGGACTGTGCGTACCGCATGCACTATTTGTATTGGGTACCGGACTTGGTAGGTGTGCAGATGTCAATTGGCTTGACCAAAGAGGGGCAGCGCATTCTCGTCGTCGGACGAAGCGTGCCGCTAATGGAGGGAGTCTCCGACCTATTACAGGTGATGGGCTATCCGGTGGAAACGTCTTCGAGCTGGATGGAGACAGAGTACGCCATGCATGACAGACCCCCTAGCCTGGTGATCGCGGACCTGTCCATTGCTCCCTCTGACGTTTACAAGCTTGCAGAGCACATCCGCAATGCACCACATTGGTCGGAGGTGCCCATTCTGTTCATCAGCTTCTCGGGTGATAACCGTATTCGCGAGTTGCAGCGGTACAACAAAAAGAGAAACGGCAATGGAAATGGACGGCTGCACTATTATGCTCACACCTTGCTCAGCATGGACGAACTCCTACAGGAAGTCGAGGCATGCCTACCTAGGCCACACTGACCGGCTGGCTCGCTGCCCGAGTGCCGTTTGTCGCCGGATGGGGATACCGTGCGCTTACAACTTTCCCGTATCCCCGTCGCACGGCCAGCCGGATCACCTCGGCCTAGAGGACGAGCACGTGCCCGGGTCCTACTGGCGGCGGCTGTCGCCTGCGGATGAGGTTTGGCACGAGGTAACGTCAGACCCGCGACACCTGTAGTTCGACGGGGCTTGTTGCCCCTGCCAGAGAAACCTGGCCTCCAGCTCTGCCGTACCTGGCTGGCTCCCTGTAACCGTTCTGTCTGCCCGCGTTTGCTCCTGATGCCCCCGGTTCCGTTCCTGCCTTTGACCCTGTCGTGGTAGATCAGGCTCTGCTCCCGGCTGCACTCGGTTTCAGCGCCGCATAGACGACGCGGTGCACCGGAGTGGGAACAGCAGCCTCCTGCCCGTACCTCACCACCGTGCCGTTCATCGCTTCGAGCTCCAGCCGGCGTCCTGCTTGGAGGTCCACGAGCATGGAAGGCCGGGTGTGGGGGTCAAAACCTTCTGTGAGCTGCAGAGTACGCTCGATGACGTTGGGGGCCAGCGCCACCTCCTTCGCTCTGGCCAGGGCCTCGATCTCGAGAAGGGCGTCGAGGTAGAGCTGGCGCGTCTCTGCGGTGTCCAGGACAGGCCCGATGGGCTGGCGGGCGAGGCAGCATACGCCGCTTATCGAAGCGATAAACAGGAACTTGGCCCAGAGCGCCACCTCGATCGACGGGGTCAAGGTGGCTTCGACGCCGCTGGCAGCCAAAACGTCGCGGACGCGCTCCGCGCGTGTGCTGAGCTGGCCGCTTCGCTCGCCGAGGGTAATGCGGCGCAGCGGGCTTACCTGGCGAATGAGGCCGGGAGCGGCGACGCTGGACGAAATGTGGGTCAAGCCAGCCAGCACCGGCCCATCTCCCAGTTGAGCTGCCAGCCGATCGGCCGTATCGAGGCCGTTCAGGAGAGGCAGGACAACCGTTCCGGGACCGAGCAGGGGCTGCACTGCTGCCGCTGCCGCATCGAGGTCGTAGTTCTTGACCGTGACCAAGACGAGGTCGACCGGGCCCACCTGCGCCGGATCATCGGTGGCCTCGACGCTCTGGGTAAAGTCACCATGGACGCTTTCTACGCGCAGCCCTTCCTGCTGGAGGGCTGCCAGGTGTGCTCCGCGTGCGATAAAGGCCACGTCGTGTCCGGCCTGTGCCAACAATCCCCCATAGTAACCGCCAATGCCACCGGCACCCAGAATGGCGATCCTCATCGGTCTCTCCTTTCACTGGTCTCGGGGCCAGCACCCACGAACCCCGAGCAGCGTGCTAGTTTGGAGGTGAGCCTCTCTCGACTCCTCCGAATACTCCGCCTGATTCGGAATGTATCGCCAGGCCCTCGCTGTCTGCACGCCGCCGGCGGATGGGTCAGAAGCTACAGGGGCACGGTCTCCAGGAAAGATCCGTGCCCTACCTCGCCTACGAATTCGCCGTCCTGGACAATGACTTGCCCGCGGGAGAGCACAGTGATAGGGTAGCCGTGCACCTCCCAGCCTTCGTAGGGCGTATAGTCGACGTTTTGATGCAGTCCTCCTGCGGAAAGGGTCACGCGTCGCTCTGGGTCAAAGATGATCACGTCTGCATCTGCTCCCACGGCGAGCGTGCCCTTGCGAGGGGCCAGGCCAAAGCGCCGCGCCGGTCCAGTACAGCACACCTCCACCCAGCGCTCCAGGCTCAGTCGCCCGGTGCGCACGCCGTGGGTATACAACAGAGGAAGGCGCGTCTCAATGCCTGGCGCTCCACCCGGGATCTTGGAAAAGTCGTGCCGACCACGGGTCTTTTGTGTCTCGTAGAAGAAGGGGCAGTGGTCTGTGGCGATGGTATCCACCTCGCCTGCGGCCAGGCCAGCCCATAGGGCAGCGCGGTCGGCTGCCGACCTGGGCGGCGGAGCCATCACAAACTTGGCACCTTCAAAGCCAGGCCGTTGATATTCGCCTTCATCCAGCAGCAGGTATTGTGGACAGGTCTCGACCCACACCGTCTGCCCCCTTGCCCGTGCCCTTCGTACCTCTTCCAACCCCAGGGCACAGGAGAGATGAGCCAGGATAAGCGGCGTGCCCGTGACACCCGCCAGGGAGAGCAGTCGATGTATGGCTTCGGCCTCCATGATGGCCGGCCGGGTCAGGGGGTGGCTTTCTGGGCCTGTACGCCCCTCGGCCAGGGCCAGGGAAGCGAGGTAGATGATGGCATGGTGGTTCTCGGCATGGACAAGGGGGCGGCCACCGTGGGTGCGCAATGTGCTCAGTGCCCGCAGGAGCCCGCCGTCGTCCAGGCGCAGCCCTTCGTAGGCCATGTACAGCTTGAAGCTGGCCGTGCCGGCATTGATGCAGGCCGGCACCTGGGCCAGGGTCTCGTCGTCGGCACGCGACAGGGTCATGTGCAGCCCATAGTCGATCGCCACCTGGCCGTCGGCCTCGGCCCGTCGCTCCTCGAGCGCCGCAAGGAGAGGCTGGCCAGGCTCTGGCTCGACAAAGTCGATGATCGTCGTTGTGCCGCCATGCGCAGCTGCGACCGTGCCGCTACGAAAATCATCGCTGGAGGTAACGTCACCCACAGGCATCTGCAGATGAACGTGCTCGTCGATCGCCCCCGGCAGCACCAGCATGCCACTGGCGTCGACGGTCTGAAGGCCAACCAGCCGTGCGCCGATCGCGGCAATCTTGTCATTGCGAATGCCCACGTCGGCGTGAGCTATACCTTCGGCAGTCACCACCGTGCCGTTGGCGATCACCAGGTCAAACATGGCACCTCTCCTGCTGGCTGGAACTCCCAGTGGTTTGTTTGCAGTGGTCCCCTCGAATCCGAAAGACGGACTGGCTGATGCCCGGGTACTATACCGCACAAGGCTCTGGCTGTCAACCAGCTTATCTGACCATTTCGGCAAAGTGATCTGCGGCCATCAGCCAACGTGCCGCTGACCGTGGGGTTTAGCTGGTGCCACCCGGCTCAGCATGCCCATCGGCGTGCCTGGAGGTCGGGCAGTTGCCTGGCCTTACGGCGTGAGTCAGGCTACAGACAACCTGTTGGTAGGCCTTATAATGGGACACGGGAGTGAGTGGGTCGCCGGTCACGATGGACCCATCTCGATTACCGGGCAGACTTATGCCGGACGAGCGTGTTCGTTTTCCGGTTCGCGCTCGAATTTGACAGGAGTGGTCCGGAATGGT
>JAMJFU010000299.1 GCA_023544525.1 Anaerolineae bacterium | reverse complement strand
TGACGCGGGCGACCCGGTGGACATTGATGGGACTGTGGGCTTTGTGCAGAGGCTGACGACCCGGGCCACGATCCTGATGACCCAAGACGGCAACCACGTGCAGATCCCCAACGCCACGGTGTACAAGAGCCACATCCAGAACTACTCCAGCAATCCGAATCGACGCGAGGACTTTGGCGTGGGCATCGGCTACGGCGACAGCGTCGCCCAGGCCCAGGACATCGCCTTGCAGGTCCTGGAGGATCACCCGGCAGTCCTCGATGAGCCCGAGCCCTGGGTCCTGGTGGAGGGCCTCGGCGCCGCGACGGTGAATCTGCGCATCTACTTCTGGATAGACGGCAGCCAGTACAGTTGGCAGAAGGTGAAATCGTCCGTCATTCGCCTGGTCAAGCGTGCCTACCAGAACGCGGGCATCGAGATGCCGGGTGAAGTGCGGGAGCTGGTACTGCCCGAGCGGATCCCGATCGAGCTTCACCGGCCTGATGGTGTTCGGCCCGAAGCCGCACCTCTCCCGCGGCGCGAAGAGGAACCGGATACGGTGTCGACCGAGGCCGAAGCGGGTCTGCACAGTGAAGCTGGAGACATCGAAGAGCAGGCCCGCCGCGCGCGCGTGCCCGAAGAGGGGGAGGACCTCCTCAAGCCCTCAGAGGACTGATGCCGCTCACCGTTGCTCGCGACCGCGCTGCAAGAGGCCACAAGCATCGACCCGGCTTTCTTCTGCGCCAAATGTGAATACCCAATTTCTCTCCTGCAGGCCTTGACAAAGCACTGCGAATAGCCTATAATGTAATAAATACCACAGCTATCATAGATTTGTGCTGGGACGGGCATCGTGGTGAGGCCCTGGGCCTATCGGGGTTGGGCTGCGCGCTCTGGCAACGCGCCGGGCGTCGAGCCATCGCGGGTCGCCAGATGTCTGGGCGCGAATCATGAGCCTGGCACGGGGTCTGGCCCGCCAATAGCGGGCTGGGACCCGGCACAGGGCCGGCTGGAGAATTCTTGGAGGACTTGTGACAACCATAAACCTGAACGACAATACGTTTGAATACGTGGAACGGGGCAGCGGCGAGCCGCTCGTCCTCGTTCACGGCTCCGCCAGTGACTACCGGACCTGGCAGGCGCAGCAAGACGCCTTCGCCAGGCGCTTTCGCACCATCCGCTACAGCCGGCGCTACCACTGGCCGAGCGCCGAAATCCCCGAGGGCGCCGACTATTCGATGGCCGAGCACGTCGACGATCTGGAGGCGCTGCTGCGTTCGCTCGACGCCGCGCCGGCCCACCTCGTGGGTCACTCATATGGCGCCTTTCTCTGCCTGCTGCTCGCCATCCGGGCACCGGAGCTCGTGCGCAGCCTGGTGCTGGCCGAACCACCCGCCATCACCTTGTTCGTCAGCAACCAGCCCAAGCCGGCAGAGATCCTGAGACTGCTGCTCACCAGGCCGCGCACGGCACTGGCCATCCTCAGGTTCGGTGCCCAGGGCGTTGCTCCAGCAACGGCAGCCATCGAGCGGGGTGATGCGGAAACGGCGTTGCGAGCTTTCGGCAGCGCCATCCTGGGCCGTGAGGCCTTTGCTGGTCTAGCCGAAGTGCGGCTGGACCAGGCACGGGCCAACTTTATCGAGGCCGAGCTGCTGGGCTCGGGTTTTGCACCGCTCGAGGACGACGAGTTGCGGGGGATTCAGATCCCGGCCTTGCTGGTCTCTGCGCAGAAGAGTCCGCGTCTGTTTCACCGGCTGATGGACCGCCTCGAAGAACTGCTGCCGCACACAGAGCGGGTGGAAATAGCCGGGGCGTCGCACATCATGCATGAGGATAACCCGGCTGCCTACAACGAGGCCGTCCTGTCGTTCCTGGCAAAGCACCGGCAGGTGGCGCCACAGCCGGTCCGGCAGCGTGCGCTTGCAGCCGGGCTCAAGCCGGACCGCGGGTGAACCCCGGCCTGAATCCGGGCAGGCATCTGGCCACGCGCCTGCGCTGGAGAAACGTGCCGCTGCCCGAAGCAAATCTGGCGGCCATCGTGCTGGCCGCCTTGCTGCACCTGGCTTTTCCGCGAAGGCTGTTGCGGGCGAGGTGGATCGGGCTCGTATTGGGCTGGCCCCTGGTCCTGGCCGGTGCAGGGCTTGCCCTGCAAGCTGCCAGCGAAGCCGGCGAGATGGATGTCTCAGCGCCGGACAAGCTGCTGACCACAGGTGCTTACGCCGCCAGCAGGAATCCGATGTACGTCGGCTGGGGGTTGGTCCAGGCCGGGATATCCCTCATCACGAACACGCTGTGGCCGCTTGTTTGCCTGCCGTTGAGCATGGCCTACACGCATTTCGCCGATATCCGCAAGGAAGAACAGTTTCTCAAACGTGAATTCGGAGATGAGTACCTGGAGTACATGGACCGGGTGCCCAGGTATTTGTGACCGCGGCTGCCACCTCTCTGGCATGCTCAACGTGCCCGTGCACGCCGGGCTACCGATGGCGGATCTGGGCAGCAGGTTGTACAGCTTCCCAGCGCTCCACAGTGCCATCGACCAAGTCCTCGGAGCATACGGGCACGGCGTGATAATCGTGGCCGATCCCGAATTCCGGGGGTGCAAGCCCTTGTCCCCGTGGGCTGGATCGAAAGGCTGATCTGTGATGCGCGGTTCCAGAAAGGGAAGGTGAAGATAGAACATGGCGCACACGCGCTTGCCGGAGGTGCGAGCCAGCTTCATCGGTCGCAAGCGCGAGACCGGAGAGCTCACAGAGCTGCTCGAGTCCTCGCGGATGGTCACGCTGACTGGTGCTGCGGGCTGTGGTAAAACTCGCCTGGCGCAGCACCTGGCCGGGACGATTGCCCGCCGTTTCACCAGCGGCACCCATTGGGTCGGGCTGGCCCACCTGACCGATCCAGGGCTGCTTCCCCAGACTGTCGTCAAGGCGCTGCGTCTCTCGGAGCAGCCCGATCGCCCAGCGTTGGATACCCTTCTTGATGGGCTTGGCGATCAGCGGCTTCTGCTGGTGATCGACAACTGCGAGCATCTCTTGAGTGCGTGTGCTGGACTCGCGGAGGCCCTCTTGTCGGCCACGCAGGTGAGCATTCTGGGGACCAGTCGCGAGCCGTTGCGCACGCCGCACGAGAGCGTCTACCCGCTAGGCCCACTGTCTCTGCCACCCGCCGATCTGGCAGCGGGCAAGCTACAGGAGGCCGCCCAGTATGATGCTGTCCAGCTCTTTGTCGAACGGTCCCGTGCCGTCCTGCCCCGCTTCAGCCTTACAGACGAAAACGTCGCATTGGTCGCCAACATCTGCCGCAGGCTCGACGGGATCCCCCTGGCAATTGAGCTAGCAAGCGCGCGTCTTAACGTCCTCTCCCTCGAGCAGATTGCCGCGCGGCTCGACGACGTCTTTGCCCTGCTGCCGCCGGCTAGCCACGCAACCCAAACCCAGCACGATACCCTGCGGGCGGCGATTGAGTGGAGTCACGATCTGCTCACGGCTGCGGAACAGGTCATGCTGCGCCGGTTGGGCGTCTTTGCCGCGGGCTTTACGCTCACTGCCGTAGAGGCCGTCTGTGCCGGAGATGGCATCGAACGCAGCCAGGTGCTTGACCTCCTCTCCTCGCTTGTAGACCGGTCCCTCGTCGTGGCTGAAACCCTCGAGCAAGCTGAGGCGCGTTATTCTCTGCTAGAGACGATCCGGCAGTATGCCCAAGAGAGGCTGGTCGCTTCTGGCGAAGGGTCTGGGATACGGGACCGGCATCTGGACTCCTATCTCCTTCTGGTCGAGGAAACGGACACGAAACTGAGGGGCAAGTACCAGCAACTTTGGTTGGGGTGGCTGGAAGGCCAATACGGCAACATTCGGGCCGCCCTATCGTGGGCGCTTGAGAGCGACCAGATCGAAACAGGGTTGCGGATGGGGATAGCTCTGTACCAATTCTGGACCATCCGTGATTACGTGGAGGAGGGGTTGGCGTGGCTAGAGCGACTGCTGGCGGGCGCCGGTGAGCGCGTCTCCGCCGTGGTGCAGGCCAATGCGCTCACCTACGCGGAGCTTCTGGCCAGTTTCCGGGGCAACACAGCTGCCCAAGTGGCCTACGGGCGCAAAGCCGCCATGTTGGCTGAGAAGGTGGGCGAAGCAAACAAGCCGGCGCTTCTGTGGGCACTCACCGCGCAGGGCTATGGCGCGCGGGCAGCGGGCGACTTTGAAACCTACTTTGCCGCAAGCCAGCGCATCATCGAACTACGCCGCAAAGAGGGCGACGCATACCAGCTAGGCATGGCCTTGACCCTATACAGTGTCCCGGCCATGACGTTGGGCAGGTATGGCAGGGCCCGGGAGATGCTGGAGGAAGGGTTGCCACTGCTCCATGCGGCAGGGGATCCCTACCGGATCGCCATGGCGCTCAACTACCGTGGGGATCTGGCGCGCTGTGAAGGAGACTGGGAACAGGCGCAGACGGCCTATTTGGAGAGCATAGCCATCCTGCGGGAAATTGAGGCCGCACGGGATTTGGCTTCGCTGTCACACAATCTGGGACACACCTACCTGCATCTGGGGCTCGTAGAGCAGGCCACGGCGCTCTTCCAGGAAAGCCTCGCCGCACAGGAGAGACTCGGAAACAGGCGAGGTATGGTCGAGTGCCTCCTTGGTTTCGCTGCCCTGGCTGTCGTTGGGCAGCGACCGGCCGCCGGGGCGCGGTTGCTCGCCGCGGCTCAAGCCCTCGGCGGACGCCATGTCACCTACGATTGGCCAGCCACGCGTATGGAGTACGAGCGCTATCTGAGCCAGGTTGAGGCTAGCCTGTCCGAACGACAGTCTCAGGCAGAACGGGAAGTGGGGCGTTTGATGTCCCTCGAGCA
>JAMJFU010000298.1 GCA_023544525.1 Anaerolineae bacterium | reverse complement strand
AGACGCCCGGCCTCTCACCGTCTATACTACACCCACGATCAAAAACGCGCGCGATCACAAACCTGGAGGAAGTTACAAACTATGGACACCACCCTGCGGACCATCGTCCGCATTGACGAGGAACTGTGCAACGGCTGCGGCCTGTGCGTCACCCCCTGCGCCGAGGGAGCCATCGAGCTGATCGACGGCAAGGCCCGGGTCGTCAGCGACGAGCTGTGCGACGGTGCCGGCTTCTGCCTGGCCGTCTGTCCCACCGGCGCGCTCTCCGTCGAGACCCGCGAGGCCGTGCCCTTTAGCCAGGAAGCAGCCCACGCCCGCGAGCAGGCCCGCGGCCCGCTGTACATCGAGCAGAGCTGTTTCCGCTGCGGCAGCGGCGAAAAGAAGGCCGTACTGGTCCCGGTGCGCACCCAGGGCAACAGTCTGTGGGTCTGCACCCGCTGCCTGCCGACGCTCATCCACGGCTAATCCCCAATCTCCAATCCCCAATCTCCTCCGCACACCCTTGTCAAAACACCGACTTGCAGAATGGGGAAACTATGGTATAATGGCCTTCACCATGGGCGGTTAGCTCAGTTGGCTAGAGCGCCACGTTGACATCGTGGAGGCCACAAGTTCAAGTCTTGTACCGCCCACTGAACCGAATAGACCAAAGGCGATGATCAGGACGAGTACCCGGGGACACCGCTCCAGAGAGGGGAGTCACCGGCTGAGAGCTCCACCAGCAAGGACCTTGGGGAAAACCACCTGTGAGCCGGCTCCGGAAAGACCGTAAGCTGCGATCGACTATGGAGCCCCGGGTAGCACCCGTTATCAAGCCCCAGAGGACGGTCGATGCCGAATGCGTCTGCCGTCGAAATTGGGTGGAACCGCGTGAGAGAACCTCTCGTCCCAGGGGCGAGGGGTTTTTTGATTTCGCTGGATGGATTCCCGTCGAGTTCCCGGAAAGGGGGTGGTAGAACTGATCGACGAGGACGACACTGCCGGAACCCAGTCGACATTGGCCCGCGACAGGGCGTTCTATCGCCCCGTTGCCCAGAACGTGATTGAAGGAGGGTAATATCTTGGCATCTGGAAATGGAAACCACGATGAACAACTGTATAAACTGAGGCACTCCACGGCCCACGTCATGGCCGAGGCGGTGCTGGACATGTTCCCGGAGGGCAAGCTGGCCTTTGGCCCGCCCATCGAGAACGGCTTCTACTATGACTTCGACCTGCCCCGGGCGCTGACGCCTGAGGACCTGGAAGAGATCGAGGCCCGCATGAAAGAGATCATCAAGGGGGACTATGCCTTTGAACAGCGGGACGTCGACGTCGCCGAGGCCAAGCGCATGTTCGCCGGCCAGCCTTACAAGATCGACCAGATCGAGAAGCTGGCCTCGGGCGAGGAGGACGAGCATGGCGAGTCGGGTGCCAGGCCGGTAAGCCACATGTCCATCTATACCCACGACCACTTTACGGATCTCTGCCGTGGTCCCCACGTGGAGCGCACGGGTCAGATCCCGGACAATGCCTTCAAGCTCCTGAACATAGCCGGCGCCTACTGGCGTGGGGATGAGAACCAGCCGATGCTCCAGCGCATCTATGGCACGGTCTGGCCTTCGCGCAAGGACCTGAAGAAATACCTCGCCTGGCTGGAAGAGGTAGAGAAACGCGACCATCGCAAGCTGGGCAAGGAACTGGATCTCTTTTCCTTCCACGAGGACGCCGGAGCGGGCCTGGTGTACTGGCATCCCAAGGGTGCGCGGATCCGGGCCATCATCGAGGACTTTTGGCGACAGGAGCACTACAAGGGTGGCTACGACGTTGTCTATTCGCCGCACATCGGCCGTTCGCGCCTGTGGGAGCGCAGCGGGCACCTGGACTTTTACGCCGATGCCATGTACTCGCCGATGGACATCGACGGCATCGACTACTTTATCAAGCCCATGAACTGCCCGTTCCATATCAAGATGTACCAGAGCAAGCGCCGCAGCTACCGGGAGCTCCCCCTGCGTTGGGCAGAGCTGGGCACGGTCTATCGCTACGAGCGCAGCGGCGTGTTGCACGGCCTGATGCGCGTGCGAGGGTTTACGCAGGACGACGCCCACATCTTCTGCACGCCCGACCAGGTCGAGGACGAGATTGTGGAGGTCCTCCGCTTCTCGTTGCGACTGCTCGAGGCGTTTGGCTTCGAAGACTTCAAGGCCTACCTGGCGACGAGGCCCGAGAGCGCCGTCGGCGAGCCGGCGCGTTGGGACCAGGCCATCGAGGCGCTGAAGCGGGCCATCGCCGAGGAGGGCTTGCCCTACGAGATCGACGAGGGCGGCGGCGCTTTCTACGGGCCCAAGATCGACCTCAAACTGCGCGACGCCCTGGGCCGTGAATGGCAGACGACGACGATCCAGTTCGACTTTAACATGGCTGACCGCTTTGAACTGAGTTATATCGGGCCTGACGGCTTTGAGCACCGGCCGTACATGGTCCACCGGGCGCTGCTCGGCTCCATCGAACGCTTCTTTGGCATCCTGGTCGAGCACTTTGCCGGCGCATTCCCGGTCTGGCTGGCGCCAGTGCAGGCTGCCCTCATTCCCATCGCCGACCGGCACATCGACTATGCCCGCCAGGTCGCGGCCCAGCTGAGGCAGGCTGACCTGCGGGTGGAGGTGGACGAGTCCGGCGACCGGATGCAGGCCAAGATCCGGGCCGCCCAGCTGCAGAAGGTGCCCTACATGCTGGTTATCGGCGACCGCGAGGTGGAGAGCGAGGCGGTGGCGGTGCGGTTGCGCAACGAGAAGAACCTCGGCGCCCAGTCGATCTCGGAGTTTGTCGCCATGGCCCAGGAGGCCGTGGCTGAAAAGCGCGATCTGTGATGGACGAGGGCTACCGGGATGACAGGCATGCCCGGTAGCCCTCTTTCCTTCGCCCCGGTTGGCCCGGTCTTGTCCGCGCCGGGGAATACGTTACTTGTCGTCTTGCTTATTTGACCTTGCCCTGCTTTTGGGGTATAATCGGTTGACTAGCTGGTGCATGGCTGGGCCATCGAGCCTCGCCCGTATCAGGAAACAGGAGGATTTGAGATTAGCAGAGACACAACTCGCGTGAATGTCGCCATCCAGGCACCTCAGTTGCGCGTGATCGATTCCGACGGCAAACAGCTGGGAATCCTACCGCGGCGAGAGGCACTCCGTCTGGCCGACGAGCGTCAACTGGATTTGGTGGAGGTCGCCCCCAACGCCGATCCCCCCGTTGCCAAACTGATGGACTATGGCAAATACCAGTACGAGAAGGCCAAGCGCGAGCGAGAGGCGCGCAAGACCCGGAAGGAGATCGAGGTCAAGGAGGTCCGGCTTCGGCCCAAGACCGACGACCACGACATCAACTTCAAGGTCCGCCAGGCGCGCTCCTTTCTCCAGTCAGGAGCCAAGGTCAAGGTCCGGATGCGCTTCCGGGGCCGGGAGATCTATAACCTGGATGTGGCCAAGCAGCAGTTCGATCGGTTCGCCAGTGAGCTCGAAGGCGTAGGCGTGATCGAACAGAGACCGAGTTTTGAGGGGCGCACCATGCTCATGATCATGGCCCCCGACACGGGCCGCAAATGAGGGCTGGGGGTCCACGGATGGCCTGACGGCAATCGCCTTTTTCTCTGCTTTTCGATCCAGCGGATCTAAAAGAAAGGACGACAAAAAGTCATTGCCCCTGAGCAGGATAGGGGCATTCGCTTTGTTGGGAGGATACAATGCCAAAGATCAAGACACACAAGGCCACGTCAAAGCGGTTCAAATACTCGGGCAGCGGCAAGCTGATGCGGACCAAGATCGGCAAGAGCCACCTGCGCCGGAATAAGAGCAGGCGGGTGAAGGCCATGTTTGACGAGATGCACGAAGTTACCGACGACGCTGCCAAGAAGCGAGTTCGCAAGCTGGCGCCTTACCTGGAAAAATAACGAACGGTTCGTAGCGACCGGCGACAGCCAACGCGCACGCCGTTCATAAAGAGCATCTATTTCAGAGGAGTAGAACAGTGCCGAGAGTAAAGGGAGGTCCCAGGACCCGACGCAGACACAACAAAGTCCTGAAGCTCACCAAGGGGCAGTATGGCGGCAAGCACCGCCTATGGCGACGGGGCAACGAGGCGATGCTCAAATCGCTGTGGTATGCCACCCGTGACCGGCGCACGCGCAAGCGCGATTTCCGGCGGCTGTGGATCGCTCGTATTAACGCTGCCTCTCGCCAGAACGGCTTGCCGTACAGCCGTCTTATCCATGGTCTGAAAAAGGCGGAAGTCGAGCTGGATCGCAAGATCCTGGCCGATCTGGCGGTGCACGACGAGGGCACCTTTGCCCGCATCGTCGAGGTTGCCAAGGGCTAACGGGGAAAGCTGGCAGGCCATGGCCCCCATGGGCCAGAAACAAAGCTCCCCTTGTTCGCGGTGGGGATGATTACGAGCATACAGAACGACCGCGTCAAATATGTGCGGTCCCTCGGCCGGCGGCGAGCCCGTCGACGAGAGGACCGTTTTGTTGTCGAAGGTACGCGGCTGATCGGCGAGGTGGTCAGGGCGGGCATCGAGCCCGCCCTTGTGTTTTACACCGAAGCCTGGGCCGAGACACCGGCTGGCCGGGATTTGCTGGCGCAGTTGCCCCCGGCCACAGAAGGGGCCTGGCCGGTCAGCGAAGCGGTGATGGCCGCCTGCGCCGACACCGAAACCCCCCAGGGCGTGCTGGCCGTCGTGCCCTTTGTCCACCTCGAGCCCCGGCAGGGCCTGGTGCTGGTCGTCGACGCCGTGCGCGATCCTGGCAACCTGGGCACCATCCTGCGCTCGGCCGAGGCGGCAGGCGCAGGCCAGACCCTGCTGGCG
>JAMJFU010000297.1 GCA_023544525.1 Anaerolineae bacterium | reverse complement strand
CAACGGCAACATGCCAGCCACGACGACGCTGACCGACGTCCTGCCACCCGGAACCTCACTCCGGGAAGCCTGGATCTGGGATGGGCAGAACTACTACGAAGCGCCGCCCGATGGAATGGAGGGCGACACCCTCACCTGGAACCTGGGCGAGTTAAAGCCGGCCGAGTTCCGCAACATCAACCTGACCCTGGACATCGCTCCAGATGTCGCAGCCGGGACGGTGCTGACCAACTGCGCCCAGGTCAGCATCCTGGAAGAGGATGGCTGGCCCTTCGACGACGAGAGCTGTGCCGCCGTGACCATCCGCGAGCCGGGGCCCAACCTGCGCGTGCTCAAGGACTACCAGTGGAACTGGGAGGGCCAGCTCCAGTACGAGATCACGTTCTACAACGTCGGCACAGAGGAGCTGTCCAATGTCGTGATGACCGATACGCTGCCGGCCGGCACCAGCTATAACGGCTGGTGGGAGAACAACTTCTGGGAGCCTGTGACCCTCACCCACGAAATGCCCGGAGAGCTGGCCTGGACCATCAGGCGGATTGAGCCCGGCTGGAGCTCGAGCCTCAGGTTCCAGGCCGACCTCGATGCCCCAGGCGTCGAAGGGCTTTCGTACACCAACCTGGTCGAGGCGCCCATCGAGGGTGACGTGTTCCCGGAAGACAACTATGCCGAGGTGACGGCCTACACCGGGCCGGACGTCTTTGCCGAGAAGTGGCTCAGCGGCGGCGAGCCGCGGCCGGGCGAGGTTGTAACCTTCACGGTCAAGTTCGGCAACCAGAACCGCTGGCCGTGGAGCGCTCAGGAAGTCGAGTACCCGTATACGCTCATCACCGACACCTTGCCGGTGGGCATGACGTTCATCACCGCGACGACTCCCTACGATCCGGAGGAAGGCTGGCCGCCGTACGAGGAGGACGGCCATACCATCGTCTGGGGTATCTGGCCGATGTGGAGCGATTCGTGGTGGCAGTTCGAGGTTGTGGCCCAGATCACCGATACCGCAGCTTTCGGTGACGTCCTGGTCAACACCGTAGAGGTCCAGAGCAAATACCCCGGCTACGTCGACCCCCTGCCCGACAACAACCTCTTTGAGCTGCCGCTCACCATCCTGGCGCCTGTGCTGGACGTGGGCAAGACCTACGAGTCCAACCGCGTGGCGGGCACGGTGCTGACCTACACCCTGACGGTGGCCAACAGCGGGAACGCCGAGGCAACGGGCGTGGTGCTGAGCGATACGCTGCCGGCGGGGCTGACCTACCTCGAGCCGGATGGCAGCTATGACGGCACCGACGTGACCTGGACCATCGCCGCCATCGCCGCCGGCGGGGGCACGGCCGAGCGCTGGTTCAGCGCCGAGCTGCCCTGCCTGGCAGGGCAGTCCATCGTGAACGACACCTACGGCGTGGTGAGCAGCGACCAGGGCGTGGGGGCCTGGGGCGACACAGTGAGCCTTACGACCCAGGCACCGGCCATCCAGCTCAGCCTCGCATACGAGCCCGAGCTGGCACTCGTGGGCGAGACCGTGTTCTTTACCGGCACGGCCGCGACCAACGGCACGGCCCTGATCCACGAGTGGGACTTTGGGCAGGGACCAGTCAGCGGTGGGCTGACGAATTCGTATACCTTTACGACTACGGGCACGTACGAGGTGTCGCTAACAGCCACCGATGCCTGTGGCTTCAGCCGGGAGGTGCTGGTAACGGTCGACGTGGAGGAAGGCCTGCATACCATCTACCTGCCGATTGTCGTCAAGAACCACTAGCACCCCAGGAGGTCCAGACGAGGTCCTAAGGGTCTACCAGACCCTTAGGACCTCTTATCGCGGCGGGCCAACTCCAGGATCACCGCCAGGCCGGCGAGCATCACGGCCGTCACGGCCAGGCCACCCTCGGGCCCAAAGCCGCCACCGGTCAGCAGCCGCGGCCCGGAGAGCGCCAGCGGCAGCAACGCGCCGCCCGCCGGCGGATTGCCGCTCACCTCAAAGCCAAAGAGGTTGCCCTGGGCCCAGTTCCAGGCCAGGTGGAAGCCACACACGCCCCATAGCCCGCCCTCCCACAGCGCGTATAAAGAGAAGAACAGCCCCACCAGGAGCAGGTTGAACAAGGCCAGCCAGCTCACGCTCAGGTTCAGGCCGTGCAGGAGGGCAAAACTGAGGGCCGTCAGCAGGACCCCGGCCCAGGGCCGGTGTCGCGCGCCGATGACCGGCATCAGCCAGCCGCGGAAGAGGATCTCCTCGGAAGAACCCTGCACCGCCCAGGCCAGGATCATGAGCAGCGGCAGGCTCCAGGACCACAGGCCGGGACCCGCTGCGGCGCGTGGTGCGCTGCGCACGGAGCCGCTGAGGGCCAGCAGGCCGGCCACCGCCGCAAAGGCGCCCACCCCCGCCAGCACGCCACGTAGCAGCTCCTTGCGCGCCCCCTGCCGCTCAAAGCCGAGGGTCCAGAACGGACGGCGCTCGTACCAGGCCAGCCAGGCCCAGACCAGCAGCACGATGGGTGCAAAACCCAGCACCAGCAGGATCACCTGGGCGCGGGGCGTGCCGATGAGCAGGTCCAGCATCTCGCCCGGCGCCAGTCCCAACGAGAAGCGCGGGTCGGTGAATCCCAGGTAAAGGATGACCACGTTGGCCGGCAGGCTCCCGGCCAACAGAAAGACCTGGCTCATGGTCAGCGCCAGGACCCAGCCAGGCAGCCGCTGGCCGCGTTGTGCCAGGCGGAAGAGGTGGCGCTCCGGGCGCAACAGCCAGGCCTGGGCCTGGTCCCAACCCAGCCGGCGGGCGATGGCTCGCGCTGCCAGATAGCCAGCGAGCAGCCCGGCCAGGGCCAGGGCCAGGCGCATCAACGGCGGGCCGGTCACCAGGGCGTAGGTCGCGATCGAGATGAAGCGGGCTACGATGCGGGCCGCCTGGATCGCCGTCAGCCAGAAAGGCGTGAGGACGGTCAGGATGGTGCCCAGGACCAGGGCCGCCATGAACACGGAGGTCACGATGGCATTCTGGCGGCGGCTCATGGCCCTGCTGGAACGGGCGGCTGCGGGATCATCCTGGGTGCTGTGGGCCAGCATGCTGAGGGCGAACCAGAAGACGATGGTCAACAGGGCCACGATGCGCACCCAGTCCAGGCGGATCGTGAGCAGGATCCAGGCCGCCACCAGGGGGACGCTGCCCGACATGGCCAGCAGGGTCTTTTCAAAGGGCTCGCTGGCCGACGAAAAGATGCGGCACACTAGCTTGCCCCCGTCGGAGAGCTCGCCCAGGGGCAGCAGGTTCAGCACGCAGATGAGCGCGTTAAAGTTGGCGACGCGCAGCCAGGCTGCCTGGTTGGCCGGGCTGCGGCCAAGGCCGGCGATCAGCAGCGAGACGACGGCGATGCCCAGGCTGGCCAGCGGGCCGGCCAGGTGGATCAGGGAATTGGTGAAATGGCTCAATGCCCGGCGCTGCTCGAGGGGGGTGCGCATCCAGGCCCCGAGCGGGCCGAAGCCAAGCTGCATCTCCAGGCCCAGGCCCCAGGCGACCAACGCATGCCCCAATTCGTGCAGGCCGAGGCTGAGGATGAAGAGCAGGGCAATCTCCCAGCTCTGGAAGAGGAGGTAGATAGCCAGGGCAAAAGCCAGGGCCGAATAAAAGCCCCGCAACTCCTGCTTCCATGAGTCCTTCATCGTGGCCAGCCAGACATGATGTGCATGTAGGAGCTCCGAACCACCCTGGCGATACCTGATTATAACACGGGGCCGGGCAGAGGACAAGGCGGTGGGGCCGTGGGCAAGAGGGTAATCGCATTCGGAAGTGGCGACACCTTCCAGGCGCGGAAACCGCGCCGCTACGGCAACAGGGAGGTAGGGGCGGGGTCCCCCCGCCCTCGTGCGCGTCTACATTAAAATTCTAAAATCTGAATCGTAGGGTTATATAAGCACTTGACAGGCTGGGCAGGCTATGATATACTCACATCGAGAATTCGAACATATGTTCTGTCGGGTCGGGCCTGTCGGATGGATTGTCGATGAGGAGGTCACAATGTGGGAATGGAGTCAGATCCAGGCCATCGCCGACCGGCTGGCGGGTCAGGAGCAGGGCATTGTCCGGTCTGAGGATCTGGATGAGCCCTGGCGCACGCTCTTTGACCGTGTCAGGAGGCTCGATGACCTGTCGATGGCCGAACTTGCCCTGTGGAAGGCGAGCGAGGGCTTGCCAGACCGCCAGGGGCTGGTGCAGCGTGTGCTGGATGGGCTGCCCGCCCCAGAGGCCGCCTTCCCGTCTTTCCAGGAGCTGGGCGAGGTACTGCCCGCCATCGAGTGGCTATGGCGCAGCTGGATCCCACGGGGCATGATCACCCTGCTGGGCGCGCCGCCTGGCGCGGGCAAGTCTTTGCTGGGCCTGGACCTGGCCCACCGCATCATCCACGGCGCGCCCATGCCTTCGGCAGCGGATGGGGAAGACGGCAAAGGGGACCGTCCGGGGCGCTTTGCGCCGGGCAACGTCATCTATGTGGATGCCGAGTCGGTGCCCCAGATCCAGAACCAGCGCGCCCTCGACTGGGGCACGGACCGCAGCCGGCTCTATCCGCTCCTGCCTCCCGAGACCTATGGCCCGATCGATTTTGGGCAGAATGCACACCAGCAGCTGCTGGTGCGGATGCTGGACGCCCTCCAGCCCGAGCTGGTCGTCGTCGACTCGCTGAGCTCCATCACCGTCAAGGGCGAGAACAGCATCGAGGAGGTGCGCAGCGTGTTGAGCTTCTTGGCGTCCGTGGCCCGCGAGCACGAGGTGGCCCTGCTGCTGATCCATCACCTGAGGAAGCGGGGATCGTCGCTGCCCTGGACCGGGGTGCCGGAGCCCATCGGCCCCGACGATTTTCGCGG
>JAMJFU010000296.1 GCA_023544525.1 Anaerolineae bacterium | reverse complement strand
GGATCACAGCACCCACCCTACCCGCGGGCGCTTCTTCAAAAGGCCGCAGCTCGTCCTCTTGCTCCGGGAAGGGTACCGGCATCTCGGGGAAGCTGGGGATGACATCTCCTCGTTGTCCCAATACACGTTCTGCGGCGATTGCGCCCTGGCGCTGCCCCATGAGATAGCCCGCCACGCCGCCCGCCAGGGCACCGGCAGCACAGCCGAGGAGGACGGCCACCAGGGCCACAATGGCGATCACGGTGTAGATACGCTGTCGTTCGTCTTCCATTCCTCTACCTCCATTCACATCGGAAGATGGCCGCCTGGCCATGCGATTACGTCTTGGGCCTCATTATACCATATCTCTGCCTCACTGGCGACTCTACATAGACCAGAAGGGGACCGGTACACCACGGACTGCATTCCGGGGGAAATGGAAATCCTCGTGGAACTATGATACAATGGCTCCGCGGCAGCGAGCTGGACAGCAGGGGAGACGAGGCATTATGCCACAGGTGGTCGCCCTGGGCGACGTCAACGTGGATATCATCGCTCATTTTGGCACCTACCCCGCCAAGGGGGAGGACGCTCTTGCCTCGTCTACCGAGATCCACTGCGGCGGCTCTGCGGCGAACACGGCCATCGCCCTGGCGCGGATGGGCATCAGCACCAGCCTGATCGCCCGGGTTGGACCAGACTCCTGGGCTCTGAAAGCCTTCAGTTGCCTCGACGAGGCGGGGGTGCTCCCTTCCGGCTTGCAGCGGGACCCGGCGGTCATGACCGGGTTGATGTATGTCGTGGTCACCCCCGACGGCGAGCGCACGATCTTGGGCCATCGCGGCGCGAATGTCTATACCGATCCCAACCAGATCCCCGAGGCGGACTTTCAGGACGCCCAGCTTTTCCACCTGTCCGGCTATGCCCTCTTGGCCGATCCCCAGCGAAGCGCCGCGCTGTGCGCCCTGGAGGCGGCCTGCCGCTACGATCTAAAGATCACGCTGGATCCCGGCATGGCGGTTCCCCAGGAGGCGCTGGAGGAAATGCGCGCCCTCTTGCCGGTGGTCGATATCCTGCTGCCCAGCCTGGGCGAGGCGCAGCAGTTAACCACCATGAGCGAGCCCCAGGCGTGCGCTCAGGCACTGCTGGATGCCGGGGTGGGCGCAGTTGCGCTCAAGCTGGGTAAGGAGGGCTCGCTGATCGCGACCCGCGAGGGGTCTTGGTGGGTGCCAGGCTTTGTCGTCGAAGCCAGGGACAGCACCGGCGCGGGGGATAATTACGATGCCGGCCTGATCGCCGGTTTCTTGGGCGGGCTGAACTGGTATGGTGCGGCGATGTTGGGCAACGCCATGGGCGCCATGGCTGCTGCCCGTGTGGGCGCGGGCACGGCCGCGCCAGGGGCCCAGGACGTATTGCGCTTGCTCTACGCTACCCAGGATCCGGAGCGGCGCGAGCAGGATCGTGGCGCGGAGCAAGTCATCGACTTTGTGGCGAGCCTGGCCCGCGAGCCAGGCCAGGAGGGGACACCTTGGTGGAAGTAGCGTGGAAGAAACGCATGGACGATCTCCGTCTGCACTCTCTGGCGGATCTGTTTGGGGTAGACAAGCCGGTCATCGGCATGGTCCACCTCTGGCCATTGCCCGGCTCGCCCGGGTTCGCCGGCCACGACATGGGGGCGATCCTCGGGCACGCCCAGCGTGATGCGGAAACCCTGTTGCAGGGCGGGGTGGATGGGCTCATCGTGGAGAACATGTGGGACCTGCCCTACTACGTGGGCTCGGCGGTCAAGATAGAGGCGGTGACCGCCCAGGCAGTCGCAGCCCACAAGATCCGCGAGATGGCAAACGTGCCGGTGGGTGTGAATGTGATCCACAATGGCTGGCAGGCCGAGTTGGCCATCGCCGTGGCGGCGGGCCTGGACTTTATGCGTGTCTGCATCCTCACCGGTGCCCGGCTATGGGATACGGGCGATCTGGACCAGGGCTGCGCGGCCGACCTGCTGCGCAAGCGGAAGGAGCTGGGCGCGGAAAATGTCAAGCTCTTTGCCGACGTGGACAAAAAGCACTCGGTGCCCTTTCCCGGTCTCGACCTCGAGACCCACGTCGAGTGGACCGAGTTCTATGGGGCCGATGCGCTCATCGTCTCTGGGCGCATGACCGGCGACGCGCCCCATCTGGAGAAGGTGCGCCGGGCGAAGGAGCTGGCCCGGCGGCCCATCCTCCTCGGCAGCGGCACGACGGCCGAGAACATAGCTGCATTCCTGCGGTACGCCGATGGTGCCATCGTCGGCACCAGTCTCAAGGCCGGCGGTGTGGGCGAGAATCCAGTAGATCCGGGGCGGGTACAGAGCTACATGCAGGCGGTCCGAGCCGTGCGAGAGGCGAGTGCATAACTCGCCGGGTCAGCGGCCACGATCTACTTCCGTGGGCAGCAGCGGCCAATAGAAAAAGCTCCCGCCCAGACCCTCGGCGGGAGCTTTGCAGTTCAGCTCCTAGCGTCCGTGCCGCGTATAATCCGGCAGGATCAGCGGCGATGAGACGTCCGTCTCGATCCCGGCCTCGGCGATCTCCTTTTCCCAACGCTCGACGTGCGACAGCGTAAGCGTTCCCAGCGTGACCTCCCTGGCCCGTCTGCCGGCCGCGCGGCCAGCGCGCCGGCCATAGACGGTCACTTCCAGCAAAGAGTTGCCCATCAGCCGGTTGCGGCCGTGCACCCCACCGCTGATCTCCCCGGCGCCAAACAGGTTCGGCACGCTGGTCGAGCCATCGGGCTTGAGGGTCACCCCGCCGTTCTGGTAGTGCAGCGTGGGATAGATCAGCATGGGGTCGCGGATGATATCGACGCCAAAGCGGGCGAACTGGCGGACCATGGCGGGCAGTTCTTTTTGGATGGTGCCCGGCCCATGGATCAGGTCGATCATGGGCGAGTCCAGCCACGTACCGGTAAAGCCAGATGGGGTGACCACGCCCTTCTCCCGCTCGACGCACTCGCGGATGATGGCACTGGCTTCCACATCCCGGGTCTCGCGGGGATAGACAAACTGGTTGCCGTCGATGTTGCACACTTGTGCGCCCAGGCCGCGCACCTTTTCGGTCACCAGCAGCCCCACGATCTGCGTGGGATGGGCCGCACCTGTGGGGTGATACTGCATCGTGTCCAGGAACGATACGTCTGCGCCTACCCGGTAGGCCAGCACAACGCCGTCGGCTGTAGCCCCGTAGTGGTTGGTGGTGGCAAAGTCCTGGTAATGGAGCCGCCCGCTGCCGCCGGTGGCAATGATCGTGGCCTTGGCCCGCACCACGCAATGCTCGCCTGTCTCCAGGTTCAGGAGCACGGCGCCGGCTACCTGGCCCCGGTCATCCATGATCAATTCCACTGCCGGGGCAAACTCGATGACGGTGATGTCTTCTGGGTAGGATCGCACCTCGTCGCGCAAGGTGCGCATGATCTCGGCCCCCGAATAGTCCCGCGCGGAATGCATTCGCATGCGGCTGGTGCCGCCGCCGTGGATGGTGATCAGGGTGCCGTCTGGTTCCTTGTCGAACATGCAGCCCAGGCCCTCGAGCCAGGCGATCACCTCCGGCGCATCCCGGACCAATGCTTCCACCAGATCCGGGTCGTTGGTAAAGTGGCCCCCACCCATCACGTCCAGGTAGTGGTGGGTTGGGCTATCGGTTGCCTTGTCCGCAGCCTGGATGCCGCCCTGGGCCATCATGGTGTTGGCGTCGCCGTGGCGCAGCTTGGTCACCATGAGCACCTTGGCACCCTCCTGGCGGGCCAGGAGCGCCGCAGCCGACCCCGCGCCGCCGGCGCCAATGATCAGCACATCGGTGTCATAGTCTATATTCTCTAGATCCAGCTCTTCCTGCCTCAGCAGGCTGTGGGCTTCCAGGAGATCGGCCAGCTCGTGCGGGGTACGCATGCCCTTGCCCGGGCCGACCTTCAGCGCGCGCATGCCCTCTGGCTTGTAGTCGGGGTGAAAGCGCTGGAGGATCTCTTGCTTCTCTGCCGGCGTCATCATCGGCCAGGTCTCCCGTAGCCGGGCGGGACGCGTCGCTTCTACTTTTTTGATCGATTCCCGCATAGCGGGAGTGTACCCATCCATCGTCAACTCCTTTACTCCGGCTCGATATCCCTGGTGTTGTACCTCTGGCGCAGCTCCGCCTCAGGCAAGGCCTTCATCTGGGCCAATTCGTCGTCATACTCGCCCTGCTCAATCTCGGCCACACGTTCGGCCAGATGCTGGGCCTTGGGCGCCAGGTACCGGCCATAGAGCCGCCGGCCCAAGATCGCGATGTTTGGCTGGGCTTCTTCTGCCGGGCAGCGAGAGACGCACATGCCGCACATGATGCAGTCGAAGGACAGGTCAGCCAGCCGGGCGATGTCGCCCCGCATCGCGGCCGCCATATAGTCCTTTACCTGCAGATCCTGCGGGCAGCTCTTGGTACAGGTGCCGCAGCCCAGGCACTTGAGCACCTGGGGATAGAGCTTGACCAGCGTGGCAAAGGTCGGCTCCAGCTCGTCCAGGCGGTATTGCGCCCGCTCTGCGGGATAGAACGGGATCTGGGTCAGGTGCATGCCCGGCTGGACCTGGGTGCCACAGGCCAGGCCGACGTAGAGCTTGGGGTCGTCCTCGATGCGGTACACAGTAGCGCATGCCCCGCAAAAGGCGGCCCGGCAACCGACGCCGCGGATGAGCTTATAGCCGGCATACTCCAGCGCACCCATAATGGTCAACGCGCCAGGCACCGTGTATCGTTTGCCCATAATATAGATCGGAACCATCTCTGCTTCAGTCATTCTGTTCCTCCATTCTATCGCCCCGGCCTCTCTCCCATAGCTGTCAACTCATCCTCCCGGAACTCCTGCACCGGCGCTGCCTCGTCGAGGCTGCGGCCCGGATGGTAGTCGAAAATCGCCT
>JAMJFU010000295.1 GCA_023544525.1 Anaerolineae bacterium | reverse complement strand
CATTGCCGTAGAGGAACAGGTGGTCGGCGGTAGCCAGGCCGCGCACGGACAGGTAGGCTCGTACGGCCCCCACGACGATGTCGGTCAACTATACCGTTCTGTCGCCGTGCGGCTCTGCAGTGGCGCTGGCCTTGTCGGAGACCGAGGTCGCGGCCCTGATCGAGAGCGGCGGCGAGCCGGTGGTGACCAAGTACTACTTCTTCAACGGCCAGCGGGTTGCCATGCGCCGCAATGGCGTGGTATACTACCTGCTGGCCGACCATCTAGCCAGCACCAGCCTGGTCATCGACGCCAACGGGGCGCAGGTCGGCCCGACGTTGCGTTATTATCCCTACGGTGGGATCCGTTATCCCAGCGACCCCAGCACCTTTCCAACTGATTATCGATTTACGGGTCAGCGGCTCGACGGTTACATTAAGTTGTACCAGATGGGGGCCAGGTGGTACGACAGCGAACTTGGCCGCTGGATCAGCCCGGACAGCATTGTCCCAGATCCTGCCAATCCGCAGAGTCTTAACAGATTTGCTTATGTTTACAATAACCCCCTTGGATACGTTGACTTCTCCGGTCACATACCCTGGTGGCTGAGATATGGGTTATGGCAGGCAGGGATGACCTATTACAGTGGTTTTGGCCGTGTTCACCACCCTTTGTTACATGGAAGAAACGATGTTGCGACGAACATCGAGTCCATCCAACGTTCTGCCCCACGTCATCTTGAACTAATGGTCGCTGCATCTATTGCCCATCAGGCCAGTGACCCCAAGGATAGGCCATATGGTACAGATGCAGTCGAGGTAATGGTGGGATGGGTTGATTCGAACCAGTCAGTAGGAATCGCTCAACTGCGCCCCGGAGAGATCGAAGAATGGGCACCCGCCTTGACAGGACAGTCGCGATTTGATCCCGAGGTCGCGGTCCGCGTGATGGCGGGAAAACTAAAGGACACAGAGCAATACATCCATTGGCAAGGCATGAAGTATGGAAGTGTTTCGAAAACCTCGCGCTTTATGCTGTTAGCGCTTGCTCAAAACTGCGCCACAAGAAATCAGCTGGAGCGCACCGTCAACTCTTTCTTTGAATACGGTGGATCTTGGGACCAGATGTTCAGCGATCAGCAATATGGTGATACGTGGAAAGAGCAGTTGCGCCTCGTTATACTTCACATAGATTGGTTGATCCTGCAAGGATGGGAACTACCCGATGGCCTGGATCTAGATTACTGGAGACGTACCGCGTTTGCTGATTGAGGGGAGTCTCGAATGACAGGCAAAAGCAGGCTGTTGTCTCATTCCAGAGCTATTCCAGCTGTTGCACTCATACTTGTCTGTATTATGATGTGCACTGGAGGTGTCTTTTTTTGTGGTGCGGCTTGGTTCACTGTTGGACTGGTTCACGAACTTGAAGAAGTTGACAGTCCTCAAATCCTAGTTGAAAAAGAAGTCACCATCGACACTAGTGCTCTGCCTGAGCACCCAACAGAAGAGGATTGGTACTCAGTTGCCGTAGAGGCGCTACAAAACAGCGATTGGGGACTGTCTCCCGATTTGACTAGGGTCAGCACCCTACTTCCCTGTCAGTCCGATCCCGTACTGGACGAATTAGACATGGATTTTGCTGATGCCTATTTTGATGGTGTCATACCTCATCTAAAAATGGCGTCTGTTTCCCTTGACCGAACCACTAATACTGCATCGGTCATGGTCTCTTATCAAGCGCTTCGATGGAGACGTTCCCCACTAGACTTTTCCAAGATGGAGATCGGACTGCACCAAGCCCTTGCAATCGCAGATCAGTATGGCGGTCAAGAATTTCGGGAAGGCGTGAATGACAGATGTGTGATGAGCATCTTTGTCACGGATTATGAGTGGAGGATCGGCTACAAGGAGCTAGGACAGCCTATTTGGTCGGATCTGCGGATACAGGTCGACGCCCAATCTGGGGATGCTAAACGATTGCCAAGATAGCAGCTACCCGATGAGCGAGTGTTGAAACAGAAAACGGAAGACAGCCACGGGCATCGTCGCTGCCCTCCCCCCCTTCCCGTGGGTTCTGCAGCATGGCAGGTGCTTTCGTCCTTGTCAAACCACCGCTGGCGTCGTTTCTCGTTCTGCCAGGGCCAGGAGGCCAGCTTGCCCAGGCGCAGGCGGGCCAGCCACAAGAGGTAGAAGGCCGCCCGGTCGAGCAGGGCTCTGTTGTAGCCGCTGTTCTGGTCGGGTTTCGGCGCCAGGCGGGCTGAGTTCCCTGCCGGTTCAACCTCCGGTTGGGTGTGGTCGCGCCGGCCTGGCAGCACGACCGGGGGCAGGGTGTCCCTTGAGCAATAGGGCTGGCTATTGACAGAGACAGCGGACAACGCCGCAGCCCCGCCCGCAGCAGAGCCGCTGGCAGCAGACGAGCCCACCGACCCGACGAGGGCCCCAGCCTCTCCCGTTCCCGAAATGGCGGACGACACCGCGCCGGCCAGCCCAGAGAGCCCGGCCGCTCCCCCCAGGCCGGCATTCTGACCACCCGCCTGACGGACAGACCCGGGGCTCCCACCGTCAATTTCACGGCCGACGAGGCGCCATGCGAGAGGTTGGCGCTGCCGGCGAACGTGTGCTATACTCGTTGAGCGACCATCCTTCGCCTACGCTCAGGACAGGTCCTTCGGCTGCGCTAGGATAGATCTGAGCAGCAGCAGCCTGGTCATCGACGCCAACGGGGCGCAGGTCGGCCCGACGCTGCGTTATTATCCCTACGGTGGGATCCGTTATCCCAGCGACCCCAGCACCTTTCCAACCGATTATCGATTTACCGGGTAAAGGCATGCAATAGACCCGTGGCAATTCCCTTTTCAGCTTTGAGCTGGGGGGTTAGGCAAACGTCGCACGAATGGCCGTTTGATGATACACATCCTTGCAGCACGTTCAGGTCACCTTCCCATTGCAGCTTGCCAGGCAAGGATCGGCACCCCGGATCAATGCCATTGCGGACCTGGGCAATTGATGCTATAATAGGGCCCTACATTGGTGCATGGCAGGCGAGCATGGCAAGCGATGGATCGGGCTTAAATCGATTTCGGGACGCAGAAGACGCGAGGAAGCGGGCCCTGCTTCAGGTCGAGGCAGGCCGGCGCCTGGCGCGGCAAGGTGCCTTGCAGGCTGCGCGCCGCTTGTTCCGCCAGGCTGTCGAGATCGATCCATCTTGCACGCCGGCGTGGCTGCAGTTGGCCTGGGTTACCCAGGAGACGAGAGAGCGCAAGGCTCTGCTTCGCCGGGTGCTCGCCCTGGAACCAGAGCACGCCCAGGCGGCGGCTGAACTGGCTCGCCTGCGGCGCCTGCGTGAGGGAGAGGCTGCCCAGGGACCATCCCGGAAATGGCACCTGCGACCCTGGGTCTGGGCTACCCTGATCATCATGGCCCTGCTCTTCCTGGGGGCGGCCCTTATCTGGGGACCGGTCGATAGTAGCCTGGCCCGGTTGTTGCCGACCGCAGTGCCTACGCCCAGCCCCACACCCACCCGGACACCAGCCCAGATCGCGGACCAGTTTCTGCCCCAGTTGGAGGAAGCCGTCGCGGCCGAGGCGTGGGGCCGCGCCCTGGAGATCGTGGCCATCATGGTTGGCGTGGACCCGGCTGGCGAGGAGGTTCGGCAGCGGGCGCTGGCGACCCGTCTCCAATACGGCCAGAGCCTGGTCGAGGCGGGCGAGATGGCCCAGGCGCTCGTCCAGTTTGACGAGGCGGCGTCCATCGTCCCTGATGATGCGCAGGCTCTCCTGTGGCGGGATACGACGCGGGATTATCTGGCGGGGGTAGAGGCACTGGTCCTGAGTGACTGGCCAACGGCGGTCCAGACCTTTGTCCGGGCCTATGAGCGGTTTCCTGACTATGGCGACCTTGCTGAGCGCCTGGCGGAGACCTATCGCCGCCAGGGAGAGGCTGCCATCGAAGAGGAGGCTTGGGATGCTGCCATCACGTCCCTCTCTGAGGGACACGAACGCTTCCCTGACGACGCGAGCCTGGCCGGCCTGCTGGCCACGGCCTATCGCGAGAGGGGCATCCTCTGGCAACAGGACGGAAAACTCAAAAAGGCCCAGGCGGACCTGGAGGCTGCACTTGCCCTCCGGCCGGACGATGCTGAGGCCCAGGCACATCTCGACAAAGTGATGTATATCCTCTTTCCGCCGAAACGCATCGAGATCGATATCTCGAAGCAGCGGTTCTATGCCTGGGAGGGGGACACGCTCGTCTACAACTTTCCAACCTCGACCGGGCTTCGTGGCCGGGATACGGCAACCGGGCGTTTTAAGGTCCTCGACAAGATCCCGATGGCTTATTCGAGCATCTGGCGGCTCAAGATGCCTTATTGGCTGGGTATCTACTACGTGGGCAGGATTGAGAACGGGATCCACGCCTTGCCCATCCGGCCAGACGGCAGCGTGATGTGGGGAGGGCTCTTGGGCCAGCGTGCCTCTTACGGCTGTGTCATCCTCAGCACAAAGGCGGCGGAGATCATCTACAACTGGGCCGAGATTGGCACAGAGGTACACATCCATAACTAAGCGCGGTTCAGTGGCGAACAGGTCTTGAATCATGGTGCGACAGACATTTGAGGAACAGATCCGGGAACTGCTAGAAGAGCTGCTGGAGATGGGGCACATGGTGACCGCTGCCATCCGGCGGTCCATCCAGGCGCTGGCCGACCAGGATGAGGAACTCGCCCGCCAGGTGATCGACTTTGACGACGAGATAAACGCCGTCCAGCAAGAGATCGATGAAAAATGCCTGGTGTTGATCGCAACCCAGCAGCCGATGGCCAGCGACCTCCGGATCATCCTGGCCGTATCGGCGATCGCAGGCGAGTTGGAGCGCATCGGGGACTATACCGAGGGCATTGCCCGCCTTGCGATCAAGCTCTCGTCCCGCCCTCTG
>JAMJFU010000294.1 GCA_023544525.1 Anaerolineae bacterium | reverse complement strand
GAGCAGATCCGACAGCTCTCCCCTTTCCTGCTCCAGCCGGTAGAGCTGCACACCAAGCAGCCCGCTGTCGTGTGTGTTGATCACGTCAGGCTGAAACCCCGCGACAATCTCCTTCAAGCGCTCGTAGCTCAGGATGGGCAGGCGTCCCTCTGACCAGAAGGGATTGGGCGCAGAGCGGACCCGCATCAGCTTAACACCCTCGTCCTCATCTTGGTAGGCGGTCCCCCGGTCACTGGCCGTGACCACCGTAACCTCGTGGCCTCGCCGCACCATCTCACGGGCGACCTTCTGGACGACCAGGGTAACACCACTGATCACGGGCGGATAGCCGTGACTAAGCATAAGGATTCTCATACTCCCCCTCCTGTTTTATCGGACTCTGTCCGTTCTTCTCTTTGCGCAAAGCCAGCCTGTAAAAGGCCAGGCTGACGACGTACGGGACGATGGAGAAGACAACACGGTAGAGCACAGAGGCCAGCACTGCCTTCTCAAACGGGGTGCCAAATAGGGCAAAGATGCCGCTCATGGAAGCCTCTTGCATGCCCAGGCCGCCAGGCAACAGGGAGGCTTGACCGGCTACGGTCCCGGCGACAAAGCCGGAAACCAACTGGCCCACCGATAGTGTCACATCAAACGCGCGGAAGCAGAAGAACAACGCCGCGGCGCTAAAGGCCCAATCGGTCACGATCAGGCCGGCGATGATGGCCATCGACGCTGGATTCTCCCGCATCGCCTGGACGCCTTGGTCCATCGTCGCGTCAAAGCGCCCCAGTGGCTCCCCTATGTCGCGGTGGACCAGGGTATCGACCGCCTTGACGAGAAACCGGATCACCCTCTTCCGCAGGCGGCTCCAGAAGATGAGGGCTGTGGCCAGGATGGCCAGGAGAAGCAGGATCAGGGCAGACACCGCCAGGAGGACCGTGACCGCCTGGCTGATGGCGGCGTTCAAACCAAGATAGACCAACGCGAACGGCAACATGGCGATCATGAACAGGCCGGTCAGGTAGAAATGCAGGATGGAAATGGCCACCACCTCTCGCATGCTAACGCCGTACCGGTTCATGAGCATCCAACGTATCGTGTAGCCGGCAGCTCCACCACTCATCACGATATGATTCAGGACGGAGGAAACAAAGCCGACTACGGCCAGATCTCTTTGGCGCATCGATACGCCCATCAGCTTGCTCACCTGGGCAAAGCTGAAACTGATGCAGGTATAAGAGATCACTGTGACCAGCAGCGCGTAGGGGATCGGTTGCCAGCGGGCCTGCACCACAGCTTCCCGGATCTGGTCCCAGTCGGCCACGATAAAGACGATGCCCAGCAGGGCCACGAGTACGACCAAGAACGGCACCCACTGCCTAAGGTCGATCTTGATCTTGCTCAAGCTGCAAACCTCGGCATCCTTCTTGGCCGACTGCCGGGCAGGTGGTCTGCGCCGCGACGGCTGACCCGCCCAATATCAATCCTGATCACGCTTGCGGCGCCGCGATGAGGCGAACGCTGGTGATCGTGCCAGCCAGCGGCACATAGACCGTCCCGTCCTGAACGTGCAGCGGCTGGATGTCCCGCTCGCGAACGTCACACAGATAGGCCTCCTCGACCTGCTGATGGGTATCCGTCAGTGCAACCGTCTGGCCCAGCGCGGTGAATGTGTATAGACGGATGATGCGACCATGGCCCCGCCCGGCCGGCTTGTTGGCCATGACCCAAACGTCGGGTCGATCCAGCCCGATGTGCCTGTCAGCCAGTTGGCGGAGACAGGCGATGTCCGGATCGTCCCAGGGGCTGGCCATCTCCACATACGCCTTCTCTGGCAGCCGGTTCTCGACCCAGTCTCCGCCGGGCGTGAACTCGATCGCGTACACAAAGGTGAATGCATCCCTGGTGTAGCCCTTGGCTGGATGGCCGGTGAGCGGCAGGACATGGTAAGCCCGCTCGCGGGGCGCGTTGCGAAAGGCGACGGTCTGGAGCTTACCGTCTTGCGCCAGGGCGGCTGCTCCAGGAAGATCCTGGTAGAGGGCCAGTCCCTGCCCGCCGTCGCTGTCGCGGATATGGAGAAAACGCTGGAAGGGCCAAAAGGTGGGATCAAAGATCTTTTCGCGGGCTCTGGAAACGACGCCACCGGGCATATCCATGGTCAGCCTTTCGGCTGCCAGGCCCGTGGCAAGACGGACGGTCACCGTTCGCCGCCTGGGTGCGCGGCCGCGCAACAGAAAATAGATGATCGGCGAACCGGCCTCGAACCACATAGCCCGCTCCATCTCCCGGTTGCCGAAGGTATTGACCCAGGAAACTTCCAGTCCTCCGTTTCTTTCCGATACCGTGAGCTCTGCTCGATGCTTGCTGGTCTGGTCTCGTGGCGCCCAGATGCCACCCGGGAATTCGTGGCCCATACGCCACAGGCCGCCCGAGTCCTTGTAGCTGACCAGGTCGTTCGACAGGCCCTCGAGCAAGGGCGCGCCGGAACCCGGCTCTTCTGCGCGGACGATGGAACCGCCCGCTGACTCGTCCAGGACCACCACGTAGTGGGGCGTTTCGACGCGTAGCCTTCCATCTTCCTTCGACCAGCGTGGCAGATCCGCATTCCCCGGCCGGCAAGCTTCGGCCGGGACGTCGGGGGCGAGTTGCTCGATCTTGTCCGACGATACCCGCAACGCCGCTTCGAGCCAGGGAAACTGCTCCTCGTAGACGATCCGGTCGGGCGAGGTGCCGGTGATAAAGTCATGGTGGCTGGCAACGGAGGCGGTCCACCACGCAGGTTCCAGGTCCTCCGCTAGCTGCTCGGCTGCATCTGCATTGCCGGGCAGCGAGGAGAGCTCCTCCGCCAGCAGCAGCTCATCTACGAGCTCGTGGCAGCGCTCCTTGAGCGCCGGGCGGGCACTATAGAAACCCGTCCAGTAGGGATTTGGATCGAGCTCGATCACGGGCAGTTGATCACGATAGTTAGATACAAGGTCCAAATAGTCGTCCAGGCCGGCATTGACCACCCAGGTTCCGGTCGCGGGATAGCGCGTCTCGTTGTAGCGGTCCAACAGGGAGAGCAGATCGGGGATCGGCGGCACAAAGTCGTAGCCGATAGGGCAGAAGAGGTAGGGAGTAGGGCTGTATGGCTCGAGCTGAGCAATGAAGCGGTTGATGCGCCGGGTTACGTGTCGCTCTGACCGGTAGGGGACAGCCAGGGGAAAGCGGTAGATGCGGCTGATCCCGCGGTGGGCAAGCAGGTCACCATGCCCATAGCCAAATGCCGTCCAATGGCATAGCACCTCCCCGCCCATGCGGTCGCGCCACACGAAATCGAGGGTTCGCTCCTCTTTCAGCAGGCGTTCGGCGCTCGAGCCGGGTCGCGGATGCTTGGCCGTGTCTCCGCGCCTGAAGCCCAGGAAGTACATGCCGTCCACCCGGGTGATGGCGGTCTGGTCAAAGCCCGCAGCGTTCAGAAGCGAGGGCAGGGCCGGTGACGCCCCAAAGCTGTCAGAGAAATAGGCCAGCTTGGGTTCCTGGTGCATGCCATGCTGGCGTAACCACTCCTGGCCCAGCAGTAGATCGCGGACAATGGCTTCGGGATTGGGAAGCAAGGTATCGGCGGTGATGACACCCGAGCTGGTGAGACGCAGGCGACGCTTATTTACCAGGTCGCGGATGCTCTCGCGCTGCTGGGGGTTCCTGTCCCAATACATGCGCAAGAAGAACATGCATTCGATCGAGTATATCCGGCGCGACTCGTCCAGCAGGCCAGAAATGGCCCGATCCAGTTGCTTTTGGACGAAACGGCGATAGTACTCCTCCGAGGTGAAAAGCCAGTTGGGGTCCCAGTGGCTGGTCTCGGCAAAAACAAGCACCCTCTGCGCATCCGCTGGAATTCCCAGCGAGCTGCGCAGATCTCGTTCATTTCTCATTCAGATTCCTTCCAACCTCTGTCCATCACCATCCATTATAAGGCAACAGCGAGCCGACAGCAGCAGAGGTTGGTTTGGGCAACAGTTGGATTTGGTTGGAGAGGGGTTGCAGTGCGTTGCTCCTCGTCGCTTGAAGGGGGTGGCAGCCTTTCAGCTACCACCCCCTGCCAGCCCGTCGTGGTGACAGGCCTACCAGTAGCCATCGTAGATGCTGCGCGGTTGAATCAACCCGACCGCAGCCGAAGCCGATCTCCTAGGGAAAGTTCCGCAGCACAAGCGGCAGGAACGCCTCATAGGTCTCGTAGTAGATGCGCACCGAGTACAGGCGCAGGTTCGCGTTAGGGATGCATGTGGTCAGGTAGTAGGCGGAGGTGGGATAAGACACGTTGGGAAAGTCGATCGTGTAGTCGACCAAGACTACGATGGCAGTGGAGGCAAAGGCTCCGGTCGTCGCCGCCTGAGCCAACACATCGGTGGTGCCAGTAAAGTTGTTCACACGCCACAGGGTGACGGCCATCCCGGCGGCCGGATCGTTGTCATACACCGACGCGTACAGGTCCGCCATCTTGGCTGGCTGCGGCAAGTATACCGGCGCCTGCACACATCCCGGGCCCGTCGCCGCTCCCCGCATATAGCCGCCGAGAAAATAGAAAAAGGTGCTCGCGGGGTCGAACCCGTCGCTGCTGAAAGCAGCGGCAGGCACGACCAGGGGTGATCCGCCACCAAAAGCGCGCACATCTGCCGGGACAGGAGCTTCGGCTACCGCGGCCGGCATCACGACTATCATGAGGAGGACGGCTACCAGCAAGCTGGCAGCCCACGCCCGGTATCGCTGTTGCGTCATCATTGGGTTCCTCCTCTCATCTACTGCCCGTAATACAGGCGCACGGAGTAGAGCTGCAGGTTCGGCGACTGCAGGCATGTGCCGACGTAGTACGAGTAGGTGGGGTACGAGACGAGCGGGAAGTCGATGGCCGTGTCCGCGCCTGTGAGAAGCGACGAGCTCGCCGCAGC
>JAMJFU010000293.1 GCA_023544525.1 Anaerolineae bacterium | reverse complement strand
GCCTTTGGCGCCTGTGGGGCCGGGCACGTGCGTTGCTCCTACGCCACGGCCTATGACAAGATCGAGCAGGCGCTGGAGCGCATGGCGCGCTTTGCCCAGAGGCATGGGTAGGCTGGCGGGCAGCAAGTGCCAAGAACCATTTCCAGGGAGGGCCCGTGAAGGATAGTGATTCGTCGTCGAACGTGTTCGAATCGACGCACCCGCTGGTGCGCCACAAGGTGACCGTGCTCCGCCAGACCGATACCGGGGTGCGGCGCTTCCGGGAGGTGGTCTGGGAGCTGGTGGGGCTGCTGGCCTACGAGGCCCTGGCCGACCTGGCCCTGGTCGAAAAGCAGGTCACAACGCCCCTGACGCAGACCACGGGCCATGTGATATCGGAGCGGGTCGCCCTGGTGCCGATCCTGCGTGCCGGGCTGGGCATGGTCGATCCCATCTGGAACCTCCTGCCCGAGGCCCAGATCGGGCACATCGGCCTCTACCGCGACGAGGAGACCCTGGAGCCGGTGGAGTATTATAGCAAGCTGCCGCCGGCGGACCAGGTGGACGTCTGCCTGCTCCTGGACCCCATGTTGGCCACAGGGGGCTCGGCGGTGGCGGCCTGCAACATCCTGAAGCGCTCCGGCATAGAGCGCATCAAATACCTGGGCCTCATCGCCGCGCCGGAGGGGATCGCCCGGCTGCACGAGGTACACCCGGATGTGCAGATCCACATCGCAGCGGCCGATTGCTGCCTCAACGACCGTGGCTACATCGTGCCCGGGCTGGGCGACGCAGGAGACCGCCTCTTTGGCACCAAGGTGGAAGAGCCGGCGCGCATCCCGCCTGTGGAGGAGCAGACGTGAGCGGGCCTGCCGATCGCCCCTCGTGGGACGACTATTTCATGGAGATCACGTTCCAGGTGGCGCGCCGCAGCACCTGTCCCCGCGCTGCCGTGGGGGCGGTGATCGTCCGCGAGAAACGGATCCTGACCACCGGCTACAACGGCGCGCCCGCCGGCCTGGCCCATTGCACCCAGGTGGGCTGCCTCATGGTCAACGACCACTGCGTGCGCACCCTCCATGCGGAGCAGAACGCCATCATCCAGGGCGCACTCCACGGTGTGGACGTCTCGGGCAGTACCATCTATGTCACCCACCAGCCCTGCCTCATCTGCGCCAAGATGATCATCAACGCCGGCATCGAGCGCGTGGTCTATGGCGGCGACTATCCGGACGAGATTGCCTGGGGGTTCATGGAGGAGGCCGGCATCGAGCTGGTCAAGTACGAGCGCCGGCCTGCCTGAGTAGGAGCCTGTCATTGCGAGGAGGCCGGAGGCCGACGAAGCAATCTCCTCCTGGTCAACCGGAGATTCCTCACTCCGCTGCGCTACGTTCGGAATGACATGAGTGTGTGAGGTGGGGTCGCGGCAGATTGCCCTCTGCTGCCGTTTAGCGCCAGTCATCCCGACCGCCAGGGAGGGATCTCGGCTGGGGCAACGGGAGATTCCTCCCTCCGCTGCGCTCCGTTCGGAATGACAGGTGTGGGTGAGGTGGGGTAGCGGGAGATTGCCCTCTGCTGCCGTTCAGGGCCAGTCATCCCGACCGCTAGGGAGGGATCTCGGCTGGGGCAACGGGAGATTCCTCACTCCGCTGCGCTTCGTTCGGAATGACAGGTTGTGGGCGTGACGAGAAAACGGGGCCGGGTGTGGGAGTGCCACACCCGGCCCCGATCGTTGTCCGTGACCGTTATACCCTCAACGCCGCCCGTGTCTTGGCAAAATGCAGCAGGTTTTCCTGTTGCACCAGGCCCACCAGTTTGCCGGCGTCCACGACGGGCAATAGGTTCAGCCCCTCGGATAGCATGCGCTCCAGGACCGTAGAGGCTGCATCGCCAGGATGCGCCGGCTCCAGGCTGACCAGGGGCGTCATGACCTGGCGGATAGGGGTCCAACCCCAGCGCTGGCGCGGCACTTTCTCGATCTGGCCCACGGTCGCCACGCCTTCTGGCTGCAGGCCGTCTGTCACCAGGAAACAGCTCTCACCCTGGGGCAGGACATAGTCCCGCACGATCCAATCCAGGGGCATGTTGCTCTCCACGGGCTGGCACGTCGTCGACGCAAAGTCGCCCGCGGTATAGCCTTCCAGCGCTTCCCGGATGCCGATCTGTTGGGCGCTCTGGCTGGCGGCACTGTCCAGGAACCAGCCGATGAAGGCCAGCCACAGGCCGCTGCTCCAGTTACCGGTCAGGAAGAGGACGCCGCCGCCGACGATCATCAGGATGGCGATGACCCGGCCCATGGTTGCCGCCCAGCGGGTGGCCCGGTACATGTTTCCGGTCCAGGCCCACACCAACGAGCGGAACACGCGCCCTCCATCCAGGGGAAAGCCCGGGATCATGTTAAAGAGGGCCAGCCACAGGTTGATGGTGCCCAGGTAGAAGCCCAGGCCAGATAGCTGGCTCACATCCAGGAATTCGCCTACCAGCCACAGCAGCCCAAATCCCAGCGCCAGGAACAGGCTGGATATCGGCCCGGCGATGGCGATCAGGAACTCTGACAGCGGCCGGTCGGGCTCGCGGCCGATGTTGGCCACGCCGCCAAAGATGAACAGGGTGATGCTTTTTACGGGAATGCCCCAGGCCATGGCCACGACGCTATGTCCCAGCTCGTGGATCACCACCGAGGCGAAAAAGAGCAGGCTGGTCAGCAAGCCCATGCTGAGGTGCCCGGTCACGCTCCACTCCGGGTAGCGGCTCGGGAAATAGGCGGTGCCCAGGGTCAGGGTCACCAGGGCAAACACGATGAGCCATGTATAGTTGATCCCAATCGGGATGCCAAAAATCTTGCCCAAACGTACTGAGCTTTTCACCGTAGTACCCTCCTGATTGCAGTGTACCACAGAAACGTTAGAGCAGTATTATAGCGACATTAGAGATGCGTTAAAGTCGGGGATCAGAAAAGTACCCCTGGCAGGATTCGAACCTGCGGCACATGGTTTAGGAAACCACTGCTCTATCCTCTGAGCTACAGGGGCACGTGGGGGCCAGTATAACACAAGATGGATCGCCTGACAAACTCTTGGGGGGTTTTTCCCAGGCTGTTGTACAGTCTGTCGTTGCGCGTTCCACCATGGCGGCGTGGGCTGAGCGCAGCAGGAGGGAAGTCCTAGCAGCCTGTCGGAGAGGGTTCGTAGTAACGGCTTTAGCCGTCCAAGAGCGACTGAAGTCGCCACTACAAACGAGAACCGTTCCTCTCGCCGACAACCTGCTAGAGGAGGGTGACGGGGTCGACGTCGACGCGCCAGCCCCAGGGCAGGGCCACGTCCTGGAGCAGGAGCAGGGGTTCGGCGCCACGCAGGACGATCTGCCAGCGGTAGCGACCCTGCACCCGGCTGAAGAAACAGGGCACGGGGCCAATCATCTCGACCCTGGTCCTCGTGCGGCGCACCTCGGCGGCCAGCCAGCGGCCCAGCCGCGTGGCCTCGGCCCGGCACTGGTAGGGGTCCTCGTGGCTGTACCGCAGGGCCACCAACCGGCTGAAGGGCGGGTACCCGATCTTTTGGCGCTCGGCCAGCTCTCGCCGGAAGAAGGCGCCATAATCGTGGCCAGCGGCTGCCCGGATGGCATAGTGCTCCGGGTTGTAGGTCTGCACGATGACCCGGCCGCCCCGGTGGCTGCGTCCCGCCCGCCCGGCGACCTGCATCAGCAGCTGGAAGGTGCGCTCCGCAGCCCGGTAATCGGGCAGGTAAAGGGCCGTGTCTGCCGAGACGACGCCCACCAGCGTCACCCGCGGCAGGTCGAGGCCCTTGGCGATCATCTGGGTGCCGACCAGGACGTCGGCACGGTGGTCGATGAAGGCCTGCAGGAAGCGCTCGTGGTCCGCACCCGATGCGGTGTCCAGGTCCCAGCGCAGCAGCCGGGCCCCGGGCAGGAGCCGCTGGACCTCGTCCTCGACCCGTTCGGTGCCCAGGCCAAAATAGCGGATCCGGTCCCCGCCACAGGCCGGGCAGCGCGTGGGGGCCGGCTGGCGTTGGTTGCAGTGATGGCAGATCAGCACGCCCTCGCTCGAGAGCCGGTGGAACGTCAGCGGCACGTCGCAATTGGGGCAGCGGGCCACGTAGCCACAGTCGCGACAGAGCACAAAGGTGGCCGCCCCCCTGCGGTTGAGAAAGAGGATGGCCTGCTCGCCCGCGGCCAGCGTCTTGTGCAGGGCTTCCTGGAGCGCCCGGCTAAAGATGCTGCGGTTGCCGGCCTTCAGCTCCTGCCTCAGGTCCACCACGCGCACCGGGGGCAGCGGCGCCGTCGCCGCGTCGCCAGAGGGCGAGGTGGCAGCACGGCTGTGCCCCAGGATGCGCTGGGGCAGCTCCAGGAGCTGGTAGCGGCCCTGCACCGCCTGCTGGTAGGTGACCACGTCGGGCGTGGCCGTGCCCAGGATCACGCCGGCGCCGGTGATCCGCCCCAGGGCGATGGCCGCGTCGCGGGCGTGGTAACTGGGCAGGGGGATGGGATCGTCCTGCTTGTACGAGTCGTCGTGGGCCTCGTCCAGCACAATCAACCCCAGCCGCGACACGGGCGCGAACAGGGCCGAGCGCGGGCCGACGATCACGTCGGCCTCGCCCCGGCGGACGCGGTCCCAGACCGCGTAGCGCTGGCCCAGGGTCAACTGGCTATGCATCACCCCGACGCGGCCCGGGAACCGCGCTTCAAAGCGCCGCACCGTCTGGGCGGTGAGGCTGATCTCGGGCACCAGCACGATGGCCCGCCGCCCGGCCTCCAGCGTCTCTTCCAGGATCCGGAGATAGATCTCGGTCTTGCCCGAGCCGGTGACCCCATGGAGCAAGGTGACGCAGGGTGCCTCTCCCGCTTCCTGCTGGCACAGCGCTCGCCGGATCTCCTGCCGGGCCCGTTCCTGGGCGGAGGTGGGGCGGGGCGGCCGCTCGGGTCCCACCGGAAC
>JAMJFU010000292.1 GCA_023544525.1 Anaerolineae bacterium | reverse complement strand
CCGAGACGTACAGAGAGATGCGCGACCGCATCATGGCCCACCTGGCAGAACACGAGCGGGTCACGGTGGCTGAGGTCCGAGACATGTTTGATACCAGCCGCAAGTATGCCCTGGCCCTGCTGGGATTCATGGACGAAAAGCGGATTACACGACGTGTCGGCGATGAGCGGGTGTTGCGCTGAGGGGAAAGAGATGAAGCCCAGGATCGATCGTACCAGTTTCGGTTCTATCACTATCGACGGGGAAGTCTTTGACCGGGATGTCATCATCCGCCTGGACGGCCAGGTCAAGAAGCGGAAGAAAAAGCTCTCCAAGGAACTCTATGGCACATCGCACGTCATCTCCCGCGACGAGGCAGAGTACGTCTATCAACCGGGAGCCGGGCTGCTTATCATCGGCTCGGGGCAGTACGGCATGGTCGAGTTGTCGGACGAGGCTGCGATCTATTTTGATGATAAGGGCTGCGAGGTCGACATCCTGCCGACTGGGGATGCCATCGATGCCTGGAATCGAGCCGACGGCGCCGTCATCGGGCTTTTCCACGTCACGTGCTGACAACGACCTGCGGGCCGATCCCAATGGAGGAGGATATTATGGAAGACGTGATCATATACACCAAGCCTGGTTGCCCCTACTGCGGCGGGGCCAAAACAGACCTCCTGCGGCGAGGTATTCGCTACACGGAGCACGATGTCCTGGGTGACCCTGCCGCCTTGCGGCAGATGCTGGCACTAAACGGCAACCGGCGCCAAGTACCGACCATCGTCCAGGGCGATCAGGTCACGGTTGGCTTTGGTGGGCACTGAAGTGTCTGACTGCCGGCCGTGCGCCGGCAGGGTTGAGCCCAAAAGAAGAGGGCCACAGGATCCGTTCCCGTGGCCCTCTTGTGCGTGTTCAGGTGCGAGCCATCGTGCGACGGAGCAGGAGCCAGGCCACGAGTGAGGTGCCGGCGCCGATGGCCACCAGGGCACCCACCCAGAATAGGTTAATAGGTTGCCCGCGCAACATGATGTCCTGGAAGAGCTGGAGGGCATAGGTCCCCGGGATGGCCCACGAGATGAGGCGGACAGAGGCCCGTAGCAGTTCCAGGTTCAGAAAGAAGCCGCTAAAGAAGACGCTGATCAACAATGCCAGCATGGAATACTGGACGGCCTGGCTCGTCGTTTGGGCCAGCAACGAGAGGACAAAGCCGAGGCCGAGGGAGGCAAATAGCAGGGCCACGATGGCCAAAGAGTAGTGGGCCCAGCTACCCAGCATCGGAATGTCGAGAGCAAGTTCCAATAGCCCGGTCAGTACTGCACTCAGTAAGGCGGTGAAGACCAGGTAGCTCAGGTATTTGCCAGCCAATACCTCAAAGGCTGACAGGGGAGAGGCCTGGAACAGCTCCATGGTGCCACTGCGGCGCTCAGCGACGATAGATAGGGCGCCGAATGTGACACACAGGTGCTGCAGCAGCACTGCAAGTACGCCCGGCACGTAATAGTCCACGAGGCTGAGATCCACCGCCATAACGGTCCTTACCTCGCCCCGGAACGGGGTGACCAGCACCTGTGAGTCGATGCTCCGGAACTCCTCAAGCGCTGTGTCGAGCCGGGTCAGATCCTGATCGATTTCGGTCACCGCCTGGGTGGACTGTTCCTCCTGACCCGGGGTGCGGTCCCGTTCCTCCAGGCTTTCGACCTGCTTGCGGAGCTGAGCCAAGATCTCGGTAGGGTCCTGCGGGTCCGTCGCCGGGTCCTGCGCCTCCATCTCTTTGAGCCGGCCCAGGAGCAGGCTACTGGCCAAGAGAGCCGTCTCCAGGTCTGTGAGGTTGCGGTCTAGCTCGTCCAAATGCTGTTGAGTGGCCTCCGGGTCGTCGCTCTCCATGGCCAGGTGCAGGGAATTTGTGCTTTCCTTGGCTGCCCTGACGCCGGGCTGCAGCGTGGAGGCTTCCTGTTGGCTTTCTTCGGCAAAGACCTGGAGGATACGTTGGTTTATCTGGTTCACAAAGAGATCGGCAAAGGCGCGGACATAGCGCGCCCGAATGGGATCGATCCGGTTGTGGTAGATCGTAATGACTGCCTGCTGGCTGCTCCGCACTGTCTCGTAGACCTTGTCGGGTATGACAACCACTGCGTCCACCTGGCCGCTGCGCAGCCTGGCTTTGGCCAGCTCCTCATCCGAGATCATGCCCTCATAGACTAACTGCTGGACGAAGGTCTCTGCATTCTCCCGCAAGTACGGCTGCAAGACGCTGTCCTCCGGAACGACAAAGAGGGTACGGAGTGGGGTAGGCTCTGCGCTATACCCAAGGCCGAAGAGGAGGAGGATCAGAAAGGGACCCAGGACGAGGGTGATGACGAGGCGCGGCTGTCTCAAGATCTCTGCCGCTTCCTTGCGTACAAACGCAGAGATCCGTATCAGGAAGCGGAGAGGTCTAGCCAAGGCTCACCCCCTCGGGTCCCTGGATCAGTTTGACAAAGACGTCGTCGAAAGGAGGCAAGTACTCCCCAATCGATTTGAGGGCCAGCTCCTCCTCCTGGGACCATTCGACCAGCCTGGGTATGGCTGTGCTCGCTTCGTCTACGACCAGGCGGGCGCGCCCATTCTCCAGCAAGTGGACCTGGCGCACTGCTGGCAAGGCATCCAGGCGACGTGCCTTGCCGAGATCCAGGTGATTGGCGGTCTGAAGTTCGACGATTTCGCCCCCAAAGGCGTGACAGCGCAGACCCTCTGGGGTATCCACCCGCAGCAGGCGTCCCTGTTGCATCACCGCCACCAGGTCGCAGTAGGCCGCCTCGCCGACGTATTGTGTCGTGACCAGCAAGGTCCGCCCTTCGTCGCGCAGGGCCTCGAAGTGATCCCAGAACTTGCGGCGCAGCACGGGGTCAACGCCTGTCGTCGGCTCGTCCAGAAAAAGGAGCTCCGGGTTATGGGCCAGAGTAGCAGCGAGGCCAAGCCTGCGCCGCATCCCACCCGAAATCTTGCTGACAGGTTTGCGGCGGTGCTCGCTCAATTCCACAAACTCGAGCACCTCTCTCAATTGCTTGCCGCGTAGGGGACCTACGCCATAGATGGCGCTGGCAAAGTTGAGGTTCTCCCAGACGGTCAGATCTGGGTAGAGCACCGATTGTTGGAGCATATAGCCGATCTTTGTCCTCGTTTCCCGGGAGAAGCGTGCCGGGTTTTCGCCCAGGACGGAAGCTTTTCCGCCGCTGGGCCGATAGATGCCCGTCAGCAGGCGGACGGTGGTGGTCTTTCCGCAACCGCTGGGGCCGATCAGGCCAAAAATGGTACCCTTTGGGATCTCGAAGCTAAGCCTGTCTACGGCCTTGAGGTCACCAAACGCCTTTGTCAGTTCGCTCGTTTGGACCACGGCCAGACCTTGGCCCTCTGTTCCTTCGTTCAACGGCATCGCTTTGCCCCCTGATCTATGCGGGCTGGCGAGCGCCGCCCGCAGGTCCAGTATAACACGGCCCACCACCAGCGTCCATGTATCCAGATACATGCCAGGGATATAGACCGGGATACATTTAGGGGCATGCCGAGCGTTTCGGGCCTACCAGGGCTGCCCAAGCTACACCGGTTTGACAAAAGCCTGTTTTCCGGCTATGTTCTGCACTGTGCATGGAGGTGATTGTTATGAGCCGAAGACTACTGTCCGCCAGGGCCAGCGTCCGGACCCTGGTCTGGTTCCTGGTCGTCTCGCTCCTGCCGGGATGTGGAGGAGCGCCTGCAGCGCCGGTCGACGCTCTGCCGGGTGATGGCGATCTCCCGGGCTGGACCCTGGTGGGTGAAGCGCAGGACTACAACTCGGACAACCTCTTTGACCTGGTCAACGGCCAGGCGGAGGCTTACTTCGCCTACGGCTTTGAGCGGGTGGCGACCCAGCGCTACGAACATGGCGAGGGGATCGAGCTGGACGTCCAGGTCTGGCAGTTGGCTGGACCTGAGGATGCCTATGGGCTCTTCACCCTGAGCCGTGGCGGCACAGGCGTGGCTATCGGCGACGGCGGTGATGCCGACCCGGGGCGCAGGATCATCTTCTGGAAGGATCGCTACTACGTGCAGGTGTTTGCCCGGCGCCAGGTGCCTGGCGCAGAACTGGAGGGGGTGGCCCGGGGCGTATCCGGCGCGCTACCGGCAGCACCCTCTGGGGAGACGCCGGCCCTGGTGGCGCGGCTGCCTGCAGATGGCCTGGCGGAGGGCCGCACCATTTTCTTCCACGAGGAGATCTCGATCCAGGATGTGCTTTGGCTTGGTGGCGAGAACCTTCTCGGCCTGGGTCCAGAGACAGACGGCATCCTGGGGCAGTACCAGGCCGGAGACGATGAGGCCCTCCTCCTGCTGGTCCAATATCCAGATGCCAGGGATGCGGCGGCTGCCCTGGCGGCGCTGCAAGCAACCGATATCGTGGCACCGGTCGGCGCTGATGTCCAGGGGGATCTGCTCGTTGCTGTCTTTGGGCAGGTAGACGACGGCACGGCCAGCGACCTGATCTCGCAAGCCTTGCGGGAGCAGTGATGCCTGGCTGCCTGCTGGCCTTGGCCGCCTGGACTATGGACTGAAGGCTACAACAGGCGAGTTGGCCGTTACGGGCCCGTTTCCGCCAGGAGCGCCAGGAGGATCCGGGCGGCGCTTTCGACCACGACTGCACAGGTGCCGGGTCCACCTGTCGCCTGCACCCAGTCCCGGATGGGACCGCAGCGGGTATCGCTCATCTCGGCGAGGAAAAGCTCGCGGTAGCGCCGGGCAAGTGCCTGGCCCGGCTCGTCGTCCTCGCCGGCGGTGGTTCGGCCCAGCAGGCCGCCAATGACCATGGCGCCACCACTCAGCGCACCGCACACTTCCTGGTGGCTGCTGCCGATTCCTCCCGCCAATGGGGTCGCCATCCGCAGGCACTGGGGGTTGAGGTCAGCCAATGCATACCCGCCCACGGCGAGCACCATGGCCTCGGATCAGTGAAAAC
>JAMJFU010000291.1 GCA_023544525.1 Anaerolineae bacterium | reverse complement strand
GCCAGGCCTTGGGGATCTCTAGCTCATAAACGCGAACCTCGCCGTCGTCCGTAGAGAAGACCATGCGCACGTCTGAGTAATGCAAGAGATCCACGATCCGCTGGGCTCCCCAGCTGGCGGAGCTCACGACCTGGGATCCAAAGGCCTCGTGGACTGGGCGCCAGTGTGGGTCGTAGTTGCGGACGACCACGTTGCTGAGCCCGTACTTGGCGTTGGCGATGCGGGCCACTACGGCATTGAGCGAATCGGAGTTGGTGACGGCGGCCACGCCATCCGCATCGGCGATGCCGGCCCGGGTCAATACGTCCTGGCTGAGCGCTTCGCCCGCCAGAGTGCGCCCCCGGAAATCTGGTGGCAGGTTGTCAAAAGCGGCGGCGACGTGATCGATGACCGTCACCCGATGCCCCTGTTGAAACAGCCGGTAGGCGAGCTCTGCGCCCAACCGGCCACAGCCGACGACAACGATCTTCATCTTTTTCATACTCCGTGTACTACTCGACCTGGTACGGGACGTCGGTGATGACGACGCCCGGCTTGAAGAGCAGGGCCAGACGCAGCATGATCGCAGCCTGGGTGTGCAACCAGCCGTTCCACCAGCGCCTGGACACGAACTGTGGGACCACGATGGTGATGGTCTCGTTGGGCTGGCGCTGGTCTGCGATCTCGCCTATGTAGTCGACCAGGGGCTCCAGGAGCAGCCGGTAGGGAGAATCCAGGATCACCAGGCGCACCCCGTCACCCCACTGTTCCCATTTGCGCTGCAGGCGCTTGGCTTCGTCAGGGTCCATCGACACATGGACGGCCGTGACGTCATCTGAGAGATCGCGTGCATAGCGCAGGGCAGCGAGCGTCCCACGATGCACACCGCTGACGGGCATGATGACACGGTGGCGCGCGACGGGTGGCATCGCCCCATAGTCCTCCAGCGACAGGGCGGCGGCCAGGCTACGATAGTGGCGCTGGATGTAGAGGAATGCCGCCACCAGGGCTGGCATGAGCAACAACACGATCCACGCCCCGTCCGCGAACTTGGTGATGGCAAAGACGAGCATCACAACGCCGGTGCAGGCTGCGCCGAACCCGTTGGCTATCATCTTGAGGCGCCAGCGCGGATCGTAGCGCAGCGGTTCCCCCTTGCTGTCCAGCTCCTCGCTGGTGCTCAGACGGCCGCTGTTCCGCCAGCGGCGGGCCATGCCGGCCTGGGCCAGGGTGAAGGACAAAAAGACGCCGATGGCATATAGGGGGATGAGGGCAGTCACGCTGGCGCCGAAAAGGATAATGAGAAGGGAGGCGATGCCGGCCAGGGCCATGATGCCACGGGAATAGACCAGGCGGCTGCCGCGGAAAGCAAGCTGGCGCGGCAGGAACGCATCCTCGGCCAAGAGGGCACTCAGGCGCGGGAATCCGGCGAAGGAGGTGTTGGTCGCCATGATGAGGATTAAGGTCGTGGCGACGATCACTCCCAGATAGAGCAGGCCTTGACCCTGAAAGACCGTCCGGGCCAGCTGGGAAATGGCGGTCTCTGCTTCAGAGGGTACAACGCCGATCGCCACGGCCAGGAACGTGATGCAGAGGAAGAGGGTGCCCAGGATGCCTCCCATCCACAGCAGGGTGATCCCGGCGTTGCGGCTGCGCGGCTCACGAAAGGCGGTGATGCCGTTGGAGATGGCCTCCACGCCGGTCAGCGCAGCCGTCCCGCTGGAGAAGGCCCGCAGAATGAGAAAGGGGGTGATGGCCTGGACGACCGTGGTCTCCAAGGGTGGTGGATTGGCGACAGCGCCCAGGCTGCCGGTCAACTGCCGGTAGAGCCCAGTGCCGACTGTGAGGAACATCATGCCCAGGAAGAAATAGCTGGGGATGGCAAACGCCGCGCCCGACTCGCGGACCCCACGCAGGTTCACCACCATAACCAAGAGGACCAGGCCCACAGAGACCGCTACGCGGTAGGGAAAGAGGTCCGGATAGGCCGAGGTGATCTGCGCCACACCGGCAGAGACCGACACCGCGACGGTGAGGATATAGTCGGTCAGCAGCGCCGCCCCAGCTACCAGGGCTGGCAATTCACCCAGGTTGTCGCGGGCCACGACGTAAGCACCACCACCGTTGGGATAGGCGTGGATGACCTGCTCGTACGACAGCGTGACGATGAGCAGCAGGCCGACGATGGCCACTGAGATGGGAAAGGCATATCCAAAGGCGACCGTTCCGGCAAAGGCCAGGATGAACAGGATCTCCTGGGTGGCGTAGGCGGTCGAGGAGAGCGCGTCGGAGGCAAAGACGGCAAGGCCGACGAATTTGCCGATGGTCTGGTGGGGTGCATCGGCTGTGGGCAGGGGACGGCCGATTAGCCAGGTGCGCCAAGACACGGGCGGCTGGTACTCGGCGGTCCGTCGCAGAACGCTGCTGCCGTTTTCGTCCTCAGTGCTCATCAGGGATCTACTCACATGCCCAATCCGGGCAATCTAATAGAGCACCTGGTTGCCCAGGTGCCCCGCCTTGCCAGCCATATAGCACATGCTGACGACGATTCTAGCGCCAATTCACCGGGTTGTCAAGTGGCCGCCGCTGCTTTACGTGGAGCCAGTGTCACCACTCCCTGGGCCGTGGCTGGACGCGAGCTCTTGGAGCAGGGCAGCGGCCTCCTGCACATCGGGCGTGCCAAGGCCTTCCGTAAACCAGCCGTAGATGCCGCGGAGTATGTCGCACGCCTCGTCGACCTTGCCCTGTGCCTGCCACAGGCGCGCCAGGCTGGTTGTGGCTCGCAACTCCCAGGACCTGGCCTCCTGCCGACGCGCTACCTCGATGGCCTTTTGCAGGCTGGCCTCTGCTTCGGCATCCTTGCCTAGCATTCGCGCCAGTTCGGCCCGCACCCGGTAGAGCTCTGCCTCCGAGTGATGTTCGTCTGTCTGCTGCACAAAAGCGAGTGCCTCGGCCACTGTGATCAGGCCTTGCTCTGGCTGGCCCGCCCTTGCCTGCGCCTTGGCCAGGGAGCACAGTGATTCTGATAGGCAACAGCGTACTCCTCCCGGTTGGTTGCTCGCCATGCCCCGCCGCATGAGTGCGATCCCCTCGTCGACATGTCCCAGCATGAACAGCGCCCCTCCCCTGTAGCGGTCTGCCATTGGCAACCAGACCGGGACCTTGTCGCTGGACAATTGCATCAGCGCCTCGGCCTGATCTTGGAGTTCCTGCGCGTCGCGGCGCATTTCGCTGAACATGCAACCTGCATAGCAGAGGACATCCGCCAGTGAGAAAGGATGGCCCAGCGCTCGTGCCAGGGCCAACGCCTCCTGGCTTCGTCTCTGGGCTTGCTCAGGATAGCCCAGGCACCAGAGTGTGCAGGCTGTATAGGCCATGGCACTCACGCCCGCGTCCGACCCTCGAAGGAGCACGAAGGACTTGTGGTGTCGCTCGGGGTCGTAGAAGTCAACCACCCGCTCGAGGTGGGCATGGGCAGTGGTGAATTCCCCCAGACCGAACAACACAACCCCTAGATACCAGCGGCTCAATGCCGCCAGCAGCGTGTCGTCGAGGCCCTCAGCCACACTGAGTGCCTGTTCAGCAAACCGACGTGCCGTCTGGTATTCAGCCCGCACATAGTAATGCAGCGCCAGTTCGCCCAGGACCCGGCATAACTGAGACCTGTTATCCATCTGTAGGCACAGCTCAAGAGCCCTGGAGTAGGTCTCCTTCATTGCAGTGGACTGTGTGCCCTCCGTGCCCTGCCAGGCCACAGCGAGGGCCAGCTGCAGATCGAGCTCTTGCCTTTCGCGCTCGGGGGAGTCTGGCAATGCCATGAGCAAGGCCAGTCCTCGGCTCAGGTGCAGGATTGCCTCTTGGTAGGCGGAAAGCTGCAGTGCTCGTTCGCCGGCCTGTCGATAGTAGCCTATCGCCTTCTCGCTGATCCCTGCTTCCTCAAAGTGCCAGGCTAACTGCGGGGCGATGGATGAGGCGTCCGCGTCTGCCGCTGCGTACAGCGCCTCCAGTGCACTACCAACCGCCTCGTGGAGGTAAACCTGTTCCACTGGATCCAGGCTGCGGTACAGGTATTGCTGGTACAGGTTGTGCCGGAATCGATACTGGGACAGGCGCTGGCCGCCCAGCCGCAGGATGCCGCGGGCAGCCACCAGCCGGTGCCTTCTGTCCAGGGTCTCGCTCAAGGTGCGGACCACCTCCCGCTCGCCGGTCGCCTGCACCCGCGAAACCACTTCGGCGGTGAAGGTTTCACCCTCCACCCCGGCTACGGAGAGAGTGTCCCGCAACTGCCTGGGCAAGCGGCCGATGCGCTCGGCGAGAACGGCCTCCACCCGCGCCGGCAGCGTCTCCCAGTCGAGGGCGGCACCGCCAATCCAATGACCCTCGCTGTCTCGCACCAGATTGCCCCGGTCCTGCATGCCGCGCAGGAGCTCGACGGTGAAGAGGGGATGACCCTGGCTACGCTGGTGCAACGCCGCGCGGAAGTCAGGGCCCAAGCGGTTGGGCTCGCTGTCAAGCAGTGCCTCGACGAACACCCGGCTATCAGCCCGGTTGAGGTCAATGACGATGTCGCCAACCAGGCGCTGGAACTCGCTGAGAACCGGCTCCAGGGGATGGCGCTCACCGTCTCGGCCGATGGCCACGTCCTCTGGGCGGAAGGCGCCTACGACCAGAATACGCGTGCCTGCCAGGTGCCTCCCCAGTTGAAAGAGGAGGCTAATGGAGCCGAGGTCTGCCCACTGCAGATCGTCGAGGGCTAGCACCAATGGAGCCTCGTGTGCCAGGCTCAGTAGCACGCGAGTATACTGCTCAAAGAGCGCGCTCTGCTGCAGTCCGGCCACTACCGAGGCGTCATCGGCTTCGCTGGCGATGGCTGCCCTGCGAGTCACCACATTCTCCAGCTGGTCCAGGGAGCCTGCATCCCCTGGCCAGGGCGTGAACGTCCGGGCGCGCTCGAGGAGGGGGGCCGCCGGCACGAACCGGTCCAGCAAGCCGGGACCTACCC
>JAMJFU010000290.1 GCA_023544525.1 Anaerolineae bacterium | reverse complement strand
CGGACCTGGGCACCCAGGGATTCCAGGTAGGCGGCCTGGGTCCGCCAGCCAAAGGGGATAACCTCAACGGGCACGGCCCAGTGCGTGCCCAGCACCGGCAACAGATTGCACTCGTCCACAATGATGATCTCCCGGCGGCTGGCCTGAGCGGTGCCAGCCCTGGGAAGCGCTGCCCATGCCCCTTATGGCATGGGCAGGATGCAAGGTCAACGTGCCCGCGATGGGGGGTCTCACCGCACATTGCGTGTCTTGTGTTCGAGGCAAATCATGGTACACTAGACGGACCTGAGCTGCACTGATCACGGCGCCGTGCGAATTGGCCGGTATCTTGCTTGATTTAAGGGGAGGGGAGGAATATGCCTGAATATCGGCAAGCACAGACCGCGGAGGATCTATCAGAGGTCCGAGCGTTATTCTGGGAGTATCTGCAATGGGCAAATGGTCGTGTCAACGAGGAATTCGGCGTGAACTTTGACATTGCGACCATGCTGGAAGATGATATGAGAGGGCTGGATATCTACTTCCCCCCCGACGGCCGGCTGCTCTTGATCTCGGAAGAGGGCAGATCCGCAGGGCTCGCCTGTCTCAAGAAGCTCCGAGAGGGCGAGGGCGAAGTCAAGCGGATGTATGTTCGGGCAGAGTTTCGCGGTCGCGGTCTGGGAAGAGGGGTACTGGAGGCGCTGCTCTCCGAGGCGCGGACAATCGGCTACTCGATCGTGCGATTGGACAGCGCCCGCTTTATGAAGGCAGCTCACTCGCTCTATCGGTCTGCGGGATTCCAGGAGATTGAGCCTTACGTCGAAAGCGAGATCCCCCCTGAATTTCGAGAGCATTGGATCTTTATGGAGAAGACACTTGTGCAGTGACCGTAGCCGACATGCACCGATGAGGTCTGGAGGCGACTACGGCTCCGACGGCGGATTACGCCCGACCGCCCATCCCGTGGATCGATCTGGATTTGCCACCTACACAGGTGTAAGTGTATAATGCTTGTGCAGGTAGTCATGAGCACCCTACATCGCACACAGCTTCTGCTGGAATCCGAGCAGCACACCAAGCCCTGGCAGAGATCGCTGAGCAGCAAGGGCAGAGCATCTCTGACCTGGTGCGGGAGATCGTACAGCAGCATCTCACCGAGAGACGCCAGCAGGCCCAGCGGTTGACCGTTCTGCAGGCACTTGAACGACTGACCTGGATTCGGACAAGTCTACAGGAAGAACACGGTATGTACCAGAGCCACCCCTTGGCTGAGGTACGGGCAGAGCAGGAAGGATCCCACTGGGTTCATTGGATCGGCGAGGAATGATCTTCGTCTGATGATCCACCACATAAACAAGTGAAAAGGAGATCTGCTATGAAAGACCAAGACCGCAAGCCCACCACCAACGATGCGGGTATCCCCGTATCCAGCGACGAGTTTTCCCTTTCCGTAGGGCCCGATGGCCCCATTCTGCTGCACGACCACTACCTGATGGAGCAGATGGCCACCTTCAACCGGGAGATGATTCCGGACCGCCAGCCCCACGCCAAGGGCTCGGGCGCCTTCGGTCACTTCCAGGTGACCCAGGACGTCAGCGCCTACACCAAGGCGGCCGTGTTCCAACCAGGTACAGAGACCGAAGTGCTTGCCCGGTTCTCTACGGTGGCCGGTGAGAGCGGCAGTCCCGACACCTGGCGGGACGTGCGCGGCTTTGCCCTCAAGTTCTACACCACCGAAGGCAACTATGACATGGTGGGAAACAACACGCCGGTGTTCTTTGTCCGTGACCCCATGAAGTTCCAGCACTTTATTCATTCGCAGAAGCGCCGGGCGGATAGCGGCCTGCGGGACAATGATATGCAATGGGACTTTTGGAGCCTGTCTCCTGAGACTGCCCACCAGGTCACCATTCTGATGAGCGATCGCGGAATTCCCAGGAGCTATCGGCACATGAACGGCTACACCAGCCACACCTACATGTGGGTCAACGCCAAAGGCGAGCGCTTCTGGGTCAAGTACCACTTCAAGACCGACCAGGGCATTGAGAATCTCACCCAGGAGGAGGCCGACCGGATCGCCGGCGAGGATGCCGACTACCACCGCCGTGACCTGTCTGAGGCCATCAAGCGGGGGGACTATCCCAGTTGGACGCTCAAAGTGCAGATCATGCCCTTTGCGGAGGCCGAAACCTACCGGTTCAACCCGTTTGATCTGACCAAGGTGTGGCCGCATGCTGACTACCCGCTGCACGAGGTCGGCCGCCTCACCCTGAACCGCAATCCGACTGATTTTCACGCCGAGATCGAGCAGGCGGCCTTTGAGCCGAACAGCCTCGTCCCCGGGATCGGTCCGAGCCCGGACAAGATGCTGCTCGCTCGCCTGATTTCCTACGCCGACGCCCACCGGGCACGCCTGGGCGTCAACTACAAGCAGATCCCGGTCAACCGGCCCAAGACCCCGGTCCACAGCTACAGCAAGGGCGGTGCGATGCGGATGGAGAACACCTCCGATCCGGTGTACGCACCGAACTCCAAGGGCGGTCCCAGCGCCGACCCCGAGCGCTATCCAGAGGAAGCCATCTGGAGTGCCAGCGGCGAGTTCATGCGCGCCGCCTACACCAAGCGCAAGGACGATGACGATTTCGGCCAGCCTGGCGCCTTGGTGCGCGAAGTAATGGATGACGCCCAGCGAGACCTGCTGGTAGCCAACGTGGTGGGGCACCTGAAAAATGGCGTGTCCGAACCTGTGTTGAAGCGTGCCTTTGAATACTGGCGCAGCATTGACCAGGAGGTCGGCGATCGCATCGCCAAGGGTGTACAAGGGGACTGATCCCAGCATACTCCTGAGAGGCCAATAGATCGAAGCCATTCGCCAACGCTCCGGTTCAGCGTCGACGCTGAACCGGAGCGTTGGCCTGCAGGCCTACCCACTAGAGCTAGACTGCCAGGCGGCTTGGCTATACTCAACACCCCCAGCCGTGAAATCGATCAGGAGGGGTACGGTTGCTTTGCCCCGGTGCATCTTGGCGACCATCGCGCACAGCAAAGATCGGGCTAACCATTCTCCTTCGGTGACCTAACGCTCTTCAGGATGGCCATCCAGCAGGTGCGCAGCTCCCCGGCCGCAAATGCCGCCAGGTCCGCGACGAGCCGGCGCGTGCTCTCGATTTCGGCGCGCCATCCGCCCCAGCGGCGTGAGATGCCAGGATTGTCCAGCACCTCGACCACGACGCATATCCCCAGGGAGAGAAAGAGGTCCTTAAAGTCCGCGGCGACCAGGCCGGGAATGTGGATCACGTCGACGATGTAGCCGCGCACATAGATGTCGATGAGCCAGCTTGCATAGCCGGCGAAAACCCCCACAAACGTCAGGTCGACCCACAGGCTCTGGCGCTTCGTAGAGACATAGTAGCGATACACAATCATCGATAGTGGCAGCACCAGAGTGGCAGCCACGGCGAGCACGGGTTTCAGCCAGGCTGGTCCCAGCCACGACCCGCTGGCGTTGTGCACATTGGCAGCGTGGAGCCATCCTTCTATCAGAGGCAGCGATGTATCGGGAGGCAGAAACGCGGTGGCGAGGGCCTTGCTGACCTGGTCCAGGCCGACCATGGCGACTGCCAGGAATGCCAGGCCAAGTCCACCTGCCACCCTGTCGGTACGCCGGCTCCATGCCACCAGCGCACAGCCGAGACCGTAGAAGAGCAGCAGCGGCCACAATGCGACCGGCAACAGGTCCAGGTCGATCGCCTGGCGCTCCACGGCCCTGAGCAGGAGAAAGGCCAGCCACTCGACCGTGAACAGCAGCTTGTACACGGTGGGCTGGAAGAACCTATACACAACGCTCATGACTTCCTGGGTCCCCATAGGGAGTTTACACAGGAAGCCAATGCATGTCAACTCTGGGGATCGGCGCACTCCGGACGCTAGTCACAACAGTAGAAGGATGCGCGCGATGCCCGTCCGGAGGATGATTGAGATGACCTGCGGACCTATCCGCAGCCGGGTGCACCACGACCACACATCTCACATGGTCCGCGCCGCCGGTAGTAGTAGCCCAGTGTCGCCACCGCGAGCGCCACGCCCCAGACTACGAACAGCATGGTAGGGGCGAGCCCGATGATATCGATAGCCTCTGTCTCACCGGTCAGCGCCTTGCCCACCAACTGGGCGAAGCCGGACCACATCGCGATGCTACCCACCACCAGCAACACCGATACCAAGGAGGCCGGGACTACCGCCAGCCCGATGGGCACCCGGTGTCCAGCCAGGCCGATCATCCAGCGCGGGAACACGTCGCCCCAGCGCTGCGTCAGGCCGAGCGTGAGCACCGCTCCCACCAGGCCAAAGGTCGCCATGAAGAGTCCCTGGGTCCACATCCCGCTCTCCTGCCCGAAGCGCAGATACTCCTCGCTGATCCCCAGCGGGATGCCCAGCGCGTAGGCGTAGCGGGTGATGGCGTACAACACTGGCACTGCCATCGACGCATACACGGCGATCCGGCCCCAGCGGGCGGCGTTTTTCGGGCTCGTCCACCCTTCCGGACCGTCTCGGCGGCCGCAATACAGGCAGGCGTCCCCACTCCGGCGAGCATAGCTCAGGGTGGCCGCCAGCCACAGAAACCCACCGACAAGACACAGAAACTGGTGTACCGTCGTCCACGGGGTCAATAGGCCCAAGTAGACCTCGCTGAACTCAGCACCGGTGAAAAGTGCAACGATGCCATAAGGCGTGTAGCCGAGCACGATGAGCAGGGTGACGTCGGTCATGAGCAGCAGGAGGACCCCGCCGAGCAGTGCTCCGGCAGATATGAAAAGAGGCCGGAGCGCCTTGCTACGCACCCCGCGCAGCATCGCCGCTCCCACCGCCGCCGCAGGAATCCCGGCCAAGATCACGACGGTCCAGGCCACGGCCGGCCCAAACCGTTCGACCACCGGCCCGGTAACGTCGGATGCAATATCGGGGGTGAAAGGGAACCCGCTCCCGCTCACCGCCCAGTACGCTCC
>JAMJFU010000028.1 GCA_023544525.1 Anaerolineae bacterium | reverse complement strand
CGCCCGCTGTACTGCGGAGGAGCGGCTGGCCGTTGGCACCTGAGCGAAGGCACCGAGGGCCTTTATCGCGCCCCAGGCGCAGGGCAGGCCGTCTGACATGCGCGCCGGCACGGGTTTCTTGGCGTTGAACCGGCAGCAGAACCGATCGTCGAGCACCATGCCGGCCAGGGCTTCGAGGCTCTCGTCCAGGCGCGGATCGGGGTAGCCCAGCTCGGCCATGGCCCGCAGCACGTTGCCGTTCAAGCAGGCCACGGCGCCCCGGGCATGGTGGTGTCTGTACGCAAGGTCTGCGGCCTGCGCCGTGAACCGCCCATCGGGCAGGCGGCTGTGGTCCAGCACGTAGGCGCAGGCGCGGTCGATGCCTGCTGTGCGGGGGGCACCCAGGGCGGCCAAAAAGATCACCTGCCACACCGTGGCCTTGTGTTTGGGGCTGTAGCCGGTGCCGGGCGCAATCCAGTATCCCTCCGGCCACTGAGCTTCCAGGATGGCCCGCGCTGGCTCGTGTTCAGGGATGCTTCGCTGGGCAGCGGCCCGCTCCGGGTCGGCGGCCGGGCGATCCAGCAGGTCTCGCAGGCAGAGGTAACGGGCTGAAGGGTTTTCCGCCTCCAGCAGCCACGCCAGCGGACCTGCGCTGTTCATGCCTCGATGCCGGCCGTCTTGAGGGTCCGCAGGGCGCGCAGCGTCACCCACTTGCTGGGCTGCTTCTTCTGCTCGACGTCAGCCCAGGTCTTGCCCTGGTAGGTATATTCCATCTTCCAGCGGCCGGCTGGATCCCGTTTCTCCAGGATCAGGTCGTAGGTATTGTCCAGTCGTGGGTCGCCGCCGTAACCAGCCTCACCCAGCGCCTCGGCAATCTGCAGGATGTCGGTGACGTAAAAGACGGGGAAACCGAATTGGAACCAGCTGCGGCTCGGTTTGTCGCTGTAGCCGGCCGGGTAGTCGGCGGTCGAGGGATCGACACTGAACATCAAATCGACGGCGGAGGCCAGCGCCGACTGCACTGCCGGGCTGCGCTTCTCCCGGGGCAGGCGGGCCAGCGCCCCGAGCACCTTGACCGCACCCCAGGCACAGGGTAGCTGGTTATTCGCCGAGCAGCAGAATCCTGGGCCGCAGATGCCGGACTTGAGATAGTGCACGGCCTGGCCTGCCTCCGCGGCGGAGCCATTACCTCCACCCGTCACATACAGGGCTAGTTGCTCGATGGCTTGCTGCAGCCGCTTGTCGTCGCCAAAGCCGAGGTCCAGCAACGCGGCGACCAGGTTGCCCGCCAGGCAATAGATGCTGCCCGACGGGGTGCCCGAGATGCTGAACATGCCGTTGGCTGTCACGGCGTGATCGAGGAGGTAGTCTCCGCCGGCATGCACGCCTGGATCGGCCGGGTCGGCACCGAGTTGGGCGAGGTAGATGACGGACCAGACCGTGCTACGGTACTTGGGGTTGTAACCCGGCCCGGGCTTTTCCCAGAATCCAGCAGGGTCCTGGGCGGCGAGGATCGCTGGCACCGGCCCGTGCTCCATCATGGCCTGGCGGGCGGCCTGGACCTCGGGATCGCCGGCAGGGCGATCCAGCAGGTTGGTCAGAGCCAGAAAACGTACGCTGGGGTTGGCCAGGTCCTCTTCCAGGAGCCAATCCATCACGGGGTTCACGGTATCTGCCTCCTTCTAGCCCTGGGGCTCGGGCTCAGGGCTTGGTGGTGTGGACGACAATTGGCCTTTGACGAGATAGTAGACGGTCCGGCCTGGATATCGATCCATGACGGCAGCGTCGAGCTCGGCGTTGATACCCCGGGCATAGACGACGTCGTCGTCGAGGGTGGGGCTCATGCTGGACAGCAACGCGCCATACTCCAGCCAGCGATCGGCGTAGACGATGACCAGGGCATTGTCCAGGCCGGCTTCGCGGATGGGGTCGAACTGTGAGCGGGTGATGCCATAGAAGCCATGGGCCTCGCTCAAGCGGCCGGGCATGTTGAGGCCCAGGCTGGCGACGACCATCAGGGCCAGCAATGCCGGCAGGGCCGTGCGCAGCCAGGGTCGGCGTCCCTGGGCCCAAGCCCAGACCTTGAGCAGGCCCACGGCGGCCAGAAGCCACAGCCCGGCAAAGCCCTCGAAATAGTAACGCGGGCCCCACAAGCGGGCCGGCGAACCGATCCAGTAAAAGATGTAGGCCACCACCAGGCAGGCAAAGGGCAACAGCAAGCCCCAGTCCCTGGCACGTCGCGGCCGCAGGGCCAGGCCCAGGACCAGGGGCACCCAGCTGAGGGCCGGCCAGCCGAGGACGTCGGTCGCCGCCCGCGACAGGTCCTGCTTGAGATTGACCCAGGCATAATAGGGTGAATGGCCGCCGGGCATGGCGCCAATCCCTGGTCCAAAACCGAGTCGATCGTAGGGCCACCACAGCAGGTAGGGATTGAGCCAGGGATCGCCGGTGACCGCCCACTGGTAGAGCGGCAGGATGGCTGCCACGGCGCCTGCACTCAGGGCCACCAGGAGGTAGCGCGGCCAGTGGGCCTGCTTCCGGCGCGCCACCTGGATGATGCTGTAGGCGATAAAGGGGGCGGCAAAGGCCACGGCCGTGAGTGAGCGGGTCAAAAAGGCGGCCCCCAGGGCCAGGCCTGCCCCCAGGGCGAAGCGCCAATGGCGACCGCGTGCCGTCCAGATGAACCACAGGCTGAACAGCAGCAGCCACACGCTGCTGGCCAGGTGCGAGAGGAATGACCCGCTGAGCACCAGGAATAGGGGGGAGACCAGCCCCAGGACCGCGGCCAGCAGGCCCACCCGCTCGTCGTACAGCGTCCGGCCCAGGCGATAGACCAGGTAGAGAGACAGGGCGGCCAGCAGCGGGTTGACGAGCCAGGGAGCACGGGCCCATACGCCGCTGGCCAGCACCGCCGGCCAGCCCGGCGGGTACTTGCCAAAGCGCTGTCCCTGCCAGTCGAGGACAAAGGGGGTCCAGAACGATTCAGGAGGCTCGGGGGAGGCGACGGTCAGGCGGCCTGTGGCCATCGTTTTGGCCTGAAAGAGATAGGCCACCTCGTCCTCAAGGTGGGGCAGGCGCTCAAAAGCGAAGGCGGCGATGGCCGCCGTGGCCACCAGGGCGATGGCGCAGATCACATAGATCCAGCGATTGGGTGGCATGCGTTTCAGGGTTGTGCCCGAAGCCAACTCAGTCTGTCCCACAGTCATAGTCAAGGACAGATCATACCATACCCCAGGCTCCAGAGCAAACTCATGCGGCGTCGTCTGTATAGCGTGCCGCGATGGCCCGGGCCGTGTCCCGCACCAGGTCGGCTAGCTCCCTGGGAGCAATCACAGTGGCCTTGTCCTGGTAGGTCAATACCCAGCGACAGGGCCAGGCCAGGTCGGATGCCTCAAAGGAGAGGGTCACCGATCCGTCGTCATGCTCCTCGAGCTGCTGCCATTCCTCCAGGCGCTGGCGGACGATGTGGGCCACCTCCGGCTCAAAGCGGACAGCCACCTGGTAATAGGTCGCCGGGCGCTCGCCGGCCATGCGCATCAGGTACTCCCGTGCCGAAAAGTCAGGGGGCACGGCGAATACGGCGCCTGTGGGCTCGACCGCCTGGATCCGGTCGACGCGAAAGGTGCGCAGATCGCTGCGCAAGTGGCAATAGCCCATCACGTACCAGTTGCCCCATTGCAGGGCGAGGGCATACGGGTCGAGGGTACGCTCGGTGGTCTCCTGGCGGAAGGACTGGTAGACCATCCGCACCTGGCGGCGGCGGGCCACGCTGCGGCGCAGGTCGTCCAGGATGGGGGCCCAGGGACCATAGTCGCGGCGCATCCAGCCTGTGACCAGCAATCCGCGCTGTGCCTGCTTGACCTCCTGGAGCAGTGCCTCGGGCAGGACATTGTCCAGCTTGGCCGTGGCGGCGACGACGGCGTCGTGGTACGAGGCACCCCAGATATCCTTGACCAGCTCGCTGCCCAGGTAGAGGGCGGTCGCCTCCTCCGGGGTAAAGACCAGCGGCGGCAGCTTGTAACCCCGCACCAGCGAGAAACCGCCGTAGGGCCCGCGCTCGGAATAGATCGGGATGCCCAGCTCGTCGAGCATGCCCATATAGCGGTGGATGGTCCGCTCCGAGACCGACAGCTCTTCGGCCAGTTCGCAGGCCTTGAGTGTGCCCCGGGACTGGAGCATCAGGATGATGGAGATGAGTCGTGTCGCTACGTTTGACATGCCACCTATTATAGCACAGGTTGGCGACATTGCATGTCATGAAAGCCGCGGATCATGCCGGGATATGTCATAAAGGTTAACCGGCCGGTTTCTGCAATGGAGCGGGCTAGGTGGCGTCTTCTATGTCTTCTTCTTCCAGGCGATCGAGGGCTTCTTGGGCCGCTGCCTGCGCGGCCTGCTGCTTGTTGGAGCCATATCCTTCGCCATACACCTTGCCCGAGATCGTGACCTGGACGGTGAACTCTTTGGCGTGATCGGGCCCGGTCTCGGCGATGGTCTTGTAGCGAGGCGTCTGGTGCGTGCGAGCCTGGGCCAGCTCTTGGAGCAGGCTCTTGGCGTCCTTGAGGCTACGATCCTTCAAAGTACGGACGACTTCGGGCGCAACCAGGGGAGCGAGCAGCTTGTCGACGCTGGCCAGCCCCTGATCCAGGTATAGCGCACCGACCAGGGCCTCGAAGGCTGCACACAGGGTTGCCGCGCGGCCCCGCCCACCCGTCTCGATCTCTCCGTGGCCCATGAGCAGGTATTCGCCCAAGCCCAATTCACGGGCAAAGCGCGCCAGGGTGTCGCGCCGCACCAGGACCGAACGCAGGCTGGTCAGCAGCCCTTCCCGCAGTTCTGGGAACCGGTGGTAGAGGTACTCGCCGGTCATAAAGTCCAGGACGGCGTCGCCCAGGAACTCCAGGCGCTCGTTGTCTTCCAGGGGGAATTCCGGGTGCTCGTTGAGATAGGAGCGATGGGTGAGGGCACGTTGCAGCAGGCTCTTGTCGCGAAACTCGATGCCCAGTTCGTCCTCAAGCTGTGTGTAGTCGTTCATGGTAGTTCCGAACCCCGGACCGGTCCTTGCAGGTCCAGATAGCTCCCTTCGTTGGCTTTCCCTGCTCAGCGATAGGCCCTGAACAGCAAGCTGGCATTGTGCCCGCCGAATCCGAACGAATTCGAGAGGGCTACCTCCAGCGCGCCGTGACGGGCCTGGTGGGGCACATAGTCCAGGTCACAGGCCGGATCCGGCTCGTCGAGATTGATGGTGGGTGGGATGGTGCCGGTCCGCAGGGCCTGGACGCAAATGACCGCCTCGAGCGCGCCCGCGCCGCCGATGAGGTGTCCCGTGACCGACTTGGTGGCGCTGACCGGTACCTGGTAGGCGTGCTCGCCCAACGACTGCTTCAGTGCCTCTGTCTCGGCCGGGTCGCCGGCGGGCGTGCCCGTGCCGTGGGCGTTGATGTACGATACCTGGTCGGGGCCAATCCCAGCCCGCCGCATGGCCAGGCTCATGCATTGTGCGGCGCCGCTGCCCTCGGCGTCGGGCGCGGCGACGTGGATGGCATCGGAGGTTGCCGCGTAGCCGATCACCTCTGCCAGGGGCTGGGCCCCGCGCGCGAGAGCAAAGTCGAGCTCCTCCAGGATGAGGATGGCGCCTCCCTCTGACATGACAAATCCGTCGCGACCGGCGTCAAAGGGCCGGCTGGCGGCCGGTGGATCGTCGTTGCGGCGGGAAAGGGCGCGCATGCGATCGAACGTCGCTACGCCGATGGGGGTCACAGCCGCCTCAAAACTGCCGGTGATCATGGCCCGGGCATGCCCGCGGCGGATCGTCTCGTAGGCCTGGCCGATGGCATCGGAGCCGGTGGCGCAGGCCGAGGCGACGCCCAGGTTCGGGCCCCGGGCACCGGTCCGCAGTGCAATCTGCACGGCGGGCACATCGACGGTGATCATCGGCACCAGAAAGGGGCTGACCCGCCGCGGCCCCTTATTGCGCAAGACGTCGAACTGCCGGCTATAGGTCCAGATGCCGCCGACGCCCGAGCCGACGATGACGCCGACGTCGGTGCCGTTGTGGTCGTCGATGAGCAAGCCCGCCTGGCCCATCGCCTGGTCAAGGGCAGCAATGGCAAACTGGGTGAACCGGTCGGCGCGCCGGGCATCCTTGGCCGGCATGTAATCGGTGGGCTCAAAGCCGTGGGCCTCGCCCGCAATCTGGACGTCCATATCACTGGCGTCGAACAGGGTGATGGGCCCGATGCCCGACCTGCCTGCGACCAGGTTCTGCCACATGGAGGTTACGTCGAGGCCAATGGGGGAAATCACGCCCATGCCCGTTACGACGATGGATTGCGATGTCATTCTGCTGTTCTCTCTCCTTACGATGTGTCGAATGCTGCAGGCTTGTCAGTGAGGGCAGGTCTTCAGGCCATGACCGGTCAGCAGGATGGCGACCGGGCCCTCGCCCGGCGACAGGTACGCCTCGGCCATCGCAGGCAGGACCGCAAAGGCTACGGCCGAGGTGTTCTCCACGTGGAAGCCGCGCTGCGCGAGGGCCAGCCGTGCCGGGCCGATCGTCTCCTCCTGGACGGCCAAGACGGCGCCCCCCGTATCTCGCACGGCTGCCAATACCTGACGGCCTCGCGCCGGCTGGGCGATGGCAATCCCGCCCGCCAAGGTAGCCTCACAGGGTACCGGCTGCACGGCGTCCAGTCCCTGGCGAAACGCCTCGTAGATCGGCGGGCAGGCCGCTGCCTGCACCCCAAAGACGCGCGGCACCCGGTCAATGAGACCCGCCTGCCTGAGCCGGGAGAAGCCACGGTACGCCCCGAGCAACAGGGTGCCGTTGCCTACGGGCACGACCACAGCCGCAGGCGCCGTACCCTGCAACTGCTCCCACATCTCGTAGGCGACCGTCTCCGTGCCGGCCAGGAAAAAGGGGTTGTAGACGTGGCTGGCATAGTAGGCGCCGTGGGCCGCTGCCGCCCAGGCAGCCAGGGCAGCGTAGCCGCGTTTGCCCCGGATCTGGATCACTTCGGCGCCGTAGGCCGTCATCTGGGCCACCTTGGGACCGGCGGCCGTGTCAGGAACGCAGATCTCGCAAGTGATGCCTGCGTTGGCCGCATAGGCCGCCAGGCTCGCCCCTGCATTGCCCGAGGAGTCTTCGACGACCCGCTCGATACCCAGGCCGCGCAAAGCGGTCACCAGGACGGCTGTGCCCCGGTCCTTGAAGGAGCCGGTGGGCGCCAACGATTCCAGCTTGATCAGGCACTGTGGCCCCGCCCACTCGACAGGCAGCAGCGGCGTGTTGCCTTCGCCAAGGGAGACCGGCTCCCAGGCCGGATCCAGCGGAAGCCAGGCTTGGTAGCGCCACAGGCCAGGCTGAAGCGGGTCGACCAACTCGACGTCGAGCTGTGGCCATGTCTGCAGCTCAAACAGGCCGCCACAGCTACAACGCCACTCCCGTGTATCGAGTGGGTATGATTGACCGCATGCCTCACAGAGGAATTTGTTTGATTCGGCCATTGCCGGAGATTATAGCATAACTGGCCGTCTGGCTCAAACCAGGGGACCCGCGTCTCAAGGCAGGGGCGGGCTGCCGGGCTCAGCCAGGGACCACCAGGTTCGTCATCCAGGCCCAGAGCCGCTGGCGAAGCGTAGGCTGGAGCCCATCATAGACCCCCAGATGGTACACGTTTGAGCTGAGCACCTCGGCCTGCCGCCAGAGCTGGCACGTGAGGCGCCAGTCCTCTCCGGCGGGCAGGATCCAGGAGAACTGGCCGATGGGCTGTGCCGTGCACGCGGGGACGTCGACCTCCTGGCGGAGAGCCTGCGTTGCCCGGTCCTCCTGGTCCCAGAGGGTGATCTCCAGCTCGCATCCCGGCCAGGCCTGGTCGCGGTCCTGGATGAGCCAGATCCAGGCTGGTAGCTCGTCGCCGGCTCGATAGCGGCGCAGGGGATAGGCCAGGCTGATGAGCAGGGGCTGGAAGGCCCGCTGCACCGCCCGGTAGGCGGGCTTGGGCTGCCGCCAATAATCGACCAGTGCCCAGGAGATGGCCGGCCAGGGCTCGTTGAGCTGCCAGACCAGGGCGCCGCCGTTGCCCCTGGCTTTCAGCCGGCGATAGTGCTCTATGGCGATCTGCAGGCCGTTGGCCTGAGCACGCTGGCTGGCCTGGACAAAAGCCTCCAGGCCTGGGAGGTCGGCCTCGCCCGGTGTGCGCCCCGGGAAAGTGCTAGCCACCCCCTCTGCAGGCGTTTCCCGGGCGAGGAAGGGCCGCGCGTACCGCCGCAGCTTGCGCAGGTCGGCGCCATGGGCCAGCCACGATGGACCCGGCGGCCAGAGATCCTCTTCAGGTAGAAAGCGGCGCAGGGCCTGGACGTTCGAGGCGGCCTGCAGGCCGAATTCGCTGGCGAACGAGGCGTCGTCGGCCAGGTAGGCCGCTGGCGGCTGGTAGTTATGCCACACCCGCCAGTAGTGGCTGTCGCCACCGGTGGGCGATGCGGGCAAGAACGGCCGAGAGGGATCTTCCTCGTCAAGGACCTGGCGGAGCGTTGCTAGCAGGGGCCTGTTGCGATCTGGGCTGAACTCGTTTCCGCCGCACCACAGGGCGAGGCAGGCATGATGGCGCAGGTCGCGGACGATGGCCCTCGACTCGCGCTCGACCAGGGCCAGGTAGTCGGGCGAGCGCGGAAAGCGGGTGACAAAGGCGCAGGCGAAGGGGAACTCTTGCCAGACGAGCATGCCCAGCCGGTCGCACAGCTCGTAGAAGGCCCGCTTTTCGCGGAGGCCCCCGCCCCACACGCGGAGGAGGTTCATGTTGGCCCCTTGCGCCAGCGACAGGAGCGCTTCATAATCAGCCTGGGTGACAAGGCCGGGCAGGATATGGGCCGGCACCCAGTTGCCGCCGCGGGCATAGACCGGCCGGTCATTCACCCGCAGCGTCCAGCCATCCAGCTCCACGCGACGCAGGCCCACCAGCCGGCTTTCAGTATCCAGAACCCGGCCTGCCCCGTCTGCCAACTGGATGACCAGGCGATAGAGGTCCGGACGTCCCTGGTCCCAGGGCCACCAGAGCCGGGGCTCTGGGACCTCCCAGCGCAGGACGGCACGGGCGGTGCCTGCTTGCACCTGGATCTGCTGCTCGATGCTGAGTGTCTGCCCGGCGAACGTCTCCGGTTGGAGAATGCCCCGGATCTGGCAGGGCCAGGCGGCGAGCCCGTCGACCTCGATCTCGATCTCGGCGAGCAGGCTCGCCTGGTTGGCGCCAAACTCGGTCCGGGTTGCCAGTTGCCGGATCCAGGCGCCGCCGCTGATGATGGCATATACATCGTCCCAGATGCCCATCGTCCGCAGTGGTGGGGCGAAATCCCAGCCATAGCTCATCTGGCACTTGAGCGTGTCGCGCCGGTCGGGGAAATGGCCGGGCAGGCCGCCCAGGTGCGCCTCGAACCGGTTCAACAGCTTTTCCCAAAGGCTGCTCCGCCCGTTGGGCAGGAAGCTAGAGCCGAGGATACGGATGGCCAGGACGTTGTCCCGCTGCAGTAGATGGGTGACCGGGTGAACCTGGGGTGAGAACATGCCCTCGTGGCGGCCCAGCGGATGGCCGTTGACGAACAGGTCGCTGATATAATCGATGCCACGCAGCACCAGGTGCACGCGCTGGCCCGGCTCCAGATCGAGGCTCCAGTCGCGGACGAACCACCAGCAGTGATCGTCCACCCAGCGGCTGTCTTTGAATTGAGTGCCAAAGGTCAGCTCGGGCAGACGCCCTGCCCGCACCAGGTCGGCCCGCACGTTGCCGGGCACCATGGCAGGCAGCCATTGGTCCACCAGGCTCAATTCAGACCAGGCCGGGCGGTGGGGTAGGGAGCCATCCGGTGCCCGGCCAAGCCGCCACTCACCACCATTCAGATCGACGAGCTCACGGGGCAAGGCCAACGCCTCCCGGTCCCGCGAGCTGGATGGCTGGCAGCCTGCCACGCCGGCCTGCGCCGGCCAAAGCAAAACCACCGGACCAAGAGATCCGGTGGTTTTTATGACGACCCCACCGTGCCGTGTGCCTTGTTGGTTTTGAACCTGCATAAACAGGTGGGTGTCTACCCATTGGTTCTTGCCTTGCCTTCGGCGAGGCTATCGCATCCCCTCTGGAGATCGACCCCCCATACTCGGGTGTTGGCTCAAACCTCTCTACAGGCATCACGCACACAGTAGGGTGCTATCGACTACAATACTAGCATAGAACGGAGAATTGCGCAAGTCCGGCTTTTTGATGCTCCATAAGCCTCGTACACGGTTTTCGGCACCAAAAGCGGGCTGTATGGGCCATATCTGTGGCTGCCTGGCACAGAATCTGGATGTTGCCCGATTCACCCAGTTTCAAGATGAGATCGAGATGAAACGGCGAGAATCTGGGACCGGGTCAGGCAGGGCTCAGGCCCGGTTCTGAGCATGGCTGTTGGGCCCAAATTCGGGGCGGCAGCGGCACTGGCAAGAATACTGGCAAGGCCCTGGCCGCAGCGTCTCTCGGGCGAAAAGCGCACCAAATTCCCGGTTATCCAGGGCGGCAGCCGCCACTCAGCATGTCCGCAACGACAGCCTTCTCAGGAGTCCTCCAATAGGCAGATGTGGAGCTCGCGTAGCTGGGCCTCGGTGACCGGTGACGGTGCGCCCACCATGGGATCCGACGCGGTCTGGGTCTTGGGAAAGGCAATGACCTCGCGGATGTTGGGCTCGCCCGCCAGCAGCATGAGCAGCCGGTCGATGCCGGGAGCGATGCCCCCATGGGGTGGCGTTCCGTACTCAAAGGCCTCCAACATATGGCCGAACTGCTGCCTGGCATCTTCTACGTCGAGCCCGATCAGCTCAAAGACCTTCTCCTGGATCTCCCGTTGGTGGATCCGGATGCTGCCCCCGCCGATCTCATAGTCGTTACAGACCAGGTCGTACTGCTGCCCACGCGCCGCCGCGGGATCCGAATACAGCAAGGGCACGTCCTCGGCCATGGGCGCAGTGAACAGGTGGTGGCTGGGATCCCAGCGTTTCTCCTCCTCGTTCCAGCCAAAGAGGGGAAAGTCGATGACCCAGGCCATGGCCAGCACATCCGGGTCGCGCAGACCCAACCGGCTGGCCAGCTCGACCCGCAGCCGGCCGAGGGCTTCGGCGACGATGGGCGACCGGTCGGCGACAAAGAGCAGCAGATCGCCGGGCTGCCCTGCCATACGCTTGACGATGGCGGCCACTGTATCCTCGCTCAGGTATTTGGCAAACGAGGAGCGCACCTGGTCGCCCTGCAGGGCCAGCCAGGCCAGCCCCTTGGCACCATGGCGCTGCACAAAACTGGCCAACTCGTCCAGCTGCTTGCGGCTATAGTTGGCCAGGCCCTCCGCCCGGATGCCCTTGACGCGTCCCCCTTCGATGACTGCCTGGCGAAAGATGGCAAAGTCGCTGTCCACCACCAGGTCGCCGATGTCGACCAGCTCCATGCCAAAGCGCAGGTCCGGATTGTCCTTGCCAAAGCGCTCCACAGCTTCGTGATAGGTCAGGCGCGGGAAAGGCTTGAACAGGAGCTTCTTGTCGCTGACCTCCTCGACAATGCGCGTGAACATCTCCTCGGTCAGGTTCAGGATGTCCTCGCGCTCGGCAAAGCTTACCTCCAGGTCCAGCTGGGTGAACTCGGGCTGGCGGTCGCCCCGCAGGTCCTCGTCACGAAAGCAGCGGGCGATCTGGAAATAGCGTTCAAAGCCGGCCACCATGAGGAGCTGCTTCAGTTGTTGGGGCGATTGGGGCAACGCAAAGAACTGGCCCGGGTGGTTCCGGCTCGGGACGAGGTAGTCGCGTGCCCCTTCGGGCGTGCTCTTGGTCAGGATCGGCGTTTCGATCTCGACAAAGTCGCGCTCGGCCAGGAAATCCCGGATGAACTTGACGACCTTGTGCCGCAGGATCAGATTCTGCTGCATCCGGTCGCGGCGCAGGTCAAGATAGCGGTACTTCAGCCTCAGGATCTCGGCTTCCCCCGCTTCCCGGTCGATGTAGAAGGGCGGCGTCTTGGCCTGGTTCAGCACCTTGGCCCGCTCAGCTACGACCTCGACCTGGCCCGTGCTCATGTCGGGATTCTCGGTTCCTTCCGGGCGGCGCCGCACCTGGCCCTCCACCTGGAGGACCCATTCGGCGCGCGCCAGGTCGCCCACCGAGAAGGTTTCCGGCGCTGTCTCCTGGTCAAAGGTCACCTGTACGATCCCGGAACGGTCGCGCAGGTTGATGAATACGACGCCCCCGTGACTCCGGTGGCGCTGGACCCAACCGGCCAACGTTACCCGCTGTCCGGCGTGTTCGATCCGTAGTTCGCCGCAGTTGTGGGTCTTGAGCATGTGTATACCTTCCCCGTCCTAGTCTTGCTGGAGCGACGGCGCCAGCCCTTGCCGGGCCCTGCCTGCGCGGACCGCTTGGGCCTGGGCCAGCGTCGATAGATTGGGCGGTATCATACACCGCCCCCCAAAAAAAGTCAAGCCGCTGGCAAAACTGCCAGCGGCTTGAAGCCTCCAGCCAACACTCCGGCTACTCGATGAGGGCAGTGACCTTTCGGAGCTGGCTGGCGACATCCCGGGAGCCATAACTGGCATCGATGGATGGCGCGGGGGCGTATACCGCCGGGAGGTGCTCGCGAGCCTGCCGGGACGCAGCCTGTCCCGCGGCCACAAGCTCACCCAGTTGTGCCTGCAGCTGGATCTCTTCCAGCTGCCGCCGGGCGTCCCTGTACCCTGGCTGTAAGCGGTTGATCTGTGCCAGTTGCTGCTCGGCTGCGGCCCACTGGCCGGCCGTCACGTTTCGCTCGGCCTGCCCGTACAGCGTCTCCAGTTTCCGCTGCATGGTGGCCTTTTCCAGGAGCCGGGGCGCTTCCTCGTTGTCAGGATCCAGAGCCAGCACCTGCTTGAAGCAGACCAGGGCGTCGAGCCACTGTCCGGACCTGAGCTTGGAGAGCCCCTCGGAGTAGGCCTGGGCGACCTGGCGCTGGCGCTGGGCCTCGGCGAGGCAGCCATGGGCCTGGCGTTGGCTGGCCCGCGTCGAGGCCAGGGCTTCGTAATGCTCGGCAGCCTCTGTCCATCGTTCTGCCCCAGGAGCCAGCCGCTGCCGGCGGCTCATGTATAACAGCCCGGCTTCTTCTCGCGCTTCGGCCAGCAACTGGGCGGCATCACGGTAATCCTGTCTCATGGCGACCACCTGCTCCAGGCAATCTATGGCCTCAGGCCAGCGGCCCTGTCTGCAGGCTTCGACGCCCTTTTCGTAGAAGGATATCACAGACTTGAGCGCTTTGGCCTCCTGCAAGCGGCCCGGCACGTCGCGGTAGCCGGGGGAGAGGTCCTGGATCTCGCCCAAGGTCCCGGTCGCTGCCTGCCAGCGTCCTTCCTGGAGCATGCGCAGCGCAGAGGCGTACAACATGTCCAGGCGCAGCCGGAACCGGCTGTCTTCGAGCAGGGGTAGCGCATGCGGGTGTCCGGGTTCGATGGCGAGTACCATGCCAAAGGTCTCTATGGCTTCCTGCCACCGCCCACGGGTGTAGTAGCTGAGGCCTCGGCGGTAGAGCTTGACGAGCTGGGCCTGGCGCTGCGCCGCCTGAAGTTTGCGCTGGGCATCCCGGTACGCCGGATTCTCCTCTACCACCAGTGACAGGTAGCGTACGGCTCCCTGGATGTCCCCCGTCCGGAGGCACCTGATGCCCTTGTCGTAGGCTCGCTTCAGGCGTACCTGTCCCCATACCTGGCCGGCCAGGGCCGGGGTGTCCCGGTACTGGGGCTCTGCCAGTGCGATCTGCTCCAGATAACCCAGGGCTTCCTCCCACCGCTCGTGGGCCACGCACTCCTTGGCCTTCTCATAGAGGCCTCCCAGCCAGAGCAGCCGGTCAGGCTGGCGGTCGGCCACGTCCTGTTTCGTCCACGATGTCTTCTGGCTGATCCTGATTCCTCGGAAGCTGATCATTGTTATGGCCCCCAAGCCATGGTCTCCCACGTCCAGCCTGGCTGGACATGGGGCGATAGGGAGGCTACGTTGCCCTCCAACGGTCCACCGATGCTGAAAAGCCTGTGCTGCCCGGTACCATCCGGGCGCATGATCCACACGGCCCAGGCACCATCGCGATCGCTGGCAAAAGCCAGCCACTGCCCATCGGGTGACCAGGTGGGCAGTCCTTCGCGGGCTGCGTCGTGGGTCAGGCGCAGGGGTTCGTCTGCGGGCGCCCGGGTATCGAGGAGGTAGATATCCCAGTTGCCGTTGCGATCCGACATGAAGGCCAGCGAGCCCCCGGCCGGCGCGGCGGCTGGACCGGTATCGCGCTCGCCGGTGGTCAGGGGCTCAGGCGCCTTGCCCTCAGCCCCCAGAGCATACAGGCCGCAAGAGCCCGAGAGGCAGGCCCTGTAGACGATACGCCCATCGGCGAGCCAGACCGGCACCTGGCCGCTGACGCTTGCCGGCTGCCGTTGCGGGGCCTCGACGGAGGTGTCTGTGGCCTGCACGATCCTCCAGGCCTGGTCCGTCCCCTGTTGTGCGCAAAACAGCAGGCGCAGCCCATCGGGCGACCAGGAAGGCCTGGCCAGGGCGGGCTCGCCGACCCACGTCGAGACGCGGCTGTCGTCCAGGTCGAGCACGGCAATGCCCGGCTCGCCAGCATTCCACGAGCGGTAGGCCAGGCGCTGGCCCTCAGGGCTCAGGGCTGGCTGGCTGGCCTGGGCGACCACCAGCTCCCTTTGGCCGGTGTCGAGCTGCATGGCATAGATGTCGAAGGTTAACCGCTCCGGATCATTGTCATAGACCGGGTAGTAGATCCGCCCCTGCAGTTGAGGAAGGGGCGCGGGCAGGGTCTGTTGCGGCCGGGGCCCTGCCACGCCGGAGGACGTGGTCCAGGCGGTGGGTGTCGCCGCGGGCTCGGCAGTGGATGGCGGCGGAACCGCGGGCGCGCTTTCCTCGTGGGCCGTGGGCGCTGCCGGGCTGACCGGGTCTGTCGCTGGCCGGGTGGCTGTCTTGGCGCCGGCCATCGTTTCCAGGGAGCCATCCCACCAGTCTGCCTGGAGGCTTGTGACCAGGACCACGCTCGTCAGGAGCAGAAGGGCGGTCAGGAACGCGACGAGCCAGCGGTAGAAGCGGCGAGAAGGACCGGCGTCCCTGTCACCCAGCAATTTGGCAGGAGAGGGGCTGGCCAGTGATGCCCGCCGGCCCTGTGGCTCGCCACGGACCCATTCGCCGTGCTCGTAGCGATACCACCGGCCGGTATACCAGCCCAACTTCCACTGCCGGCCCAGGCTATCGTCGAAGCGAAGCCTCTCGACGGCCGCCTTGAAGGCGTCCTCGTCGATCTCGCCCCGCAGTAGCAACTCTCGCGCCTGCTTGTATTCCCGTTCCAGCTCACTGACGGTCATGGTCCTGGATCTTCTCCCGAACGTGGTTTCTATGCAGAACCAGCGGCTGACTGGTGGTATTATAGCACTTAATGCGTTTTCATGCAAATTTGGGAGTAGGCCATTGGTACTATAGTCCTACTCCCTAGGGAGTAGGACGTGGGCCAAGGGGAGTAGTTTTCGTTCCGGGACGCGCGGAATGCGCTTGCGGAGTTAGAAGGGGCCGAAGAACAGGACCGTGGCAGCACCCGCCACCAGGAAGGGTCCGTAGGGGATGGCCGTGAAGAGCGAGTAGCTGCGCAGGATAATGGCCTGCACGAACCAGTAGATCAACCCAATGACGCCGCCCAAAAGCACGGCCAAAAAGACGGCGCTGAGCACCTGGGGAAAGCCCAGCATGAGCCCGATGAAGGCGCCAAGGCGCACGTCGCCAAAGCCAAAGGCCACGGCATGGATCGGCTTCCCCCGTGCCCGGCTCATGACCTTGACGAACAGCTCCCCCAACAGGTAGACCAGGAAGAGGAGGGCAAAGCCGACAGCGCCACCCAGGAGCGCCAGCCGGTAGAAATAGGGCTCAGGATGGACAAAGCTGCCCAGTATCGCCAGCAGCCAGGCGGGATACATGACGACGTTCAGGATCAGCCTGTGTTCCAGGTCGATGACCAGGACCAGCACCAGGATCAAAGAGTACAGGCTGTAGAGCCCCAGGAGGGTGGGCTGGGGGTGATACTGGTACCAGAGGAAGGCAGAGAGGGCTGCTGTGCCCAATTCGACGAGGGGAACCCGCCAGGGGATGGCCGCTCCGCAGCGGGCGCAGTTGCGCCTGAAGCGCAGGTAGGCCAAGGTGCCGATCCACGCCCACTCAGGCCGGGGCTCCTGGCAGTAGGGGCAGAAGGGGGTCCGGCGCAGCGTCCGCCAGCGGGGAAGTTGGTCGGCGCAGAGATTGATGCCTGCGCCCAACAGCAGGCCCAGGAGGGCATAGAGGACGATCATTCCTGGGTGTCCTCACCCGGATCCGCTGTTGCTGGTTTACGCCGGAGGTCCTCCAGTTGCCTCCTGGCCGAGTCGAGCCAGAAATCGTCCGAGCCTTCCTCCAGATAGCGCTCAAGATCGGCGGCAGCCTGGTCAAAGTCGAGGATCAGCCGGTGGGCCATCGCCCGGTTGAAATAGGCTTCGGCCCAGCCAGGGTCCAGCTCCAAGACCCGCGTCAGGTCCTGGACCGCCCGCTCGGGCTCGCCCAACTCCCGCCAGTAGAGAAGGCCACGGCTAAAGTAGGCCCGGGTGTAGGCTGGATCGCGGCTGACGGCCCGGGTATAGTTGCGCACCGCTGCCCAGTGCTCCTCGCGGTTGGCATAGCGGTTGCCAAAGTAGCGATGGCTATCGGCCAGGGACAGGTAGAACCGCGACAGGATCCAATTCCAGGTCTGGCTAGCCATCGTCCGGCCCCCCTGCAGCTCCCCGCCGAGCCACCGCGATCTGGCTACAGCTCGATCGGTTCTTCGAGGAGGGCGACCAGCAGCCGCACCGTGTTTTCGACGTCGTCCACATCCACCATTTCCGACGGCGTGTGGTAGTAGCGGCAAGCGACGGAAACACAGCCAGCGGGCACGCCGCTGCGGCTCAGCTGGATGGCCGCGGCGTCCGTGCTACCCGCTGCCAGCACCTCCAATTGGTATGGGATCTCGCGGGCCTCCGCGGTCTCAATGAGCAGGTCCTTGACCCCGGGATGGGCGAGCATGCCCGAGTCCCTGACCTTGATGCACGGCCCTGCGCCCAGCTTCATGGCCATCTTGCGCGCCTCCGGCGTGTCGCCAGAAGCGGTGATGTCTACCGCGATGCCAATCTCGGGGTCCACGCCGTAGGCGCCCGTACGCGCGCCGCGCAGGCCGACCTCTTCCTGGACGCTGAACACAAAGTAGACTTCGTGGGGCGTGTCCTGCAAGCGGCGCAGGGTTTCGATCAGGACGACGCAGCCGATCCGGTCGTCAAAGGCCTTGGCGACCACGCGCTTTCCCAGGTCGACGAAGGGTCGCAGGAAGCCGGCTGGCTGCCCCAGGCGCCCTTTGGCCTCGTCGTAGCTGGTGGCACCCACGTCGATGTACAGCTTGGAGAGCTCCGGTTCCTTCCGAAAGTCTTCCCGGTTCTCCGGAGCGATGACACCCACGGCCCCATCGGAGAATACGATCCGCCCGCCGGCCAGGGTGGTCAGATCCAGCCCGCCGATGGGCTGGGCGCGCAGGAAACCCTTCTCGTCCACATAGCTGATGATCAACCCGATCTCGTCCATGTGGGCGGCCAGCATGACCCTCTTTCCCCCGCCCTGGCCCTTTTTGGCGGCGATGAGGTTGCCCAGCGTGTCGACCCGCAGTTCGTCCGCCAGTGATTCAACCTCGGCCCGGATGAGGTCCCGGATCTGCTCCTCGTCGCCCGAGGGCCCGTAGGCTTCTGTCAGTCTCTTCATCAAGTCTTTCACAGGTCTCACTCCTCACAGGTCAGGCGCAAATCAGCGCGCCTGTTTCTTCCAGTACTCGGGCAGGGCCTGGAGGGCTGCCTTCATCAGGGCAACCAGCCGGTCGAAATCGTCCAGGCTAAGCATGCTTACCGGGGCGTGGATGTAGCGACAGGGAACCGCGACGGCGACCGCGGGCACCCCGGCCCGCGCCAGGTGGATAGCGCCAGCATCGGTACCGCCTACGCCCGGCTGTCTGTACTGGTAGGGGATGCCGTTGGCCTCGGCCGTGTCGACCAATAGCTTCACCAGGCGCCGGTCGGCGATGAAGGTGCGATCCATGACAGAGATGGCTGGACCGTGACCCAGGCGTGTGGTCGGGCTCACGTCCTTCTTCTTTGGCAGGTCATCACAGACGGTGCCTTCCAGGGCAATGGCCACGTCAGGCTCGATGCGGTAGGCGGCCACGCGAGCCCCGCGCAGGCCCACCTCCTCCTGGGCGCTGAAGGAGAGATAGAGGTCCAGGGGATAGGTCTCTTCAGCCAGGAGGGCTGCCACGGCGCATCCAGCCCGGTCATCGAAGGCTTTGCCCTTGACGGTGCGCAGCCCATCTGTCGACAGCGACTCGAATTGTGTGTCGAACGCGACATAATCTCCGATGCTCACCAGCTTTTTGGCTTCGTCTGCGCTGCTGGCGCCAATGTCGATGGCCAACTGGTCGATCTTGATGACGTTCTGGCGCTGTTCCGGTTTGGAGAGATGTATCGGCGGGGCAAGGATGACCCCTGGCAGGCGCTCGGATCCGACGACGACCCGCTTTGCCAGGAGCAAGCGGTCGTCTATGCCGCCCACGGCACGGAAGCCGAGCAGGCCATTCTTCTCGATGCGGGTGACCATCAGGCCAATCTCATCGGTGTGGGCGTCGACCATCACTTTGAGCCTGGGTTCAGGCCCGGTCCCCTGCTTGAAGGCGACCAGGTTGCCCAGGGCATCGGTGCGCAGGTCGTCCACCTTGTCGCGCAGTGCCCGGGCCAGGATGCGGCGGACCTCGCCCTCGTCGCCAGAGGGACCAAAGGCGTTGGAGAGTTGTTCTAACAGCAAAGCGGCCTCCTTAGTCATCGTCAGCGTCGAGACCCAGGTCCCACACGAGGCTATCCAGGAAGGACTCGTCGAGGCCGGCGATAAAGGCTGCCAACAGCCGGCCGGTGCGCTCGATGTCCTTGACCGACACAGTCTCGACCGGGGTGTGCATGTTGCGCAGTGGAATGGAGAGCAGGGCCGTCGGGATGCCCTCCCGAGTGGTCTGGAGGGCCACGGCGTCTGTGCCGCCGACCCTGGCTGCCGGCTCCAGGTGGTAGCTCATCTCCAGCGATTGGGCCGTGTCTTCCAGGCTCTTGTTTAGCTTGGGATGGAAGTTGGGACCGTGACCGATCGTCGGACCGCTGCCCAGGTCAAAGGTGTACTCGTCCTGGGTGCCTGGCTGCGTGGCCCAGGTGACATCAATGGCGATCGCGACGTCGGGCCACAGCCCAAAGGCACTGGTGATGGCACCCTTGAGCCCCGTCTCTTCCTGGGCAGTCGCGACGGCATACACGTCCCACAGGTGACGGACGCGGGCGAGCTCCTCCAGGCAGACCGCCGCTGCCGCAACAGAGACCCTGTTGTCCAGGGCCTTGCCAGCAGCCAATCCGCCTTTTAGCTCGGTCAGGCTGGACTTCATGGTGACCAGGTCGCCCACCCGCACCAGGTTGGGCAGCTCGTCGGGGTCGAGCCCCACGTCGATCAGCAGCTTGTCATAGGGGATGGGCTTGTCCCGCTCACTGGCGGACAGGACATGGGGAGGCCGGCTGCCGACGATGCCCGTCAAGTCTGCCCGGCCATGCACGACGACTTCCTGGCCGATCAAGACGCGGCCATCGTAGCCGCCCACCATCTCGAAATGGAGGAATCCCTTTTCGATCTCGGACACGATCAGCCCGATCTCGTCCATGTGGGTCGCCAGCATGATCGCAGGGCGTGGCTCTGCGGCGGTGCCGCGCTTCAGGGCGATGACGCTGCCCAGGGGGTCACTCCACGTCTCGTCCGCGTGGCGCCCAAACTCGGCCAGGACAATCTCGCGCACCTGGTGTTCATACCCGGAGACACCTGGGGCCTCTGAGAGGGATTTCAGCAGGGGAACTATGTCCACGAGAGCTCCTTTTCTGTTCGAGGTCTGGATTGCTGGTTGCCAGCCGATTATAGCCCTTAAGCAAGCTCCTGTCAAAAAGCCTGCCGCGCATTCACCAGCCTGGCACCGCGCGGCCGCCGGCTCCAGAGGAGCCCGGCCTAGGGCACAACAGGGACCGCATCGGTGGCTGGCGGGGCGACGAGCGTCGGGGCGATGGGCAGCTCTTCGATAGGCACCTCGGTGCCGCTCAGGAGGGGCAGCCCTTCTTCCCACATATCGCGCAGCAGCAGGCTGCCGAGACCCAGGCAGTAGAGCATCGACACCGCCACCAGGATGACGAGCAGGATGCCCAAGATGAGCTGCTGGTCGTCGCCAAGCTCGATGGAGGGACGGCGTCGTTTCATAACGCGCTCACTGGCCCGCCGGTCCGGCCATGCCCAGCGACAGGGTCGTCGTGACGGTCGAACTGACGGTGGCGGTGGGCGTCGGGGTGCTGGTATAGGTCGGCGTCAAAGTCGGCGTGGCTGTGTCGGTGGGTGTATGGGTGGGCGTCGGAGTACTCGTGGACGTGTTGGTCGGCGTCACCGTCGCACTGGCCGTGGGGGTGTTGGTGGCGGTTGGTGTGCTCGTAGCGGTGCTGGTCGGTGTGGAGGTGCGGGTGGGTGTGCTCGTCCTCGTGCTGGTCGGCGTGGAGGTGCGAGTCGGGGTCCTGGTCGGAGTCCTGGTTGGGGTCCTGGTCGCCGGGGCGGTCGGGCTCGGCGTGAAGGTGGCGCTGGCGCCGAGCCGGGGCGTCCCGCTGGGGGTGGGGGTGAAGGTGGGCAGGCGGGTCAGGGTAGGCGGCAGGGTCACGCTGGCGGTGGGCGATAGGATGGGGGTCCACGTGGGGGTGGGGACGATGGCTTGCTCTGCTGGTGCAAAGACCAGCAGGGTCAGCCCCAGGCAATAGCAGGGGATGGTGAGGAGGATCGCACCCAGGAGCAGTGCATAGACCCTCTGGCGATAGATTGGCAGGGACCGAAACCAGTCCATGGCAGGTGCACAGTTCGGAAGAGATCGGGCGCGGCGCCACCGAGATCCGGCGTGCGCAACCCAGTTGCATGGGGCTCTACGTGCCCCGGTTGACATTCGGTAAGGCCGCGCTATCATAACATCCTTTGCCGGGCTTGTCAAACGCCCGCGCGAAATCGAGTCCGCTCGAGCCCTTGACTTTTCGCCTGTCCTGCATTAGAATGGGCGCCCAGTGAACCGGGGGCAGCCTGGAAGCGTTATAATGTTGTGAGGTGGCAGTCCTTGCCGTGCGCTCTACCAGCTTTGCAGGGCTCCGCTGGCGAAGCTGGAACAGATCGGTCTGGGTGTCACAGGCAGCGGTCGCATAGCCTGTCATGCTTGCTAGAAAGTTGGATAGATGTTTCCTGAGCTACAGCTGCGGGAAGGTTGGGTTAGCGTTGTCTGTTTGCTGTTGATGTCCCTGGCCGTGGCCTGGGGTATCCAGGCTGCCGAGTGGGCCGAGGGCCTGTCGGTGCTGCAGGGGACCGTCTTGGTTGGAGGGCTACTTGGGATCGTCCTGGCCAAGAGCCGGCTCCCTGGACGGCTGAGCCACGGCCTGTCCATCCTCGCCGGTTGGACCTGGTCTGTCTACTTGACGAGCAGGGCCCTCGCCCAGGCGACCGAACTGCCCTGGACGATCGGCGTCGTAGAGTTGGAGGCCCGCCTGGAGCGGTTCTTCCTGGCCATCTTTGCCGGGGGCGGGACTGCCGACAACTATGTCTTTGTGCTCCTGCTGGCCGTCTCGCTGTGGGTGATGGCCTACTTTGCCGCCTGGGCCGTCTTTCGCTGGCAGCGTGTCTGGTGGGCGGTCATTGTCTGCGGGCTGGCCATCCTGCTCAACATCAACTATGCCCTGGCCAACCTCACCATATACCTGGTCCTCTACCTGCTGGCCGCATTGTTGCTGGTGGTGCGGGCCAGCGTGGCCTACTACGAGCAGGAATGGCGCCGCAACCAGGTTGGATACAGTCCAGGCCTGGTCTCTTCCTTCTTGCAGGCTGGCCTGGCCGTGTCGATCGCGGTCATCCTTCTGGGCTGGCTCACGCCAGGCGCCCTGGCCAGCCGGTCACTCCAGCCCGTGTGGCAACAGGTAACGGAGCCCTGGCGGCGGCTGCAGGAAGAGTCAGCGCGGGTCTTTCGAGACCTCAACTACCAGAATCCTCCGCCCCTGGTGGCGATGAGCGAGCGCCGGATGTGGTTCGGTGGCCCTGTGAATCTGGAGGATATCCCGGTAGTGGATGTCGATGCGGCTTCAGGGCGGTACTGGCGTGTCATGGCTTTTCACGACTATGTCGGCGACGGCTGGGTCAACACGGATCCCGACACCGTGCTGCTGGAGGCGGATGAGCAGACCCTGGCGTTCCCCGAGCTCGACCTCCGTTTTGAAATGACCCAGACGGTCACGCTGCACCAGGACTTGGGTCCGAACGAGGGTCTGGTTGCGGCCGGACAACCGCTGTGGGCTGACATTCCCATGCGGGCAGCGGTTTCCTTGGTGACGAACGAGGAGAATGTGGGCCGTACCCCCGAGCGTTCGGTCTTTCCTGCCGCACCAGGGGATCCGTCGATCCTGTATGCGCGCCAGCCACTGAAAGCAGGTGAGCAATACGGGGTGCTATCCTCGCTGAGCGAGGCGGACGAAGAGTCATTGCGCCAGGCTGGGACAGACTATCCCAGCTGGGTAGACCCGCGTTATCTGCAGTTGCCCGATTCACTCCCCAACCGGGTGCGTTCGCTGGCGGAAGAACTGACCGAAGGCCTGGAGACGCCGTATGACAAGGCGAAGGCCGTCGAGAGTTATCTGCGCAAGATCCCCTACAGCCTCCAGATCGAGGGGCCTGGCCTCAGGCAGGATGGCGTTGACTACTTTCTGTTCGACGTCCAGGAGGGCTATTGCGATTACTATGCCTCGGCGATGGTGGTCATGCTGCGGTCTACAGGCATACCTGCCCGCTATGTGCGCGGCTACATCCATACCACCAAAGAGGAAGGCGTGTATCGCGTTCTCGAGAGCGATGGACATGCCTGGCCCGAGGTATACTTTCCTGGCTATGGCTGGATCGAGTTCGAGCCGACAGGGGGTCGTCCAGCACTGACCCGGCCCCGCAGCCAAGATCCGGCAGAGCCAGCGGCGCGGCCAACGCCCATCCGGCCGGATATCGAAATGCTGGACAACATGGATGCAGAGACCGATCTTCGTGCCCTGGGCGGGACATCCCAGTCGAGCCTGCAGAGGCTATGGCTGCGGTTCCGGGTCTGGATCCTGGCCATCGCCGGCCTGGCTCTGGTAATGGCTGGGGCTTGGGCGGTGTATGCGGTCCGGCGTCAGCGCCGCATGCAGGGGCTGAGTGCTGCCGAGCGGGTATACGCGGACCTGGTCGATTGGGTGCGGCGCTTGCTCGGCATCGAACCGCTCTCGCACCAGACGCCATACGAGTATGCCGGTGTGGTGGCCGAGAATGTGCCCCAGGGCCGGCGGGCGGTCGAGCAGATAGCGGGCTACTACGTGGAGGAGCGCTTTGGCGGCAGGCCTGTGGCCGAGACCCACGCCGACGTCGCCTGGCACGAGGCCTGGGCGGCACTGTGGCGCGGCTGGGTTGAGCACCGGACGGCGGCGCTGAAGCGGTTCTGGTGGAAATTGGTGCCACCCAAAAGCTCTCTCGAGTGAGTGATGAGGACTAGCACAAGGCCCACACCCCGCGGTGTGGGCCTTGTGTTAGCGCAACTACCCACGCTGTCCGGACGGTCTACTCACCTTCGTTAAGCTCTCGAGGATCTGGCGCGCTGTCCGGACGGCCTACTCACCTTCGCTAAGCTCTCGGGGCTCTGGCGCGGTGCCCCATCCGCCGCCGCCTGGAGTACGCAGGCTAAGGACGTCTCCGGGCTCGACCTGGGTCTGGACCTTGCCTGGCAGGGCTTTGGTGGTGCCCCGCTGTGTGAGCAGGTTTTTGCCCCGGGCACCCGGATCCGCGCCGCCCAGCCCATAGGGTGCGGTCCGGCGCCGCTCGGAGAGGATCGTCACCACGGCTGGAGACAGGAACTCGACCTCGCGGACCAGTCCGTCGCCGCCGCGGTGCAGCCCCTTCCCGCCCGAGCCTGGCCGCAGGGCATACCGCCTCACGCGCAGCGGATAGGCATACTCCAAGGCCTCGACCGGCGTATTTAGCGTATTGGTCATATGGACGTGCACACCCGACAGCCCGTCTCCCGCGGGACCGGCTCCGGCGCCCCCACCCACCGTCTCGTAGTAGGCAAAGCGCTCACCACGCTCCGGGTCGTGGCCGCCTACGGTCAAGTTGTTCATGGTCCCCAGGCTGGCTGCCGGGATCAGGTGCGGCAGGGGCTGGGCCAGGGCGCCCAGAACGGCATCCACCACCCGTTGTGAGGTCTCGACGTTTCCCCCGGCCACAGCGTGGGGCGGCTCTGCATCGAGTAGACTGCCTCGAGGCACAATCACGTGCACGGGACGGAACGTGCCGCCGTTGACCACACCGCCCTGGGTGGCGGCACCCGTCACGCAGCACACGACGTACCAGGTTGCCGACTCGGTGATGGCCCGCACGGCATTCAACGGGCCGGGCACCGCCGCACTGGACCCGGAAAAGTCGACGGTCATAGAGTCACCCTGCACCGTGACCGTGACGTGGATCTGGGGTCCGCCATCCGTTTCGGCAGCCAAGCTGTGTGCCACCGGCGACCCGGCTGCGCCCTCGGGCAAACCGCCGTCATCCATCTCGTCGACGAATGTGTAGGTCCCGTCCGGGATCTGGGCAATGGCCGTCCGGGTCAGCCGCTCTGCATAGTCCAACAGCGCCCGAGCGTAGCGCACCGTCTCTTCCAGGCCATAGCGTGCCACAATCTCCTGCAGGCGCTGTTCGCCCACGCGGTGGGCGGCCATCTGGGCGGCCAGGTCGCCGCGGCGCTCGGCAGGCGTGCGCACGTTGCGCAGGATCAAGTCGAGCACGCCCTGCTGGATGCGGCCTGCTTCGACCAGCTTGACCGGCGGGATGATCAGGCCCTCCTGGTAGATCTCACTGGCGAGCGGCATCGAGCCGGGGGACATGCCCCCCACGTCGGCATGGTGGGCGCGGCTGGCGGCAAAAAACACCAGCCGCCGCTGCCCGTCTGCCGGCTCTGGCGCGTGCAGTGCTGGGGCTTTGGCCGCGGCCGTCTCGATGAACACGGGCGAGACCATGGTGATGTCGGGCAGGTGGGTGCCGCCCAGGTAGGGGTCGTTGAGCACGACCAGGTCGCCGGGCTGCCAATCCTCAAAGGTCTCGATGGCCGCCTGGACGGAGGCAGGCATGGCTCCCAGGTGCACCGGAATGTGCGCTGCCTGGGCGATCATGTGCGCGCCCCGGCCGCCGTCCTCGGCCAGGAAACAGGCGCAGGAAAAATCCCGCCGCTCCTTGATGTTGGGGCTATAGGCCGTGCGCCCCAGGGTCACCCCCATCTCATCGGCGGCCGATACGAACAAGTTCTTAAAGATCTCGAGGGTAATGGGGTCTGCTGTGTTCATGCCTGGCCAATCTCCACGACCAGATTCTGCCATTCGTCGACCGTCGCGGCCCAGCGTGGCGGAATGACCGTCGTCGTGTCCATCTGAAAGATGATGGCCGGGCCGATGACGATGTTGCCCGGCACGAGACGGGCCCGCTCGTAGAGGGCCGTCGGCATGGGCCGGGCCGCCCGCGGCGCGTTGGTGTCGGCGAAATAGACCTGCTTATAACCGATGTGTGCGGCCCTGGGGTCGACCGGACCAGTGGGCTGGCGTACGAACTCGGGCTTGGCCGTCGTTCCAACGGCCTTCAGCCGCAGGTTGACGACCTCGGCCGGCTCGCCGGCATTGGCATAGGAGAAGCGTCGTTGGTGGGCCTGGTGAAAGTCGTAGACGGCGCGCGCGGGGTCCAGGGCGACGACCGGCGCGGTGATGTCGCTGTCCCCGGCTCTGCCCAACAGGGGGATGGTCAGCTCGAAGGATTGGCCGGCGTAGCGCATGTCCAGGGCAGGCAGGAAGCGGATGTCAGCCTCGCTCAGGCCTTCGTCCAGCAACTCTGACCGGGCGCGTTCAACCATCGGCCTGAAGAGGTGGTCCAGCGTGGCGGCCTCGAGCCCCTGCGCGGGTAGCATGACGGTCTGCGAATAGTCCTTGACCACGTCGGCCAGGATCATGCCCAGCGCGGACAGTACACCCGGATGTGGGACGATGACGACGCGGGGGATGTGCAGCGCCTGGGCAAGCTCGCAGGCGTGCAGCGGACCGGCTCCGCCAAAGGCCACCAGGGTAAAGCGCCGGGGATCGTGTCCCCGCTCGATCGAGATGCTACGGATCGCCCGCTCCATGTTCGAGTTGGCAACCTGGACGACGCCCCAGGCGGTGACCGCCAGGGGCAGGCTCAGCTGCCGGGCCAGGCCCTGCATGTAGACCAGCGTCCGGTCGACGTCGAGGCTCATGCGCCCACCAAGGAAGTGGTCCGCATCAAGGCGACCCAACACCAGGTTGGCATCGGTCACCGTGATCTCTTTGGCTGCCGGCGCTCCCTCGTCCGTGACGAGTCCGTAACACACCGGCCCGGGATCCGAGCCTGCGCTTTCGGGACCCACGCGCAAAGCCCCGCCCGAGTCCACCCTGGCAATGGAGCCGCCCCCCGCACCGACCGTGTGGATGTCGATGATAGGCAGCCGCAGGGGCAGGCCGGCGACCGCACCCTCTGTCGTCTCCTGGATCCGCCCGGGACACAGCGAGACGTCGGTGCTGGTACCGCCCATGTCGAAGGTGATCACCTCTGCGAACCCGGCTTGCCGCGCCAGCTCAAAGCCACCCACCACGCCGCCTGCCGGTCCGGACAGTGCGGTGCGGGCTGCCAGGACGCGCGCTGAGTCGGCCGAGATGATGCCACCGTTCGACTGCATGATCCGCAGGCGCCTGCCTTCGAGACCCGTTTCCAGGTTGGCAAGATAGCGGTTCGTGAGCGGTCCCACGTAGGCATTGATGACCGTCGTCGACGTCCGTTCGTATTCGCGATATTCGGGCAGCACGTCAGATGAGAGCGAGACGAAGGGGGCATTCTCTCCCCCCAGCTCGGCCAGCCGCTCGCCGACCAGCCGCTCGTGCGCCGGATTCAGGAAGGAAAAG
>JAMJFU010000289.1 GCA_023544525.1 Anaerolineae bacterium | reverse complement strand
AAAAGGGCCAAGTTACGCACTCGCGTTACCCGCTCTTCTGGAAGCAACTTGCCAATCCTGGCAATCATGGTATCATAGAGTCGAAGGTTGTCCCGCATCAGCATCTCCTTGGTACAGTTTTGGTCTCTCAACCTTATTGTACCAGATGCTGCGGGCAACCTTCATTTTCTTGTTAAGATGCAAAGTGATGGGTGGCTAGAGGTCCGTTTCCATTTTCAGTTTTTCTACGACAGTGGAGAGATCACCAAAGTACTTGCAGAAGACTGGACACTCTGGTGCGTCGGTAAGCCCGACTGATCAGAGCACGATAGAAACGCTTGCGACACCTACCCTGTCTCAGGGGTAGGTGTCGCTCATTGACAGCAATCTTCCTGCACGAGCAATAGGGTAACACTCAGCCTCTGGAGCCAGAGTAGCAAGCAGTAGAAGGCCGCTTGATCTCGGAAGCAGCCCACAGGCACTGTATCCCCGCTCGCTGCCTGGCGAACGATGACGCCCTCGAAGTTCCGCAGGCGATGGGGCGCCAGATGGCATCTACCGAAAAACCAGGTTACGTTCGATACTCCAGAGGACCATCACCACGACTCCACCTGCGCCCGAAGTCCCTCCGGCTCTGTCATCGGCGCCTGGCAGACAAAATCGCGGCACACATAGGCTGCGGGTTGCCCACCTACCAATCCTCGGTTCTGAAGGAGCGGAACGGCGAGGCGCTGTCCGTCCGGTGTTCCCAGAGCCATGACCTGGAAGGGGCCATAACCTTCGCGAACGACGTTCAGCAAGGCCTGGGTGTCGGCGGCTTGAGGGTCACCGACAATGGCAATCTCTCGCGGCTTTGAAGGGGCGTAGCTCAGCGCCTGCAGCCATTGCCCGAAACCCAGCGGATACTGGCTCATCATGGGCTGCATCTGGGCCAGCGCCTGGTGCGCGAAATCGACATAACGCAGGTCATGAGTGAAGCCTGCCAGCTTGAGCAGGGCAGTGACCGCGACCGCATTTCCCGAGGGCGTGGCATTGTCTTGCAGGTCGCGAGGGCGGGGGAGCAGTGCCTCGTGGTGGTCGCCCGTCTCGAGCGAGGTGTCTCAGGCTGCTACTTCTCGTCTTCCTCGCACAAGATGATCTCCAGCGCGGCGATGAGCGGGGGCAGGTCGCGCTCAATGATCTGCCACAGGATGTCCAGATCGACAGCGTCGTAGCCATGGATCAGCCGGTTGCGGAGGCTGACGATCTGAGGCCAGGGGATCTGGGGGTATCTTGTACGGTCGTCGCCTGGCACTCGGCTGGCTGCCTCGCCGACGATCTCCAGCAGTCGCACCAGCGCGAGCTCCAGGAGGCGATCATCGTCCAGGTCTGTGCGGTCCTTGCCTTGTGCGAGAGTAATCGTTTCGCGGGCGTGGTCAAGCATGTGGCGGAGGGGAAGGTATCTATTCCGCCCGGGCATAGTGTACCTCAGCTTCAGCCAGTACCTGATCGCGGAAGTAGGGACTTAGAAAGCCTGGTGTGTTCAAATCCACTTTCTGCCCCAGAAGCTCGGATAGTTCCGCTTCCATGGCAAAGAAGGCCAAGCCAGGTACATGATCGGGCTCAAACTCGACAAGCACATCGAGGTCGCTATCGGCCGTCGAGTCCCCATGGAGGGTGGAGCCAAAGAAAGCCAAGCGACGTACGTGGTGCTTGCGACAGAACGCCGCAATCTTTTCTTCCTCTATTGATGTAGGACCCATATCCAGACCTCAAGCAAGACTGATTCGCATGCTAGTATAACATGACGCCTGAGTGATTGTCAACCTAGGATTCACCGATCAGGCGAGGCGACGCAGATGCCACGGCAGCACGAAAGCTGCGCGTTCTCAGTTTCCGCCGAGAAGCCCTTCCAGTGCCGGTGGGGTTGTGACAGGTGCCTGGCAGGTGAAATCGCGGCACACATAGGCTGCTGCTTTCCCATCCACTTGTCCTCGATCTTGCAGGAGCGGAACCGCAGAGGCTTGTGCGCCTGATGCACCCAGGGCCACCACCTGGAAGGGCCGGTAGCCATCACGAACCACGTTGAGCAAGGCTTGTGTGCCAGCAGTGTCCGGATCCCCGACGATGGCGATCTCCCTCGGCTTCGAAAGGGCATACGCCAGCGCCTGGAGCCACTGGCCGAACCCAAGCGGGTACTGAGCCATCATGGATTGTACTTGAGCCAGCGCCTGGTGGGCGATATCGGCATAACGCAGCTCGTTCGTGAACCCGGCCAGCTTCAGCAGGGTGGTGGCGGCCATCGCGTTCCCTGAGGGCGTGGCGTTATCCTGCAGGTCGCGAGGGCGGGTGATCAAGGTCTCGTGGTCGTCGCTGGTGTCGTAGAGTGTGCCCTCGGAATCTGCAAAGCGCTCAAGCATCGTCTCCGCCAGCTCCTGCGCCGCCACGAACCAGCGCGGCTCAAAGGTGGTCTGGTACAACTCCAGCAGTCCCTCGATGAGGTAGCTGTAGTCCTCCAGGTAGCCGTTGAGCTTGGCCTCGCCCGCTCCTTCGCTGGGTCCTTTCAGGACACGCTCAGGATGGCGTTTCCACGTCCGCAGCAAACGCCCATTCCCCTGTCTCAGCTCAGGGAGGAGGAAATCAGCGTTCCGCTCGGCGATCGTGCGATAGTCATCGCGATCCAGAGCCCGCGCCGCCTCGGCAAAAGCGGCCAGCATCAGACCGTTCCACGACGTCAGAATCTTCTCGTCGCGGCCGGGGTGCACCCGCTGCTCGCGAGCTTCGAATAGCTTGCGGCGAGCCTCGGCCAGGGCCGGGCGCTGCTCCATGTCGCCGACGAATTCGAGGATGTTCTTACCTTCAAAGTTGCCGTGGCGTGTCACGCTGTAGGCGGCGATGAATTCATCTGCGTCGTCGCCCAAAACCTCGCGGATCTCGTCCGGCGTCCAGACAAAGAACTTGCCCTCTTCGCCCTCGCTGTCGGCGTCCTGAGTAGAATAGAAGCCGCCAGCCGGATCGAGCATTTCGCGCACCACGTAGTCAAGGATTTCCTCGACGATGCTCCGAAAGAACTCGTTGCCCGTAACCTGCCAGGCGTGGAGGTAGACGCGGGCCAGTTGTGACTGATCGTACAGCATTTTCTCAAAGTGCGGCACCAGCCACCGGTCGTCGACGGAGTAACGGTGGAAACCGCCGCCGATCTGATCATACATGCCGCGGCGGGCCATTTTGTCCAGGGTGTGGGTGACCATGTGCAAGGCCTGTTCGCTGCCAGTGACGGCGTGATACCGCAGCAGGAATTCAAGGACCATAGGCTGCGGGAATTTGGGAGCCTGGCCAAAGCCGCCATACCGGGCGTCGAACTGCAGGCCGAGATCACGAAAGGCTGCCTGCAACGTGTCTGCCTGCAGGGCGACCGATGCCGAGGCCGGGGCAACCTTTGCTTGCTCGGCCAGGGCTCGAGCCATCTGGCGGCCGCCCTTGACCAGCTCTTCCCGGCGCTCTTGCCAGGCATCCGCGAGGGCAATCAGAACTTGGCTGAAGGATGGCATGCCGTAGCGGGGCGTAGGCGGAAAGTAGGTACCGCCGTAGAAGGGCTCGCCATCCGGTGTCAGGAAAATGCTCATAGGCCAGCCACCTCCGCCGGTCATGGCCTGGACAGCACTCATATAGATCTGGTCGAGGTCTGGACGTTCCTCCCGGTCAACCTTGATACTGACAAAGTGCTCGTTAAGGATGGCTGCCACCTGATCGTCCTCGAAGGACTCGTGGGCCATCACATGGCACCAGTGACAGGCGGAATAGCCAATGCTGAGAAAGATAGGCTTGTCCTCCCTGCGCGCTTTCTCGAGTGCCGTTTCGCCCCAGGGGTACCAGTCGACCGGGTTGTCGGCGTGCTGCAGCAAGTATGGGCTGGTCTCGTTAACCAGGCGGTTGGACATCGTGTCTCCTTCGTGCCTAGATGATTCGGTGCATACTTATGATGTCTATCCTAGCGCAAGGCGGTGCTGAAATCTGTAAGGAAGGCACGGTTATTCCGACACAATGAAAGGCCGGAGCTAGACTCCGGCCTCTGCCGGGGTGGGGTTGCAGCATCCGGTCCTGGCTCAGAACAGCCCGCGAACCATCAGTAGGAAACCAAGGACGATCAGGGGGATGCCCACGACCGCACCGATGACGGTCAGGGATAGCACGACGCCCGCGATTATCAGGATTAGCCCCAGGATAATGCCCAGGAGCCGCCCTGTCAGCTCCAGGACAAATCCGACGAGCCGCCAGATGGCCCAGAACGGCCACAACAGCAACGGAACCCTGTCCCTATCCTTCTTGCTCAACTTCAGACTCCTTTCCGGCAGCAGGCCAGACACCCGAACGTGCGTAGACTTGTCATGCAAAGTGCCGGCTTCAAGCCAGCCCTTCCCAGGCAGCGCGCTGCCGATCTACACTCTATACGCACCAGGGTGCGCCAGGTGCTAGCGGCTACGGCCGCTAGCGATGGCCCCTGCCTACCGGCTGGCGTCAGCGCAGGGTGATGTTGCCTGCGCCGGTCTGGGCAGTGATACTTGCCTCGCCGCCGCTGCCGATGATCCCTCGCGCGCTCTGTCGCGTGACCTGACCCTCGACGTCAAAGCCACGGATGGTGAGGTTTCCGATGCTGGTGTCCAGGTCGATGCGCACGTTCGCATCAGGAGGCAAGTCGATGTCGATGTTTCCGGCGCCGCTGGTAAGCTGGCTGTCCCCTGAAGGCATGCCCTCATAGTCGATGTTGCCTGCTCCCAGCCCCACACGGACCTGGCCCTCAGCAGATCGGATGTCGACGTTGCCTGCTCCGCTGTCTATCTGGATGGCTCCGGCCAATCCCTCCACGGATACGGTGCCGGCCCCCAGCGAGAGGTCGAGCGTTGTGCCGGGCGGCACGAGGATCTCGAGCCGGACGGACATATTGCCCCCGGTGATCCCGGGTCGCACCGCCTCGATGCGAAGGCCGTCAGCTCTCTGCTCAAAGTTGACCTCGATCCGTTCGAGGTCGGCGTTTCGGGG
>JAMJFU010000288.1 GCA_023544525.1 Anaerolineae bacterium | reverse complement strand
CAAGGGGTACGGTGACTTCGGCCTGGATCGTCCTCACCAACCAGGCCAGGTCATCCGCTGCCCTCTTGCGACGAGGTCCCAGGTCGACGAGCAGCCAATTGGCCCCGGCCTCAACCTGCCGGCGAGCCAGCGTCTTGATCAGCAGGTCGAACCGCTGCTTGACCGCCGAATCCAGAGGCGGCCGCGACAGCCGAATTTGATTCCCAACAAATAACATAGTCGTCCTCCTTCATGTTAGCAATTAAGCCCCTTTGGGACAGCCTCCACGTTGAGAGGACGACTACGTTGTCAGGGTTGCCCAGACGTCATAGACGCCTGTTGTACAATAGATTATGTCTAAAACGGTGTGAAGCCCATGGCCGACTGAAAGTGATCGAGCAAGGAACGGTACTCAGACTCGAGCATATCCAGATGCCCCTGCTCCCACCGGGCCAGGTCGCGAAACATCCGCTGGCCATTGGCGTCTTCCATCTCGCCGGCGGCTCGCCGGTAAAAGTCCACCGCATCCTTCTCGATCAGATAGGCCAGGCGCAGCGCAGAGAGGTCGGAAGTATGATCGACAATGTTCTTCGTGACCCGCTCGCCAGAAAAGATGGGAGCGCCTTTGCGACCAGGGAACTCGAGCACAGCGTGCTCGGGCCACTGCCCGCTGTCTTGGAGCATTCTTCGATTGTTACGCAAGAGCTCCAGGTGCATGACCTCATCCTGCGCCAGCCGCTCAAACATCTCTTTGGCTTCAGCGTTCTGGGTCCGGGCGGCGAATTGGGTATAGAAATTGTAGCCGTCGATCTCGGTCTGGATGCCCATCTCCAGGGCCGCCAGCGCCGAATCCAGCTCACTCATCTCGTTCCTCCAGGATCACCTCTTCTTCTCCGTCCGCGCCGAGGTTGAGTAGCCAGTTCTCAAAAGCCCCTTCAGCGATCTTTTGCTCGACCCGCTTGTGGCCCTCAGCCCGCAGGTGCTCCTCGAGTTCGGCCCGGCCTGCCTCTGTGTCTGGATCCACGCCAGGCCAGCGGGCGACAACTGCATTTTTCGACGTCCAGACGCAGTAGCGAAAGACCCGCTCGTCGTTCTTGAATATCCGCAAAAAGTACTGGAAACGCTCCCCCGGCTCCGGTTTAAAGCCTTCGTCGACCACGTAGCCCTTGTATTCCCAGGTGCCGGCCAGGCCAGCGCGCTCCTGGCCTACCATAGCCTGGGCCTGGGCCAGAAGCTCGTTAGGGTCTGCAGTGGGACGGGCGCAGAGGTTGCCCAGGCAGACATAGGCCACCGGGGCAGGTTCCGCCGGGTATCCAAGGCGTGCCAGGCGGGCGGGCTCCCACTGGGGATCCACAGCCTGGACGGTCCTGTTCGGGGCATAGGCGCGCCGGGCAGCCCGCACCAACTCACCCCGCTTGGGATCCTCATTCTCACCCACGACCGTGATCAGTAGCGGCTTGCGCAGGAAGCGGTCGACCACCAATCCAAAGTGCGCAGCATCAAGCCCCATGTCGGCATAGTGGGGTACGAGCGCTTCCAGGGTGTGCTGCGCCGCAGCCCTGTACGCGTCGTGACCCGTCACCCTGAAGAGACGCAGATTGACCTCAGCGGCCAGCACGTTCTCCTGGAAAGGCTTGGCCCGGTGCCGCAGGCGCCCTACCGCCTCGGGTGTGGCCAAAGCATCGAAATAGCGTCCGTCCTCATCTCGCAGGGCGTTGTCGGCAAAACGGACCAGGGTCTGAGCCCGCTTCACATAGATCTCGCGGCCAAAGTGCTCGTACGCATCCAGCCAGGCAGAGGCCATAGTGACCTGGTCGATCAGCAGGCCCGGCACATGGAGCTGCCCGTCGAAATAGTGATGCATGCCAAGCCCCTCTTTGTAGACGTTCTGCCAGATGAATTCCAGGGCGCGGATGGCCAGGTCAGCGTACCTGGGATCATCCAGGACCGCGCTGGCCAGCATGTACGCCGAGGCAATGGCCGCGTTGCGCCTGGTGTAGACCGTCTTGTCCACGTAAGGTGCCTCCCGCTCTGCCCGCCCCGCGGCATCGAGATGGTAGTACTCTAGATCTGCCTCCTGGCTGCTGTAGAAGTAGCCCCGGTCCCTATCCCAGAGCACAGCGTCGATATAGCCCAGGACGCCGCGGGCGACGTCCAGGTAAGCTGGCTGGGCAGTTGCCTTGTACGCGCGAAGATAGAGCTCAAGGAGCCTGGCCTGATCGCCAGCCAACTTTTCGAAATGGGGTTCGCTCCAGTCGGCATTCGCCGCGTAGCGAAAGAACCCGCCCTCGACCTTGTCGTATAGGCCGCTCTGGGCCATGGCCTGCAAAGAGGTGTGCTCAACCTTGGCCAGCTTCTCATCGCCGGTGCGATGCAGCATGGCCAACACAAACTCCAGCGCATCGGCGTGATGGAACTTGGGTGCCTGGCCAAAACCCCCATGCTTCTCATCGAACTCGGCCACGACCTTTTGCCAGATCTCTTCCACTACGGCAGGGTGCAGTTCCCCAACCGCTTCGGGCTGGTCCTCCAGCTCGGGGGCCTCCATGTCGGACCGGAAGGCAATGGCCGGCTTGGCCACGACCACGTCGCCCTGAACGCGGCCCTTAACACGCTGCAGGGCTGCCAGCACCTGCTCGGTGGTCATGAAATTGTGGCTCTCGAGGACCTCACCCTGCGCGTTGAGAAAGGCCGTCGTAGGCCAGCCCTGCTTGCTGTAGCGCCTGTCGACGTCAGGGCGCTTGTCGGCATCGACGAGGATGGGGATCACGGTGTCATTGATGGCGGTCACGACCTCTGGCTCGGCCAGGGTCGTGCGCTCCATGAGGTGGCATGGTTCACACCAGGGAGCGGTGATGTAGAGCATGACAGGCAAGTCCAGCTCATCGGCCAGACGGAACGAGTCCTCTTCCCATTCATACCAGGTGAGGGGCAGCCGCTCCCTTCCCAGCTCGAGGTCTGGCTCGAACAGGCGCCGGTACTCGGCCTCCAGCAGCGCGTGGTGTTTGGCCTCCTGCTCGGCCAGCATCTCGAAAAGGGACCGGATCCCTTTGTCGTCAGCGGCCTGGGCCATGCGAGTGTAGAACTCCATGGCATCGCGCTCTTTTTGCATCGCCAGGCGCCAGGCTTCGGGGATTTGGTTCAGAGCTTTCACCGCATACTCCTTTCTGACCTCGCGGGTCGTCATCACTCAGCTCTCAAACTCGACGCCGGTCAGGGTTTCCCAGCGGTCGACGAGCTGCCTATAGTGCCCTTCTTCCTCGGCAACGAGAAAGCGGAACGAGCGGACAGCAGCGGGGTCACCCGCCGCGCCCGCATGCTTCTGATAGAGTGAGATAGCGGCCCTCTCCAAGTTGATGCCGAAGGCTATCGCGGCGAGGTCGTCCCATGTGCGGTCTATGGCGTCGCTAACGGCCCGGCCGGCCGGAAAGAGCTCCGCATCGGGCCCGGAGGTAGAAAAGGCGATGCGGGTGATGTCGACCTGCTCGCCTGCTACCATCGCATCCTCTGGCGGCAGCCACTGCCCACTCCGGGAAAGCGACTCATGTTCCCCGAGCAGGAGCTGCGTATGCCTTTCCTCATCCCTGGCCAACGTGGCAAAGACGTCCTTGGCCCAGACATCGATGCAGTGACGAGACGCTTCATCGTAGAAGCGCTGTCCTGCAAGCTCGTTCTGTATGGCTACTTCGATGGCTGCCAAAGCCGGCTCGACATCCACAGCAGACCAACCTTCCCCTTTCTCCCCAGGAGACACAGGCACTTCCAACGATCAGGGATCAGGTCCTGACCTGATCCCTGCGATCCACACCACCGATCCCACCCAGCCACACTGCTCCAATTCCGTGTGGGAACAAGTATAGCATAGAAAGATCCTGCTTGGAAAAATGGCGTCTACGAGAGGCCGCCAGCCTCCAGCTCCAGACCCTCCTTGTCCAGCAGGGTCAGTTGCCGGCGTCCCGAGGCCACCAGGCCTCGACGGCGAAAGTCCTGTAGGGTCTTGGAGATCGTCTCGCGCCAGGTGCCCAACATGTCGGCCAACTCCTGGTGCGTCGCATGGACAACGCTGTGCGGGTCATCGGCTGCCAGCTCCAGGAGCAGGGCTGCCAGGCGGGACGAGATCGTGCTATAGGCAATCTGTTCCAGCCGGTTCTCCGCCTCCATGAGCCGCTGACCCATAGCCTGCATCAGACCAAAGCCAAACATGGCATCGGTCGACGATATCTCGATCGCCTTTTTGCGAGGCATGATCCACAAGCTTCCCGGTTCCAGGCCTACGGCACAGGTATCAGGTCCCTCACCACCCAGCATCGAATCCTCCCCAAACAGGGAGCCCGGCCCCAAGGTGGCGATCACGAAGCGACGTCCTTCCCGTGTAGTCCGGTAGAGCTGGACGCGCCCGCTGGCAACCAAAAAGAGCGAACGAGCCATCTCTCTGGCTTGTGCAACTACCTCGCCAGCACTGAACGGGCGAACGGTCAATGATTCGCCCAGGTCCTTATTCTGTTCGGCCAAACGGCCAAAGATCAGTTTAACGTTTCTATCAATCGCGTTCATATCATACTCCCTCTGCGTGGATGCTTCCACAGCCCAGCGGGAGACCCCGTTGTCACCTGATGTATCAGCCCCAGCAGCCAAGCTGAAGGCAAGCCAGGGCCTGAAATCCGTTCGATCCTGGCCCTGGCGGCTGGATCCTGGTCGACGTGCAAACTGGGAGGCAGGAACCCTGATTCAGGCATTCCCTCCCTCTTGTCTCAGCTTCTTTTCCAGTTTCTCGTACTCGCCCTCCAGAAACTGGGCATGGAAGGCTTCTTCATCTCTCAACTTGGCAAAGAACGACTTCAGGTCCTCGTCCTCGGCCAGGTCTACCGCCAGTTGATACTTGGCCCGCGCGGCGTGTTCCTCCATCGCCATGATCTTCAAAAAGCTTAGCCAGTCCATTCTGATCCTCCCTGTGAGTTGTGTGATCTCGAGCAAGCGCCAGACTCAGGCCTCGACTCGGACGTTTATTCTCCTTGGCCTGACTTCATT
>JAMJFU010000287.1 GCA_023544525.1 Anaerolineae bacterium | reverse complement strand
AGCCTGGACTCCCAGGCACAGCCTGCCCGGTCGCATAGCTTCCTGGAAGGTGATTTGGTTGGTCCACAGGCACGAGTTGTCAGGTCAGCATCTCCTGACATCGGCCAAGCCAGGCACCTTCCAGGAAGCTGGTAGAGCTGGTGGCAGATGGTTGTTCGCCGCGCAGCCTGGACTCCCAGGCACAGCCTGCCCGGTCGCATAGCTTCCTGGAAGGTGATTCTGATGGGTCCACAGGCACGAGTTGTCAGGTTAGCATCTCCAGGCAGCGATCCAGCCAGGCGACCACGGCTTCCAGTTGCCCGCGCCGAAACTCGAGCACGAGCCGGCGGAAGCTGTCGTCTGACTCAGATGCCAGGCGGTCAAAGCGCTCGATCTGCTCCCGGCAAACCGCCTTCTGCCGGGCGACGAGTCCCTCAAGCCCGGGCAGGGAGAGCCGCTGATAGAAATAGAGCCGGGCCAGGAATTCGACACGCAGGTGGCGCAGGTGGGAGCTGGGTTCGCGCACCCACGCCAAAAAGACCGCCTGCCCCTCTGGCGTCAGGTGGTAGACCTTGCGCGGGGGGCGGGCACCCTGGGGCTCTGTCCGGGCGGTGACCAGCCCGGCCTCCTCGAGCTGCTTCAACTGGCCGTAGAGCTGGCTCAGGCCAACTTGCCACACACGGCCCAACTGCTGGCTCAGATCCTGGTAGAGCTCGTAGCCATGGCGGGGCTCGGCCATGAGAAGGCCAAGCAGGATCGGTTGTGGTGACAGGGCATCTGATTCTCGGGGCATCCCCTCCATCCAGTCTGCAGGCGCCGGCAGTCCTCTTATATCACACTCTGGATATTCAGACCGTGAATATCCAGAGTGATTATAGCAGGCTCGGGCAGGTTGTCAAGTCTGGGGAAGCTCAGTCCAGCGTGACGCGGATCTCCCAGGTGCCGGACTCCAGGCGGCTCTGGGTGGGCAGGCCGCTGCGGCGGATGAACTGCAGGATGGCGGTGTTCGACTGGTGGATCCAGGCGACGAAGGTATGAATGCCCTGGCTGCGGGCGTATTCCGTCAGCTCGCTGAGAAGGATCGTACCCAAGCCCAGGCGCTGGTACCTGTCCTGGACGACGACGCCGGCCTCCGCCACGCAGGGCTCCAAGCCCTCGGCGTAGCGGGCAACGCCGATGATGGGCGTGTCCGAGTCCATCTCACATGTGGCCACGAAGGCCATGCGCGCGTCATAGTCCACATTGGCCAGGCGCTCGGCCTGGGCCCGGGTGAGTTCTTTGGCCTGGCTCAGGAAGCGATAGTAGATGCTCTCAGGTGAAAGATGGTTGTAGAGGGCCTGGAGGCGTGGGGCATCCTCGGGCACCACGGGCCGGATGGTGACATTGGTTCCGTCGCGCAAGGTGGCAGTGAAGGGTTCTGTTTTGGACACTAGGGCTGCCCGTGGATCGACTGGCCAAAGACGCCGTGAGCGGCCTCGGCGATGGCTTCGCTCAGCGTCGGATGGGCGTGCACGCTACGGGCGATCTCTTCCGGGGTCAGCTCCCAAGTCCGGGCCAGGACCATCTCGGGCAGAAGCTCGGTGACCTCGGGGCCGACCAGGTGAGCGCCAAGGATCTCGCCGCTGACCTCGTCGGCGACAATCTTGGCGAATCCGTCGCGCTCGCCGAGGCCCAGGGCCTTTCCGTTGGCCAGGAAGAAGAACTTGCCAACCCGCACCTGGTGCCCCTGTTCCCTGGCGGCGGCCTCGGTGAGGCCAAAGCTCGCCACCTGGGGCTGGCAATAGGTGCAGCGGGGCATGGCCTCATAGTCGAGGAGCCGCGTCTCTGCCCCGGCAATGGTCTCGGCGGCGACGATGCCCTGTGCCGAGGCTACGTGGGCCAGGGCCAGCTTGCCCGTGAGGTCGCCGATGGCATAGAGGCCTGGCAGGTTGGTGCGCATGTTGTCGTCGATGGCGACAAAGCCGCGGTCCAGCCTGACGCCGAGTTGCTCCAGCCCGAGTCCCTGGCTGTTGGGCTGCACGCCAATGGCCATCAGGACCCGCTCGGCGTCGAGGGTCTCCTGGCCTTTCTTGCCAGTGATGCGTACCCGGACTCCGCTGGCTGCGGGCTCGATGGCCTCCAGGCGCGTGGAGGTGAGCAGCTTGACCTTGCGGCGCTTGAAGGCACGCTCCACCACGGCGCTCACCTCTTCGTCCTCCAGAGGCACGGCACGGGGCAGCATTTCGACGACCGTGACCTGGCTGCCGTAGGCCTGCCACACGTGGGCGAACTCCATGCCGATGGGGCCGGCGCCGACGACGACGACGGAGGCGGGCACCTCGGGCAGGACGATGGCCTCGCGGTAGGTGAGGATGCGCTCGCCGTCGGGGCTGATGCCGGGGACGCTGCGCGCCCGGCCGCCGGTGGCCAGGATGACGTTGCGGGCCTGCAGGCTCCGCGAGCCCCCCTCGTTCAGCGTCACCTCGACGGTTGTGGGCGACGCCAGGCGGCCGGTGCCCGCGACGACCTCGACGCCATACTCGCGCATCAGCAGCTCGACGCCCTTGACCAAGCGTTCCGAGACTTGGCGGCTGCGGTCGACGGCGGCCCCATAATCGACGGTCACGTCCGAGACGGAAAAGCCGAATTCCTTGCCCTGGCCGAGGAGCGATATGACCTCGGCATTGCGCAGCAGGGCCTTGGTGGGGATGCAGCCCCAGTTGAGGCATACGCCGCCAATGTTCTCCTTCTCGACGATGCCGACCCTGAGTCCGAGCTGAGCGGCCCGGATGGCGGCGACGTAGCCGCCGGGTCCACTGCCGATGATCACGACGTCGTATGCGTTGTTGTTCATGCGTGTTTCCTTTCGCGTGTTGTAGGCCCTGGAGCCGCTGGTTATTGTATCGCAGTCATGGCCCGGTGGCAAGACGCGGGGGTGGGGTTGCGGGGGTCTTGCGCAGCTGCCCATAGCACAGCGAGATTTCCGCCGGGTAGGCCCGTGCAGGCGCCCACAGGCACACAGCCTGTGGGCGTCTGCACGTCCATCAACCGTTGGGACCACCCGGGCTGGGGCCTCAGCCAGCCGGGTCTACGGGTCGGGGATGAACAGCCGCTGGCCGACAAAGATGATGTTGGGATTGGCGATGTGGTTCGCAGCGACGATCGACCAGACGCTGACTCCAAAGCGCGCGGCAATGCTGTAGAGCGTGTCACCGGCCCGCACGGTGTACCAGACCCCTGCTGGCGCGGGCGGTACCGGGCCACAGCCAGGAATGACGAGCCTCTGCCCCACAAAGATGAGGCTGGGGTTGGCAATGCCGTTGACACTTACCAGGGTGGACAGGCTCACGCCAAAGTGCCGGGCGATGCTGTACAGGGTGTCACCCCGGCGGACGACATAGATGCACGAACCGGGTGGGACGGTCGAGCCCCCGGTGGGGATCACCAGGCGTTGTCCCACGTAGATGAGGTTGGGATTGGAGATGTGGTTGGCCGCGGCGATGGCCCTCACGGTCGTGCCGTAGCGCAAGGCGATGCGGTACAGGTTCTCTCCCGGCCTCACGACGTGGATGAGGGAACTCGTACTCGCCGAGACGGTCTGGGCGCCCAGCGGCAGGAGCAGGGCGACGATTAGGAAGACGACGATCCACTTTTTCATAGCGAACCTCCTTGCTGAACTCAAGACGGACAAAGACGTGTTCTCCCGCCCGGGGCCGTCAGCGCACGATGAAACATGAGCGCCCCAGGTGGCTCCGGAAAGATCCGGCCCGTAGGAAACGGTATTCTTCTGTTGGGAACGGGTACGACGAAGATGGTCAGCACCGACTGTGAACATTATATCACGACGGGCGGCAGAATGCAAGGGCTATTTCGCGATCTTTGGTGGGGGTGGGTGTCAGCTCAGGACAGGGAGGCGCTACACCAGGGGCACTTGTCCTGCTCACGGGAGACGGTGGCACCGCACTCGGGACAGCGGAGCCGTTCATCTGCAGATAGTGGCCCGCCTGCAAGCTTGAGGATCAGGCCAGGATCGAGAGGATCTCGCCCTGGAGCCGCCTGTAGATCGGAGACCGGATGCAGAGGCGAGGACGGCGGCGATTCCTGTCCCGCGCGCCCCTGGCTGAGGCGACGGGTCAGGCGGGAGAACAGGCCGCCTGTCACCGGAGCGGTCGATGCCGGGCGCTGCACCGGGCGCGCGCTGAGGAGCTCGGCAATGACGGCGTCCTCGTCCTCGACCTGGGCAGGTGCCGCTGGCTGGCTCTCGCCCTCAGGCCGGATCCGCTCCAGTTCGGCGCTGGAGGCGACAGGCTCACCCTGTGCAGGAGGTGCCACACGGGGCTTTGCCCCGGAGGAGCGAGATGGGGTCGCGACGGGCGCGGCCGGGGAAAGGGATCGGAGCACGGCCAGCGCTGCCAGGTTGCTAGGGTCCAGGCGCAGCACCTGGCGATAGCAGCCGGCCTTGCGCTGTGGATCCACGACCAGGGCTGCCAGCAGCGCCCATGCTGCCACACTATCCGGCTGGGTCTGGACCAACGCGGCCAGATCCTCCCGGACCTGTGACTCCTCTCCCGCCCGGACACGCTCCCAGGCGCCCGCCAGCGAGCCGGGCTGGATACTGGCGGCATCGACGGGCAGACGTGGGGTCCCATCCTGTAGTGGTGTGACCGCCAGTTGCTCCTTGCCCTGTACGGCCGTAAGCTCCAGCGTGCCGGCAGCATCGACGGTGAACTGCAGGCGGAGGTGGCCGGAGGCCCTCTCTACGGGGGGCGTACGGCTGATAAGCCACTTCCCAAGCGAATCATTCTCGGAGGCCAGGGTAGAGCTGCCATGCACGATATGGAGGGCCAGGTTGACCTGCTGCGACTGGGGCCCGGGCAGCGTATGGCGCCGGACGGCTGGGAGGGGCGTCCCCGCCCCGAACAGGGGGACGGCTACCCCTTGGGCGGCCTCGACATAGACGCTGGACTCCAGGTGAGGCAGAACTCTCATCCTTCGATCTCCTTCTTCAGTGGAGAGTCCGACGGGTCGTAGCACCATTATACCTCAAAAACGCGATTTCTTCCAGTTCTGTGACCCGGGAGGGTG
>JAMJFU010000286.1 GCA_023544525.1 Anaerolineae bacterium | reverse complement strand
GAACAGGAGCTGATCGCGGGGCTGCAGATCCAGTGCCTCGCGGACAGCTTTAGGGATCACGACTTGGTACTTGGTACTCAGTCGAGCTACAACTGTCTGCATTGCCATACCTCACGCCTCCTGGTAGGACCAGAATACCACAGTAAAGGAATTCTGTCAATACTACTACCTCCTCAAAGCATGTCTTACGTAACAAGGAAGACGCGAGGGACTCCAGGCGTGGTCTTGGGCACTCGTTATCCAAGTCTCGTACGAACAGGGCAGATCTGACGTTGGCTTGGGGGTGATGGGTCAGAGAAGCGGCAGTGCTGCCCCGGACGGAGAGGGGCGGCTTTGGACTGCGGCGCCGGTTGTGTTGAGGGCCGCCCCGCCCTGTCGGGGCCCAGGCTTCAGTGAGTGTATGATGGGTCCATGCTATATACCGTCTAAATCGGGAAAAAGATACGGGTAAAGGAGACTTTTCCGTAGAATTCGTTGAAATATGGGGGTGGGAGATTCGAGGACGGGGGCTGGGCATTGGGGTTGGGGGTTGGAGATGAGAGATTGGAGATTGGGGAGCGGTCGGTGATGCTGAGCGTGATGCGGTTTGCCCAGACCGGTGGTGGTGGTATAATCGTGGGCGTGGGTGAGATGATGGGCCTGGCCCTGTTCGACGATCCGCGGGAGAAGGCGCTTTAGCGGTGCCTGGGAGAGTAGGGGTGCTGGAAAACCAGCGGGAGATTGACGAGTTCTTTGCGGGCTATGATCGCTCCAGGCGGCTATTCGAGGCGCTTTTGGACGCGGTGGAGGTGGCAGGATCGGTGGAGCTGCGGGTGACCAGGAGCCAGATCGCGCTGCGCCGGAGAAAGGCGTTTGCCTGGGTATGGGTGCCGGGCAGGTACCTGCGGGGCGAGACGGCCCCGCTGGTGCTGACCCTGGGCTTTCGCCACCGGGACCCGTCACCGCGCTGGAAGGAGATCGTGGAGCCTTACCCGGGCCGCTTTACCCATCACCTGGAGCTGTATTCTGTCGACGACATCGACGAGCAGGTACGAGATTGGCTGCGCGAGGCTTGGCTGGCCGCGGGCTAGGCCGGATGGGGCTTGAGTCTGTCGAATAGGGGGTCTGGAGATAGGATGGAACTGACATTCTTGGGGACGGGGGCGGCGAACGCCTTTCCGGAGGCGTTCTGTCGCTGCGAGAATTGTGAGCGGGCGCGGGTCCTGGGCGGCCCGAGCCTGCGCAAACGATCGGCGGCGCTGATCGACGACGAGTTACTGATCGACCTGGGTCCAGATATCATGACGGCTTCCAATCTGCATGGCCGGCCGCTGACCCGGGTGCGCTACTGCCTGCAGACGCACGCGCACGCGGATCACATGGACCCTTCTCATTTTCTGTCACGCAGCCCAGGATACGGCGTGGTGGGTGCCCCGCGCCTGCATTTCTACGCGTCGCGGGGCACGTTGCAGGTGGCCGCGCGCCTGCTGGAGCGGGATTGCGCGCCGCTCAGTTTCTTCGATCCGGAGATGGGCGAGCAGCTAAACCTGGAGATCCATACAATCGAGGCGTTCCAAAGCTTCGATTTTGGCCGCTACCGGGTGACGGCTTTTCCGGCGAATCATGATCCGGAGGTGGAGTGCCTGCTGTACGCGGTAGAGGCGGAGGGACGGTGCATCTTTTATGGGGCGGATACGGCTGCGTTGCCCGAGGCAGTCTGGCAGGGGTTTCACCAGGCTGGGCTGCGGTTCGACGTGGTGATCCTGGACCATACCTACGGGCCGGAGGAACTGGGCACCGATCACTTGAGCGCCCGGCAGGTGATTGCCCACGCGGCGCGCATGCGGGAAGAGAGGTTGCTGGCGGATGGTGCGCGGGTGTTGGCAACGCACATCGCCCACGAGGGCAATCCGGCCCATCCGGAGCTGGCTGTGTGGGCAGCAAAGCATGGTTACGAGGTCGCGTATGACGGGCTGCTGGTGTGAGGGGCGCTGCCGGAGGGGCGCATGGCTGCACGATGGTGACAACCCTGCCGGGCGGGGCCCTGTCTCGTGAGAGAGGTGGCACGATGACATCTGATCTGAAGGTGTTTATCACCAGGAGTGAAGCCACGTGTGGGGAGTGCGGTGAGGACCTGGGCCGCAAGGCGTGGATCACGCTGGTCGAGGACAAGGGGGCGCTGTGCCTGTCCTGCGCTGACCTGGATCACCTGGTCTTTTTGCCGGCCGGCGACGCGGCGCTGACTCGCCGCTCCCGCAAGCACTCGACGCTGTCTGCGGTGGTCCTGCGCTGGGCTCGGGCCCGAAAACGGTACGAGCGGCAGGGGGTGCTGGTCGAGGAGGAGGCTCTGGAACGGGCCGAGCAGGAGTGCCTGGCCGATGCAGATGTGCGAGCCCGGCGGCGGGAGCGCGCAGCGCTGCGCCGGGAGGAGCTGGACCAGCAATATGTGGAGCAGTTCGCGGAGCGGGTTCGCGCACTGTACCCCGGCTGCCCGTCCGGCAGGGAGATCAGCATCGCCGAGCACGCCTGCCTCAAGTACAGCGGGCGGGTGGGCCGCTCGGCCGCAGCGAAGAGCTTTGACGAGGAGGCGATCCGGCTGGCCGTGGTCGCCCACATCCGGCACAGGGAGACGCCGTATGATACGCTGCTGGCCCGGGGGGTTGAGCGCTGGGATGCGAGGGCCGAGGTGGAAGGGTTGGTGGCCGGCGTGCTGGCGCGGTGGCAGGCCTCTGGATAGGCCCTGCGCTGGGGATGACCGGTGCTGGAGGGCGGGCTGCTGCCATACTGAGTGGCGGCGCTCAGGACAGACGTCCCCGCGAAGCTACGAATGACAGCCGGGGCAGGGCGACCAGGACCAGGGCCAGGAGCAGGCTGGTCAGGGTGATGGCCTTGGCGGCCATGCGCAGGGGCGTGTCACCCCAGCGCAACAGGACCCGATGCTCGCCGGGGGGGATGTCGACGGTGAGCAGGCCGTAGGGCGGGGCAGGTTGGAGCGCCTCATCCGGCAGGCGCTGGCCGTCGACATAGACGCGCCAGCCGGGGAAGTAGTAGGTGTAGAAGAGCAAGGCCGTGCCCGTTTCGGAACGGACCCAGAGCTCGTCGGAGGCACCGCCAGCCCGGATCATCTCTACGGTGGCGCCGGGGGCCAGGGCTTCGGCGGTGGTCAGGGACTCGCCGGCCAGGTATTGGGCAACCAGCGGCGAGTCAGGCGGCATTACGTCACTCCAGGCGGTCATGCCCCGCATATCCTCGTATTCAAGCTCAAACTCGATGCTCAAAAGGGGCCCTTCGGCGCTGGCCGGCGTGGCTGTATATTGGGGCAGCGTGTAGGGGAAGCTGGCCAGGATGGCCACCAGGCCCAGGATGAGGGTCGGGGCGTGGACGCGAGCCGCCTGAAGATCTCCGGCCAGTGAATCCGCAGCTGCATCCCGCAGCGCGCCGGCAGAGAAACCGCAGAGGATGGCCAGGGTGACGGACGTCAGAGCCAGGAGGCGCCAGGGAAACTGGAGGAGGGCGGCGATGGTCAGCTGATCCCACAACGGCGCGGACAGGGGCAGCATAAAGAATACAACCAGCAGGCTGGCGACGGCGAAGAACAGGCTAAGGCTGCGCTCGTGGGCGGGGCGGCGGAAGGCAGACAGGGTGGCGACAGTCGCCAGGATGAGGGCCACGGCGCCGAGTTGGAAGGACATCACACCTTCGGCGCCGGGTGTGCCTGGGGCATAGCCCCAGGCTGGGGAGAAGAGGTCCGCCGGTTGCAGGAAATGGAGGGCATAGTCGTAGCCGGCCCGCACCCATTGTTCCTGGTTGATGTAGCTCCGCTCAAAGAGGTTGGGCAGCAGGAGGGTGGCGGCCAGCCCCAGGCCCAAGATTGCCCCCCCCAGCGAGGCCATGGCGCGACGCAAGCGCTGTGCCCAGGGCACCGGCGCAACCAGCAAGCGGTACAGGACGTAGGCGGCCAGGAGAAGGGTGAAGGTCAGGCCGGTGGGGTTGTGGGTCAGCCATAGAGCGCCAAGGGCCAGGGCGGCCAGGCCCATCTGGCGGGCAGAGGGCCGCCGGGCTAGCTGGTGGAAGGCCAGCAAGGCAAGGGGCATCCACACAAAGGCGCAGTATTCGGCCAGGGCTGCCCGGACATAGATGTCGACCAGGTGGTAGGGAACGTAGACATAGACGATGGCGGCCAGGAAACCGCGGCGCCGGCCCATGACGTGGCGAGCATAGAGATACATAGCCAGGCCGGCGCCGATGGTGGCCAGGGCAAAGGTCCACTTCACGGCGGCAACTTTGGTCGCGCCCAGCAGGTGAAAGCCCTCGGCCACATAGTAGGCCAGGGGCGGGATCAGGACAAAGGTAGGGTAGCCGTAACCCAGCGCCTGGTCGGTGGCCCAGCCAGGATACCAGACGCCGTCCCGCAGGGCAGCGTCGAACTCGGTCAGAAAAAAGACGGTGTTGCGCGCGTCGTGGGCGTCAAAAAAGTACTGAGGGCCGGCCAAGGGCAGTACGGCAAAGAGGGAGAAGAGGATCACCAGGCAGAGGTAGGGGTCGATGCGCAGGGCAGCCACGCGACGCCGGAGGTCAAAGCGCGGGCTCATGGTTTCCCCCGCCCCCTGTCCCGGGCTGGCTTGCGGACGCGGAGAGCGGCGCGCGTGAGAAGGGTCAAGGCGATGAGCCCGAGCGCTGCCAGGCTGAGGGTTTCGCCCAGGTTGCGGATGGGCGTGTCCTCAAACTGCAGGAGCACGCGTCCCAGGCCGCCGGGCACGCGGACGGTCATCAGGCCCAGGTCGCCGCGCAGCGCGATGGGCAGCTCCCGGACGGTTTCGCCGCTGGCTGCGTCCAGGAGGTAGGCGTGCCAACCCGGGTAGTAAGAGGTGTTGAAAGTCAGCAGGATGGACCGCTCAGCCAGATACTCGACCAGTTCGCGGTCGGCCTGCAGCTCCAACGTGCGGGCGTGAGGCCGTCCCGGCTGGCGGTAAAGGTAGCTATAGTTCACCTTGGAGGTGACAGGCTCGCCGGCGACGTACAGGTCGGCCAGAGGCGACCACTCGGGGATGTCCCGGACCCAGGCGGTAGAGCCGGTCATCTCGTC
>JAMJFU010000285.1 GCA_023544525.1 Anaerolineae bacterium | reverse complement strand
CAATGGGTTGCAGGCAGCGCTACAGATCTGCAAGAGGCAATTATAGCGGGCTATCGAGCCTACGTCAAACTATCTGGTGAGGCCCGGTGCACTAACCAGTGGTCGCCGGCGCCCTGGGATCGCCGAGCACCAGCTCGGCTCCAGCTCTGTCACTGACCAGTCGTTAGTGCACCCGGTGAGACTGCGACGGTCTCACTTCAAGTGCAGGATGAACGTCCACGGCACGTCGATGGTGCTCCCCTCCTCAAAGGCAAAGGGCAAGGGAATGGTGTCTGACGTGGGGGTGCGGCAGGGCTGGCTCTCCGGACAGGGGTTGGTCGCCTGGGGTGGGTAGCCGCTATAGTACTGGGTGATGGCCCCATCCAGGATCAAGTAGGCATCCAGCCAGCCGTGGGGCTTGGATGGGCTGGCCAGCAGGAGCTCGCCCTCGAACACACCGTCAAACTCGAGGATCACGTGATAGACGATGGGCTGATCCTCGCCACCCAGAGGCTTGCCCTCGAACTCGCACGCTATCTGGCCTTCCCCCTGGCTCAGGGTTCGCAGCCCTTCGCCGACCAAAGAGAAGGGGATCGTGTTCACACACTCTCCCTCCATGTTGATCGTGTTCGGGATGCGCACCTCGACAGATCCCCCCGCGGGCGGAGAAGCTGTCTCGGTAGCGATCCCTTGCACCAGGGGCGCGGTGGGCGTGGGCGTCGGCGTGGCGGATGGCAGGGATGTCGCAGCCTCGGCTGTCGGTGCCGGCGGGGACGCCACGGGCACGGAGGTATGAGTGCTGGCCGGCTGAAGAGGAACCTGCTCCACAGTGCCGGGCACCTGGGGTACGGGGGTGGCGGGCGACGGCGACCCACAGGCTGTCAATAGGGAGCTGACCAAGACCAAGACGAAAACGATTCGCGACATGGCACCAACCTCCTGAATGCTGGCCAGTGCACCGCCAGGTCCATGACACGGTCACGCACGCGCACGAGCAGTGGGGGAGTCCAGCAGGCCACAGCTCACCATAAAGTATAGCACCAAGTGCAGCCGCCGTCAAACCACGACCTGCCTCAGTAAGCCATATTCTGGCAATAGACCTTTACGTTCTCTTCTGTCAAGTCAGGGGCGTGGTCAAGGCCGGCACTCGCAGCCCTTGAGATACCGGCCAGGACCCAGAAAAGCCCAAGGGTCTGTCTCCCTATGGGGTAGTGCTGCAGCCTGCCTACAGGAATTCCAACAGCGTCGCATAGGCCCCAAAGCCAGCGCCAAAGCTGCACACCACGCCACGGTCGCCAGGCCGCGGCGCATGGTTACGCAGCAGCTCGTCCAGGACAAAGAGCACCGAGACCGACGACATGTTGCCATAGCGGTACAGCACGTTCCGCGAAGGCGTGAGCGCCTCGGCAGGCAGGCTCAGACCATCCTCGAGGGCATCCAGGACCTTCTGGCCGCCCGGGTGCATCAGCCAGTGGTCGATCTCCCCATAGCCGAGCCCCTTCTCGGCAAGCAGGCGGTCGATCACCTCCTTGCCCCGGCGGGCTCCCACAGCCGGCACGTCGACGCTGAGGACATTCCTCAACTTGGAGTTCTCCGTCCGGTAGTACAGGTGCTGCCGGTCCTGGGGATAGAGGCCCGCGGCGAACCCGGCCAGCCGGATGCCCCCCTCGCCAGCGCGGTTGGTCAGCACGGCGGCGGCAGCTCCGTCGCCAAAGAGCGCATTGGAGACGAGAATGTCAGGCGCCTCATCAAAGTAGATGGTGGCGCTGCATATTTCGACGGCAATGGCCAACACATTGTGGTCAGGGTGCGCCTGCAGGTAGTTGTGAGCGGTCTCCAGGTTGGGCACGGCACCACCGCAGCCCATGCCCTGCAGGTCGAAGGGCCAGACATCTGGCCTGAGGGGCAGGGCCTCGGCGACGTAGCTGGTCAGGCCAGGGCACAGGTAGCCGGTGCAGCTGTTGATGACCACGGCGTCGACGTCGGCAGGGGCCAGCCCGGCCCGGTCCAGGGCCTGGCGCGCAGCCTCCACCGAGACCGGCACCGCGAATTTGCGATAGCGGGCAATGAGTTCGTCCTGCGAATTGTGCAGGATATCGGTCAAGGCATCCATGCCAAAGTGCCGGTATCCGATCGAGTTATTCTGTACAAAGATCCGCTGCAACAAGGACTTGGCCCTGTCGGATAAGGGTAACATCTCTACGTAGGCCTGGTAGCTCTCCTCTTGCGACACCCGCAGGGGAGGATTGGCTGTGGCCAACGAAACGATACGTACATCTTTCACTTCACAAACCTCCATCTCTCACAGCACCACGAGCTGCCCGTTGACCCGCCAGTTCGGACGATGACAATCCGACAGGCCGGTGCGGGGGCAGGCCGTGACTTTTTTCGTTGGGTTGGGGTACGGCAGACGCTGCCGGTGAGCAACAGCGCGAGGTGGGCTACTGCGCCTCCACGACCAATAGAAAACGATACCAGAAGTGCTTCTCCAGGCGATAGTTGCGCAAGCCTGCCCTGGCCAACAGCCTATCCAGCTCTTCGAGCTTGAAGCCCCTCTTGACCGAGATACGCGCATCATTGCGAAAGACGTGCGTCGAGAACACCGTAAAGAGCCAGGTGCTGGCGTAGGCCAGGGGTGCTCGCACGAGGTCGCACACCACCACCCTAACCTGGCACAACGCCAGGAGGTGGCTCAACAGCGGCGCCACCTCCTCATCGGCAAAGTGGTGGACGAACTGGGAGGCATGGACATAGTCGTACTCGAGGTCATGGAGGTCCATGACGTCCCGGCAAGCGACCGAGATCTCGGGATAGGCCTTGCAGTTTTCGGCCGCCAGGTCGGCAATGGCCGGGTTCTTGTCTATGCAGTCGACCTCGATCTGGTATCCGGCTCGACGGGCCCAGCGGACGAAGGCAATCGCCACATCCCCGATGCCGCAGCCCACATCGAGGATGCGGTAGGTGGTCTCGGGATCCCAGCGCCGGCTCTCACGGCGGAAGAAGGACAACTGCGGCCTGATCCCACCAAACAGGCGGTTGACCGGCACGAGCAGCTTGAAGGCCTGTTGTGCTTCCTCGAGCCCGAACCCGGGAAGGTCCATCAACTCCGGACCGGATGCCCTCTCCTCGAGCATGGCGGTTAGTGTGCCGTGCCCAGGACGTGGTCGAGGTGCATATAGTAGTTGAGGATGAGGCCCGCCTTGAGCAAGATACCTACGCCGATGAACAGGCCCGGGCTGCGCGCGGCCCACAACGAGATCCAGGTAATGGGGGCCAGCGGTGCGCAGAGCACGGGGTACGGCACCGGGCCACTGGCCACCGACGCGACCCAGAACTCTATCGCCGTCAAGACCGCCAGGGCGATCCCAACCTGAATGCCAAGACGATACCTGGCCTTTTTTTGTTCTTCCATGCTACATGACTCCTTGTTTCGCTCGTATACCCTGGCCTGGAACTGGCAAGCAGCCGGTTACGCCGCGCCAGGGCACCCCCGGAAGAGCCCTGCCTGTCACCACGTCAACCGGCGGCCAACGCCCAGCGGTCCTTGAGGGTAAAGTCACGGTATCGGCTCGTGCCGGTGACGATGCCCATCAGCTTTTGGAATAGCCGCTCATCCTTGCTCAGGCGACTGATGGCCCGATTGGCCACGACGCCATAGCGCGTGAGCGCGAGCATCAGTCGCGTCAGCCGGTTGACGTCGTCCGTCACCCGCGCCCGCTCGATGGCATAGCGGGATAGGGTACCTGGGCCAAAGTCGCCGGCCTCAAAGGCAGCCTTGACGATGGGCGCCGCAGCACATACTGACTTCAGGGCCAGGGTCATCCCTTCGCCCGTGATCGGATCGACAAAGCCGGCGCTGTCCCCGATCAGCAGCAGGCCAGGCCTGTACACCGGGCTGACTGTATAGCCGAGCGGACCCCGCCCGCCCACAGGTGGAATGACCGCTGTATCCCGCAGGCGCTCGCGCAGGCCGGGCGTTGCTTTCAGCAGCTCGTGATATTGCCCGGCCAGGTTGCCGCGAAAGGCGCGCATCCCCTCTTTCTCGATGAGAATGGCAGCCAGCGCGGTGTCATGGCCCGTGGGCGCGACATAGACCTCATTGCCCTCCTGAAACACGACCTCGATGTACGGATCCAGGCCGGCAACCCCGCCCAGATGCCCGGAAAGGCCCCATCGCTGACGGGCAAAGAGCGTTTTCACGATGCCGTAGCGATTGTGAAAGCGAGAGTTCATCCCATCGGCTGCTACGGTGAGCGGCGCCAAAAAGGTCTCCGAGTGCTCCCGGCCTTTGACAGGATGCCCGGCCACGCCGCGGATAACCCCGTCCTCATAGACCGCCTCTACGACGGCAAAACCCTCACGCACGGTGACGTTTGGCAGGCCCTTAGCTCGTTCCAGGAGCAGGTCATCCAGCTCATAACGCCGGATCACGACACTGTAGGCCGGGCTGCCGTCCGCCGGAGGAAAGTCCGCCTGGGCCCACACCCCCGCCTTGCTGCGGAACTTGAGGCCGCGAACGCGAAAGCCACCCTGCTCATATATCTGTGGTAACACGCCGAGCGACTCGAGGATGCGCACCCCCTCGGGCATGATCCCCTCGCCGCAGGTCTTGTGGCGGGGGAACACAGCCCGGTCCAGCAGGAGGACCCGGTAGCCCTCCTGGCCGAGGACGATGGCACTCGCCGAACCAGCAACCCCGGCACCGACCACGATGACGTCGTACTCTGACCGAGTCACACTACAGCATTCTCCCTCGAGACCAGAACGCCCACCCTAGATCGCAGTCAGCAACTGCCAGGCGACAAAGGCCAGGAACCCGCCCGTCATGACGTAACCCAAGCGCAGCATCCAGACATAGTTCTGCCGGACCTGGCTATCGTCGTAGCGCCACCACCACACCGCCACGGCCGCCGCCAACCCGACCGGACCGAGGCCAGCGGCGATGGCCGGCGCCGGCCCGAAATTCTGCCAGACCAGGAAGCCCATCAACACAGCAGCCGACAGGAAGCAGGCAATGGCCAGCGGAAAGCACTTCTCACCGGCATACACGGCAAAGGAAATGACACCTTGCTTGCGATCCTGCTCACGCTGGTAGACCTGGGTCAGCGGGTAGAAGCCGGTGATGACCAGTG
>JAMJFU010000284.1 GCA_023544525.1 Anaerolineae bacterium | reverse complement strand
GCACCTGCAGCGAGTGACATGACGATCTTTGGCCGAGAGGAACACCAACAACGAATGCCACATGCACAGCAAGGATGTGAGAGATTTCTTTGGTCCCAACCTCTGGCCCAACGCCCCAGGTATGCTGATTGACTACTATCTGTAAGACAGGTTTGCCAACCTGTCCCGCATAAGGAGGTCGATCCATGCCTGGACCCGGCGAGTTACCAGCCTGGCGGGCGCTGCAAGAGCACCATCAAGCGATGGCTATGGTCCATGCAGCTAGGACGCCAAGGCGCCAGAGATCGGTGACTTTTACACCTTGATATTGGGTTGGATCGAAGTGGCCTGGAGCTGGACGCCGATGCGTTCCGGGATGCAGCTCGCAACCCGGACGGGGTCCAGGCCGAGGACGGTGATGGAGCCGCTGTCCGGATGGTGCATCGATCTCGATACGAGCTCCCGAACCTCCTCTCTTGCTCAAGACCAGGTTTTTTGCGGATGTTTTCTCTCTCTGGCGAAATTGCCGTCTGCGGCGGGTTGCGCTACAATGGAGAGCAAGGCACACAAAGTAGGAGTAGGGTATCTGTGGATTGTGACCGATTCTACGAGAGGATCGGCGAATGAGTAGAGAGGCTGTGTCTTGCCTGGTGCTGGGTGGTTTGCTTCACCTCTGCTCCCGGCGAACCCAGGAGCATGTAGCCCAAGCGAAAGCCGCTCGGGGAAAGCCGCCCGCGTGATGGCTGGGTCCCAGACGAATGCGTATTCACGGTCAGCTCAGGGGCGACTTGCGGCCCCAATGGACGCTCTGTCAGGTGCGAGACCATGACCACCCAATCGTGTCCCTACCTGGCCGCTGTTGACGATTCGAGCGTATACTTCCCCACGCCGAATGCGGCCAACCGCTGTTACGCGGTCTCGTCAGATGAAGCGGCGCACATCCCACTCAACTTCCAGGCCAGCTATTGCCTGAGTGGTCAGTTTGTCCACTGCTCGCGTTACAGGGCAGCCCAGAGGCCACAGCCTCGCCAGCCTGCGCGCCGGTGGCTTGTGGCTGGCGGAGCCCTGGTCGCCCTGATGATGTTTGCCGTCTGCGCCGTCCTGGCGGTAGTGGCCCTGATCCTGGGCGGTTCACGGCTGATCCTCCTGGCCCGCACCACCGACACACCACAGCCGACGGCCACGCCGTCTCCTACTTGGACGCCGACGATGAGCGTAACCCCAACCGAGTGGGTCACTGACACCGCTACGGTGACGCCGCAGCCCTCCACGCCAACGGCTACGGTCTCTTCGGTCAGCAGCGCTGGCGGTGACGTTGTCTCACCGCTGGCGACGCCGACGTTGCAGCCTACCGCCACCCAGCCACGGCCCACCGCCACCCGGCCGCAGCCCACCGCCACCCGCCGCCTATGGCCCACGGCCACCCGGCAGCCAACCCCCACCCGCGGGCCAACGTTGACTCCTTCGGCCACGCTGACTCGGGCGCCGACGGCCACTCGACTGGTGACCTGCCGGTATGGTGACACGATGACCTTCAACCCTGCCAGTCCCGCCATCGGCCAGACCTTTGTCATCGAAGTGCGCTCGCTTACGGGCTATGCCGATGTGTCGCTCACCGGGGCGGGCAGCCCAGACTTCCTCGGCGTGGACCGCAGCGGCAGCTACTACGTCTGGCGCTGGGAGGACTCGTTTGATACGGCGGGCACCTACACCTACAGCTTCAAGATCGAGAGCGGAGCCGCGACCTGCGTCACGAAATCGGTGACGGTGTCAGCGCCGACCGACACGCCCACGCCGACCCCCACTGTCACGCCGGTGTACGAATTCGGGCTCCTTCTCATCGGTAACGATTTCCGGTCGATCTATACGGATACCCAGCCAGTGACCTTTGAGCTGAATCTGACCAACGGCGGCAATATCACCGACTCATTCCAGGTCTGGCTGGACGCCGATCCGCCGCAGGGCTGGACGGCTCAGTACTGCATCGGCGATTCCTGCTCGGACTACACGGTAGCTGGCATGCAGGTCACGCTCCTGCAAGGTGGCTCACAGGCCTTATACATCAAGGTCGCTGCCCCTTCAGATGCCCCAGAGCGGCATGCACTGTCCGTAACCCTGTGGGTCCAGTCGCTCGGAGATCCGACGAAAAAGAAGAGTGAGTCAGTAACGGTAGAGGTCACCAAGCCAACTTCCACACCCTGAGGCATACTCAGTGGACCGCGTGCTCCATCGTGGGCATCCATCTGAGCAGTCCGGTGCCCGAAAAGGCCGCATTGGTAGGCTGATTCCAAATCCGAGAAGAGTATCCTGCCGCTTCCCCAGTCACGTTGGTGGGCACTGCCGGCATGCTGGTCAGTAGTGACGCCCCAGGACAGCAGAATGATCCCTTCGCCGCGCCTAGGCTGGCCGTTGACTATGCACCAACTGGCACCACTTGATACTCGATTTGCGTGGGCAGCTCCACCCTCCGTGATGCATCGAGGATCTCAATAGACACCAGATTGCCCGACACGTCATAGTCCAGAATGGTGCCAGGCTTGTCCTCGTCACTCTCGGCCACAGGCGTGTCGGCAAAGATGACAGTTAGGGTGTCTGTCTCGCTATCATATCGTACTCTCATTGCTCACTCTTCCAGTACTTCTCGACCCTGCTTGTGCGGTAGGCCGTGACGACCTCCGCTGGCTGCCGATCAATGTCCACAAAGACGCGTAGCAGGTAGATCTTTCCAGGCTCCTCGTATTCCATGCGCGACTGGTAGACCACCCTCCCTGGTCGAACCAGATCAGACTGCTCGGGTGCAGAAAGGACCTGTGCAATCTCTGCCTCCGAGATTCCACGGCGTTCCATCTCGAATCGAGCGTGTTCAGTGATGCGATGCTCAACACTCGGTGGGATTTGTAGCATGATCCCTTCTTATACTGCTCGTCTCCGTGCCTGGCGGCCAGCAGTTCATCGCTGAGCTTGAGTACTGCCACTCAGGAGCTGTACGTGCACCCAAGCAAAGTATAGATGACAATTCCCAACAGGTCAAGTCGTTTTCATGTCGTGATTCTCAACCAGCTTGTTGCGGAGGGATGTGTCGATATCGCTGCGTTTGGTCGCTCTGACCTGCAGCAACCCGGAGGTGATGATCAAAAGAGGTCGCACCCGGCCCCCGGATCCGACCTCCCTTCATTCATTTCGCAGTACGCGTTGTGACAGGGTCTCAAATCCCCAAGGGACCTCGAGCGCACACCATGTCGCCACCCTTGCTGGGCTACTACGTGATTGAAGGAAGAAGTCTACTTGCCAAACAAGGCTTCCAGCAGAGCTTGCCTCGAAATGCCCAGATGCTCAGCGACGTCGCCGAGGACGGCACTCAATGTGCCAACCCGTGCGAAGCATGACGCGGAATCGTAACGGGGTGCTCGCCCTCCTGCGTCGTGGTCAGGCGCATATGACTGCCTGTCTGGCGCGTTACCTCGTAGCCGTAGCGCCTGAGCAAGACCGCCAGTTGGTCGCCGCTGAGATCTCGCGGCAGCCTCATGCCGGCACAACTTCTTCGCGGACGGCATGCAGGCGGATCATGTCCGGTTGCTCCCCCTCATCAAAGTGGCACTGCACGGCATCTCGAATGGCTGCCTTTAGTTCGTCCCATGAATCAGCTTCGGTGAAGATAGAGTGGCCCAAAGCGCGAGCAACATATCCGCCTTCGTCCGCATCTTCGACCAAGAATAGTACTTCCTTTGCCATGCCTCCGTACCCTTCGAACTGCACGCCGGCCCTCGATGAACTGGGTCGGCCTATCTGATGCCTTTTGCAGCGTTGTCTCCTGTTAGATCTCCCAGGTTCTCACCCTGTTATTTGTCACAGGTGTGCCCCCAAGGGACCTCGAATGCACGCCATGTCGCCACCCTTGCAGGGCTGAAAGCCAGTAGCACAAATTATACCACATCCAACAAAGACCACAAGACTGTCTCGGGCCAGATCTCTGCGGCCTTCACTTGATTCGCCAGCCACTCAGGTTCCGAACACCGCGTGGAGTCCCTTTCCCCCGGCCAGTGTGAACGAAATCTGAGCCAGGTGACGCTTGGCGTGCCGGCTTCAAGCGACTTCCCGGCGCATCATCGCAGCGCTCAGGACGATGAACACAGCAGCGAAGCCGACCAGCACCGCCAGATTGGGCCAGATCTCTGCCTGCCCCCACCCCTTGATCATCACGTCGCGCATGGCCGTATTGCCATAGTACAGCGGCATGAGATAGGCGAACGGCCTCAGGTACGCCGGCAGCTCGGCTACCGCCCAGAAGGTACCGCCGAGAAGCACCTGCGGGAATATCGCCAAGGGGATGAACTGGATAACCTGGAACTCGTTGCGGGCGAACGCCGAGGCCAGAATACCCATGCTGATCCCCACGATCCCCAGCAGGGCGATGACGAGGAACAACAGCCCCAAGCTGCCGAGGTAGTGAATGTCGAGCACCCAGATCGTGTAGAACAAGATGACCGCCACCTGGATGAGGCCGAAAAGACCCAAGCCAGACAGGTACCCCACGACGATCTCGGCTCGGGTCGCCGGTGTTGCTGCCAGGCGCTCCATGGTCCCCTGGGACCGCTCACGCAAGAACGCGACACAGGCCAGGAGGAACACAAAGAACATGCCCAGCAGGGCGATGTAGATGGGCGCGATATAGTCCACCGCATCGAATTCCTGGCCCCCGTAGAGGTAGGTGGTTTCCACCGTGACAGGCTTGGGCGCATCCCCGGCCGCCGTGGCTCCTGCGCCCAAGCCTGCACCGGCCAGGCTGGCTAGTGCCCTCGTCGCGGCCTGGGCAACTTGAGCGGTGATTGCCAGACTGCGCGTCGGATTCGAGCCTTCCAGGCGCAGATCGAGAACGGCCTGTCGCGACTGGACGAAACCGACCGTGAAATCCTCCGGGAAGACGATCACTGCCTGGGCGGTCCCGTCGCGCAACCGGCCCTCGATTGCGTCCCGTGGCAGCTCGACGCTGTCCAGGGAGTCACTCGCAGCCAGTTCCTCTACAATGAGCTGTCCCAGGCTGATGGAACCCGTCAACGGGGACGTGATCCCCTGATCCCCGTTGACAACACCCAGGGGCACCGCCGCCGGGTCAGCCCGAAAGAGGATCGCACCCAGGGTCAGGAC
>JAMJFU010000283.1 GCA_023544525.1 Anaerolineae bacterium | reverse complement strand
CCAGGACGAATCCCGGGATCACCCCCGGCCCGTGCCCCTGCGCAGCGGCCAGGGCCTGGTTGTCGGCCAGCCGCAGGTCACGGCGGATCCACCACAGGGTTCTCGTCATCTTGTTCCCGTCCTCGCTCACCTTCAAGGCCTAAGCCAGGTGCTCGCTGGCTTCATCCAGCGCGGCCACCGCGTCTGCGGGCAGCTGCCAACGGCCAGCCTCCGCATTCTCCGCCGCCTGCTGGCCATTCTTGGCTCCCGGGATGGGCATCGGGCCCTTGGCGATAACCCAACTGATGGCTAGCTGGGCCGGGGTCTTATCATGGGCCTCCCCGATCTCGCGCATCGTTCGTAGCAACGGCTGGACCTCTTTCAGGCGACGGTTGTACGCCAGGCCCCGCACCCCGGGCAAGGGGTTCTCCGGGCTGTACTTGCCGGTCAGCAGACCCTGTCCCAGCGGACCCCAGGCCATGACCCGCACACCCAGGCGCTCTGCCTCGGCCAGAAGCCCGTTCCGCTCTGGATCCCGGTGCAGCAAGTGGTACTCGACCTGGTTGGCCGCCAGGGCGACGCCCCGGCGGGCCAGGACTTGGTGCGCCCGGCGCATCTTGTCCGGGCCATAGTTCGAGACACCCACGTGCCGGGCCAGGCCTGCTTCTACCGCATCGGCCAGGGCCTCAGCCCAGGTCTCGACAGGAACCGGCGGCCAGGGTTGGTGCACCAGGTACAGATCAACCTGTTCCTGGCCCAGCCGCTCGAGGCTGCCCCGCAGGGCCCGCACCAGGCTGCCACGGGTAAGGCGCCAGGGCAAGGGTAAGAACTTGGTCACGATCTGCACGGGCTGGCTGCTGCTCTCAAGCTGGCGGCCCAGTACCTTTTCGGCCTTTCCCCAACCGTAGAGCTCGGCCGTATCAAAAAGCCTTACCCCACCCTTGAGGCTCGTCTGAAAGGCCTCGCGCACGTCGTCAAGATCGTGGCTCTTGCCATAGTCCCAGAAAAGGCGGTCGCCCCAGGACCAGGCGCCGATGCCCATCTTTATGCCACGTCCCCAGACCTGGTTTCCTTTGTCACTCATCCACAACTCCTTTCGTGCCCGGCAGCGTGGACCGATCTCCACGCTGAAACCTTTACATCCTGCCTATAATACCAAACTGTCACATATTTGTCAAGCATTTGACGAGGTTGAAGCGTTAGATCTGCATAAAAGTTGGCGGCCCAGGTCGGGGCGCCAGGGCCGCCCGCCTCAGCCCTTCAGACCGGTGAGGGAAATGCCCTTGATGAACAGCCGCTGGGCGACGAAAAAGACGAGGATTACGGGCAGCATGGTTGCCAGAGAGGCAGCCATCAGGTAGTTCCAGCGGATGTCGTAACTGCTCCGGAAAAAGTTCAGGCCCAGCGACACGGTATACTTGCTCTGGTCGTGGAGGTAGATCAGGGGCGGCAGAAAATCGTTCCAGGTGGCCTGAAAGGTGAAGATGGCGACAGTGGCCATGGCTGGCAGGGAGAGGGGCAGGACCACATGCCACAGGATCTGCAGCGTGTTGGCCCCGTCCATGCGCGCGGCGTCCTCCAGCTCTGGCGGCAGGCTCAGGAAGAACTGGCGCAGCAAAAAGATGTAGAACGGGCTGCCGAAAAAGGCAGGGACGATCAGGGGTAGGAAGCTGTTGACCCAGGCCAGGCTGTTGAAGCCGATATAGAGCGGGATCATGGTCACCGGATAGGGCAGCATCATCGTGGCCAACAGCACGATAAACAGGAAGCCTTTGCCTGGGGCTTTCAGCCGGGCAAAGGCATAGGCCACGATGGTGCAAGACAAGATGTGGCCCAGGATGACCATGGCTGCTATGAAAAGCGTGTTCAGAGCATAGCGGCCAAAGGGCACGTAGGTCAGCGCCTCGCGGTAGTTGGACCATTGGATCGGGTCCGGCAGCCAACGGGGCGGAAACTCCAGCACCTGGTAGTGAGGCTTGAGCGACGAAGAGATCATCCAAAACAGCGGCAGCAGGAAAAAGCCGGCGACGACGATGGCCAGCAGATAGCTGAGAGCCTGGCGCAGGCGACGCCGGGCACCCTGGGAGGCCCAGAACCCCGTTCGCCCATCCGGCGTCGCCGGCTGGACGTGAGGCCGCCGGATCATGGGCGCTCCCCTTCGTAATACACCCACCGGCCCGACGAGCGGACGATCACCAGCGTCAGGGCCAGGATGAGCAGGAACAGGATCCAGGCCATGGCCGAGGCGTAACCCATGTTAAAGAACTGGAATGCCTGCCGAAAGAGGTACAGGACGTAAAAGAGGGTGGCGTCCAAGGGGCCGCCGTCGGTGGCGACAAAGGCGCTGGTGAAGGTCTGGAATGTGCTGATGATGCTCAGGACCAGGTTGAAAAAGATGGTCGGCGTCAACAGGGGCAGGGTGATGCGCCAGAAGGCGGGCCACGGCCCCGCACCGTCGATGGCCGCCGCCTCGTAGAGCTGCTGGGGAATGCCCTGCAGGCTTGCCAGGTAGATGACCATCGTCCGGCCCAGGCCCCACGTGCTCATCAGCAGCAGCGCCGGCAGCGCCCAGTCGGGGTCGGCCAGCCACCGCGGCCCCTCGATCCCAGCATAGCCCAGCAGCGTGTTCAGAAGGCCCACATCCGGATGCAGGATCCACATCCACAGCACGACAAAGGCCACACCGGGCAACACCGAGGGCAGGTAGTAGATGGTGCGAAAGACACCCAGGAAGCGGAGCTTCTGGTTCATCAGCAGGGCCAGGACCAGCCCACCGGCCAGTTCCAGGGGCACATAGACCGCCGTGTAGACGGCTGTCACCTTCAGCGACTGCCAGAACAGCGGGTCGCGGGTGAACATCCTCTCATAGTTCTGTAAGCCGACGAACTCGGCCGGGCTGAGCAGGTCCCACTCGGAAAAGCTGACGATCAAGGAGACGATCATGGGCCCCAGGACAAAGAGGAGCAGCCCGAGGAGCCATGGGGAGATCAGGATGTAGAAGGTCAGCGCTTCGCGGCGGACCAGGTTGAGCCCGCGCTTCGGCCGCCGGGGAACAGTGCCGCGTCGCATCGTCAAAGGCTCACGGCCCTGGACACGGGCCTGTGGAGCCCGCGTCCAGGGCCGCATCCTCCACTATGGGGAAAGCTCTTCGTCCAGGGCCGTCTGCGCCTGCTCGGCAGCAGCCTGCATCACCCTGGCTACATCAGCCTCCGGCTCGATGAGCACGGTTTCCAGGGCGCGGCGCAGTGCCGGGTCGGCCGTCTCGCCCCAATAGGGCGTATAGACGTAGGCCCGGGGCACCAGGGCTTCCAGTTCGTCGATCCAGACCCCCTCGATGGGATCCTCGGTCAGGCCCGCATCCTCGGCCACCGATGCCACAGGCGGGATGGCCCAGTCCGCCCAGACCTCTGAGCCCTGTTCGCCAGCATAGTAGCGCAGGAAGCGCCAGGCAGCCTCCGGATGTTCGGTCCCGGCAAAGATGCCAAAACCACCCCAGAAGAGGATATTGGCCCGCGCGTTGCCCACCGGCACGCCGACCACACCCAGGTCCACGTTGGGGTTATCCCGGTAGCCGGCCTGGGGCCAGCGGCCAAAGAGCCGCATGGCCGCCTGGCCATTGTCAAACTCGACGTTGCCCCCGGCCCATAGGGCAAAGTCGGCGGGCGGCGGCGCTACTTTGTGCACGTTGTACAGGTCGGCGTAGAACTGGACCGCTTCGATGGCCGCCTCCGAGTCGAGATAGCCAACGTACTGCCTTCCATCCTCGCTGATGAGCTGGCCCCCGGCGGCATAGATCCAGTACTCAAAGCCCGTGGTCCAGTTGGCCGTGAGCTGGATACCCCACAGATCGGTCCGGCCATCGCCATCGCGATCTTTTGTCAGGGCCTGGGCCTTCTCCAGCATCTCGTCCCAGGTCCAGCCGTCTTCCGGGTAGGGGACGCCGTATTCGTCAAAGATGGCCTTGTTATAGTACACGCCCAGGGGCGTAAAGTCCTTGGGCAGGAGCCACAGCTGGTCATCATACTGGCCCGGCCCCAGAACGCCCGGCAGATAGATGCTTGGGTCCAGCGGATAGTCTCCCTCCAGGAAGCCATCTAGCGGCAGGAAGGAGCCCTTGTTGACGAACATGGGCACTGCGTCGTCACCGACCTGCATGATGTCTGGCGCGTCGCCAGCCGCGATCTGGGTCAGGAGCCGCGTATAGTAGTCACGGCCCGCCACAGCCTCGAGCTGCACAAGAATATCGGGGTTCTCCTCCTCAAAGCGGGCAATGATCTCCTGGTGGGGATTCAGCCCTTCACCGCTGTCACCGGTGCCCACGCGCAGGATGATCTTGGCTCCCTCGCCAGGGGTCTCGGGCTCAGGGGTAGCCGTCACCACCTTCTCCACCTCGACGATCCGCGTGATCACTTCCTCGACCACCTCCGGTGTGCCTTGCACGACCACCGTCTCCTTGACCGTCTCACGGACAATGGTCGTCACCTGTTTCTCCACCACCAGCGGTTCCTGCGTGGGACCGCAGGCGGAGAGCAGGATCAAGGCCACGATCAGGACGTGGGCTGCCAAACCGAACCGTTTCATGCGAATTCCCTCCTTGGATAGCACGACAATGAGATTCCTAGTCCGCCACCGCTTCCGCCCTGCGGCAGGCATGGCACAGGCCAAAGATGGCCAGGTGATCCAGCGTTGGCTCGAAACAAAAGTCGCGGCGGATGGCCTGCTCGGCTGGCACCAGATAGGCGTGATCCAGGTCGATCACGCGCCCGCAAGATTGGCAGATAAGGTGGTGATGTGGCTGCCTCGCGACGACCTCGAACTCGGCGCAGCCCCGGCCGAGGTCGGTCTGGCTGAGGATACGCAGGTCCCGGAGCTTTTCCAGGGTGCGATACACGGTCGAGAGATCTACGTCGCCGTGATGCGACCTGATGCGCTCGTGGATCTTTTCTGCGCTGGCATGACCGTGCAGCTCGTACAAGGCCCGCAGGATGGTGGACCGTTGCCGCGTCAAGCGCAGACCGTGCTGCCGGACGCGGTCAACCAGCGCCTGGTATTCCGACATGGCCGGCCTCCTGCAAAGATTTGCAGGTGAATTGTACGCCATGTCCCGGCGAAAGTCAAGGAGCAAACTGGAAGGGGGTGCACTAACGACTTGTCAGTGACAGAGCTGGAGCCGAGCTGGTGCTCGGCGA
>JAMJFU010000282.1 GCA_023544525.1 Anaerolineae bacterium | reverse complement strand
GGTTTCTGATATAATCGCCACGTTATCCCACGCGACGAGGAGGAGCAGGGCATGAGCGATGTCGAACTTGCTGTCATTGGCGGATCGGGCGTCTATGACATGGAAGCCCTCACCGATGTTGAAGAACGTACAGTCCGGACCCCCTACGGCGATCCCTCCGACACGATTGTCGTCGGCACACTGGGCGGCAAGCGCATCGCCTTCTTGCCCCGGCACGGCCGGGGTCACCGTCTGACACCCAGCGAGGTGCCCTATCGAGCGAACATCTGGGCGTTGAAGAGCTTGGGTGTGGAGCGCATTATCTCGATCAGTGCCTGTGGCAGCATGAAGCACAAGTACGAGCCACGCCACATCGTCATCCCCGACCAGATCTATGACAACACCAAAAAGCGCGACTATTCGTTCTTTGGCGATGGCCTGGTGGCCCACATCAGCTTTGCCGAGCCGTTCTGCCCACACTTGCGCACGGTCTTGTACGACGCAGCCCAGGCTGCCGGGGGCACCGTGCACCTTGGCGGCACGTTCATTACCATCGAGGGGCCCAGATTCAGCACCTGTGGCGAGAGTACTATCTACCGGTCATGGGGCGTCGACATCATCGGCATGACCGCCGTGCCTGAGGCCCAACTTGCCCGTGAGGCCGAGATCTGCTACGCGACGATGGCGCACGTCACCGATTATGACGTCTGGCACGAAGAGGAAGAAACCGTAAACGTAGAGATGTTGATCGCCAACCTGATGGCCAACGCGGCCCTCTCCAAGCAGACCATCGCCCAACTCGTGCCCTTGCTGGGCGAGGAGCGCCCCTGCGATTGTGCCACGGCGTTGTCCACGGCCATGATCACCCAGCGCGAGGTGATCCCCAGGGCCAAGATCGAAGAACTGGGGCCCATTGTGGCCAAGTACTTATGACTCGACCACCGTCCAGCGCCTGGTTACAGCGTGTAAGCGCATGAGCGCACCCGAAATGCCGATGCTTCGGCCGTCCGGAACCGCCATCCTGGCGCAAGCCTCAGAATGAGACGTACTCGTCGCCGACAAGGCCCTCCTTGTCGACACCCAGCACATCCAGCAACTCGGAGATCATCTCGGCCTTTTGCACCGCATCGTGCTTGCTCCAGGTGCGCGATTTCAGTTCGAGAAAGACCTCATCGGCCAGCGGTTGGATCAGACGGTCCAGGTTCACGGCAAAGTCCACGCCCCGGTACTTGACCCGCCAACGCCGCCGCAGCTTGTCGACCTTTCTCTCCTCGCGCGGCGAAAAGTACTCGCGGTAGAAACGCATACTGCGGTCCGCGTCGGCGGTAAAGCGCGATCGGGACAGCAGGACCGAGTCCGCATATTCCCGCTCTTTGGCTGGCCCGCGCAGGGTCAGGTTGTAGATCGGTTTGAGCTCCAGGCCGCGGTCCAGTAGATAGTCCTCGCGATAACGGATGATGCCCGTCTCCGGATCGTCAAAGAAGAAATAGGTATCGTACTGCTTCCGCTCGCTGGGCTTGATGACCATCACCTCGGGACAATTGAGGAGGGCCTGGACAACGGCGTCCTCTTCGGGTACACGGACCTTGACCTGCACTTCGTAGGTTTCGCCCCATTGCAGCGTGCCCAGGGCGACGAGCTTGTCCACCAGGCTCTGCTCCCTGCGGGCCAGGAATGCCCCGACCTGGCTGGCGATGCGCTGTGCCTCGGCGCGCACCTCGGCTTCGTCAAGCGTCAGCAACTCCCGGTCACGCATCACCCAACGGCCGTCAATCATCACGTGCCGGACATCGTGAGCCTTGGCAGCATAGACCAACTGAGAATAGACATTGTCCGGCGACAGGTCAAAGTGAGGCACGTTGTGGACCGTGTCCAGAGACAGGATGGCAATATCGGCCCGCTTGCCGGCTTCCAGAGATCCAACCAGGTGATCCATGCCCAGTGCCCGCGCGCCCAGGATGGTCGCCATGGCAAAGGCCTTGCGGGCTGGCATGGCCGTGGGATCCTGTGTAATCCCTTTCGGTAGGAGAGCAGCCAGCCGCATCTCTTCGAACATGTCCTGGTCATTGTTGCTCGCCTGGCCATCGGTGCCCACCCCAACCGGAATGCCGGCCTCCAAGAGCCTGGTCACCTGGGCCAGGCCGCTGGCCAGTTTCAGGTTGCTGGTGGGGTTGTGGGCCACGCCCACACCATGCCTGGCGAGGATAGCCCTGTCCTCCTCGGTGAGATGCACGCAGTGGGCGGCCAACACCTGTGCCTGGAGCACGCCATGTTGTTGAAGGGCTTCCACCGGCGATACACCATAGATCTCGTGGGTCTCCTCGACACCGACGGTCGTCTCGGCGACGTGCACCAACAGCGGCACGTCGTACTCCAGAGCCAGCTCAACCGATGCGCGCAGCATTTCTGGAGTACTGCTCTCGGGGGCATGAGGGCCGACCGCCGGCGTAACCAGCGGATGGTGGACCCACTCCTCGATGAAATGCCGGCAACGGGCCAGGCCCTCATCGTAGCTTTCCGCATCCGGCGTAGGCCAGGTCATGATCGTTTCAGCACAGATCGCTCGCATCCCTGCGTCGGCGACCGTCTGGGCCACGTCCTCTTCGTAGTAGTACATGTCGGCGAAGCAGGTCACACCCGAACGGATCATTTCCGCGCAGGAGAGCTTGGTGCCCCAGCGGCAAAACTCGGCGCTGACGAACTCGCGCTCCACAGGCAGCATGTAGCCAAAGAGCCAGACGTCCAGGCGCAGATCGTCAGCCAGCCCCCGCAAGAGGCTCATCGGGACGTGGGTGTGGGCATTGATCAGGCCGGGCAGGATGGCCGCTCCGTCACAATCCACGACCTGACCAGCTTCCCAGTCGGCGAGGATGGCTTCGCCCGCGCCCACTGCCACGATGTCACGTCCCTTAATGGCAACAGCGCCCTGTGGGATCAGGTCCCCCAGGGCGTTCATGGTCACTACCAGACCATTGGTCAGGATAACATCGGCCGCGTTCGCTGCCAACTCGTCCTCCTTTGTCGTGGAGGAAGGCGGACGCTACAGCTCAAAATCGGCCTCTTCCTCCCAGTCCTCGCCGTCCCACTCGTCCTCTTCCTCGTCATAGAGGTCCTCTTCCTCGTCAGCCCAGTCAAAATCGTCATCTTCTTCGGCTTCGAGGTCAAGGTCACCGATGTCCTGAAAGGTGAGGCAGCCGGCATCGGGCTCGTACTCGATCTCTTCCGAAGTGCATACCCCGTCGTCCCAGAACAGGCAGTTCAGCGCCCGGCAAATGATGTGGGTCATCTCTCCACCTCACTGTCGTTTTGAAGGTAAAGGTCCTCCAAGAGGTCAACCACTCCCTGGGCGTCGTCCAGGGCAAATTGAGGCACCGCCATGTCCACCTCATAGTCGGTCATGAGCCCGATCAACTCGTCCGGCTGGCAAAGCAACTCCCTGCCTCTCTCGAGGCGGGTCACCTCGATTTTGGGCCGGTCACCCCGCTTGTAGCCCTCGGTGATGACGATATCGACACCGCGCATGAGCGGTACAATCTCGTCCAGGGGCATCTCGGCGCTCAGTTGCTGGATCATGGCCATCTTCTGCGGACCCGAGATGACGACCACGTCACTCCCGGCCTGCGCATGGCGCCATGAGTCCTTGCCGGGCTTGTCCAGCTCAAAGCCGTGGGTATCGTGCTTGACCGTACCCACTCGATATCCACGGCGCTTCAACTCGTGGAGGATGTGCTCAAGTGCCGTGGTCTTGCCAACGCCAGACATGCCGACCAAGGACACGACGGGCACTTGTTCCTGCTTGCTCACGCGCAGGTACCCTCCGGCCAATCCAGCATCTGCACGGGGAGCGTCGTCCCCACCTCGAGGCGATAGGTCCCTTCAGGCACGATGGCCAACCCATTGGCCTTGGCCATGGAGGTCAGCACGCCCGAGCCCTGTTCGCCGGTGGTCCGGGCGTGGTAACCCGTTTCGTCCCGGCTGACAATGACGCGCACAAAACCCCGGCGGCCGCTGTTGGTCAGTGGTTCCTCCAACACAGCCTGGACGGTCGGCTTGGCCAGTTCTGAACGACCCAGCATCTTGAGGATCGCTGGTCGCGCGAACTGCTCGAAAGAAACCATGGCCGACACGGGATTGCCCGGCAACCCGATCAAGGGGACGCCCCCAGCCAGCAGGCCAAAGGCGAGCGGCTTGCCAGGTTTCATGTTCACCTGCCAGAACTGCATCTCGCCCTCAGCTCCCAGGACATCCTTGACGACGTCATAGTCACCCACGGACACCCCCCCAGAAGTCAGGAAGAGGTCCGCACCTTGCTCCAGGCCCGAGCGGATCTTGGCTACCAGGTCCCCTTTGACATCGCGGGCGATGCCTAACCTCAGGGGCACGCCGCCGGTACGCGTCACCAGGGCAGCATTGGTGTACTCGTTGGAATTGCGGATCTTGCCCGGCCTGAGGGGCTCGTGGATCTCTAATAGCTCGTCGCCCGTGGCCAAGATCGCCACCCGTGGCTGGCGGTGCACCAGCACGTTTGGCCGGCCCAGCGAGGCCAAGACCCCAATCTCCTGCGGCCGGATGATGCGGCCAGGAGCCATCACCAGCTCGCCCAGCCGGACGTCTTCGCCGGCTGGCCGCACGTGATCGCGAGGCTGGACCGGCTGCCGGACCTCGATCTGGTTGGCTGGCTCGACGAGCCTCTGCTCTTTGGGCCGGTCAAAGTCGCTGGTGTCCTCGTAGGGCACCACGGCCGTCGCCCCTGCAGGCAGTGGCGCACCCGTCATGATGCGGATGGCAGCCCCGGGCTGCACCTCCGCACCGGAGACATACCCAGCCGCGACGGAGCCTATCACCTGCAGCAGCACCGGGGTCTCGGGCGAAGCCAGGGCCACATCAGCAGCCCGGACTGCGTAGCCATCCATCGCCGAATTGTCAAAAGGGGGGATGTTGATGTCCGAGATGATCTCTTCGGCCAATACCCGGCCCATTGCATCCAGCACCGGGACTGGTTCCGGCTCCAACGGCCGAACGTGGGACAGGATCTCGGCCAGAGCCTCCTCAACGCTGATCAATAGAGTCCTCACTCCCTAGAGTTGGTGATGCCATGGTGGACTGGACGTCACAATGATGGTCAGAAGCGCACCCATGGACTGATTTGCGGGCATTATACCGCAAAAGGCAAACTCGTCAAATTGACTTTGGCGGTGCACAAGCACCCCAGGCGCCTTTCCGACCGGGGGGCCAGATCAG
>JAMJFU010000281.1 GCA_023544525.1 Anaerolineae bacterium | reverse complement strand
GGCCTCCTATTTCGGCCGCATGCGCGATCTTACCCGGGAGGTCGCCCGTCTCTACGTCGAGCAGAGGAAGGAGATGGGCTATCCCTTCCTCCAGCGCGCAGGCCTGCCGGCCAGGGCCCAGGCAGCCCAAGCCGGGGCCGCAGAGGCCGGTCGGGTAGAGCCAACAACGCCCCAGGCGTTTCTTCTGGAGATAGGCACGGAGGAGCTGCCTGTCGGCGATCTGGCCCTCGCCCTGCAACAGCTCAAGGGCGCGGTCCCTCGCCTCTTGGCCGATGCCCGGCTGAGCTACGACGACATCCGGGTGTTGGGCACCCCCCGCCGGCAGGTTGTCCTGGTCTCCGGGCTTGCTCCCCGCCAGCCGGACCGCTCCCTCGAGGTCGTGGGTCCCCCGGCCAGGGTGGCTTTTGACGCCGAAGGCAATCCAACGCGCGCCGCCGAGGGCTTTGCCCGCAAGCAGGGGGTCCCGGTCGAGGCGCTGCGTGTGGTCACTGAGGCTGGTAAGTCGTATGCTGCGGCGACCGTCAGGGAGGCCGGCCGTCCGGCGAGCGAGGTGCTCTCTGAAGCACTGCCAGCATTGGTTGGCGACCTGCGCTTCCCCAAGACGATGCGCTGGAACGACACCAACGTCGCCTTTTCCCGGCCGTTGCGCTGGTTTGTGAGCCTTCTCGGTGAGCAGGTCGTCCCCTTTGCCTATGCCGGCATCCAGAGTGGGCGGACCACCCGTGGCCTGCGCCCCCACGGTTCGCCGCAGATCGAGCTGGCCAACGCCAGTGAGTATCTGCCCACCATGGCCGAGCAGCATATCGTGGTCGACGAGGAGGAGCGCCGCGCGCAGGTCCGTGCCCAGGCCCAGGACCTGGCCGCGTCGGCCGGCGGGCGCATCCCCGACGACCCTGCCCTCCTGGCCGAGGTCACGCACCTGGTGGAGCGGCCGACCGCCGTCCTGGGCCGCTTCGAAGAGGCCTACCTGGCCCTGCCGGAGCAGGTATTGGTCACCGTGATGAAAAAGCACCAGCGCTATTTCCCCGTGGTGCGCGCCGAAAATGGGGATCTCTTGCCCTACTTTGTCGCCATCCGCAACGGCGACGACCATAACCTGGACGTGGTGCGCCAGGGCTATGAGGATGTGATCCGGGCCCGCTTTGCCGATGCCCAGTTCTTCTACGAGAATGACACCCGCCAGCCGCTGGAGGCATTCCTGCCCAGGTTGGATACCCTCACCTTCCAGGAGAAGCTGGGCTCCATGCTGGACAAGAGCAAACGCCTGGAAGAGCTGGTGCCGGCCGTCGGCCGGGCCCTTGGCCTGGGGGACGACGAGCAGGCGGCTGCCCGCCGGGCGGCTCATCTGTGCAAGGCCGACCTGGCCACCCAGTTGGTCGTCGAGTTCACCAGCCTGCAGGGCATCATGGGCCGCGAGTACGCACGCCTCTCGGGCGAGCAAGAGGCCGTGGCACAGGCCATCTTTGAGCACTATCTGCCGCGCTCTGCAGACGACGACCTGCCCGAGACCCTGCCCGGTTTGGCTCTGGGCCTGGCGGACCGGCTGGATAGCCTGGTCGGGCTGTTTGGCATCGGCCTGGCGCCCAGCGGCTCGGCGGATCCCTATCACCTGCGCCGGGCCGCCCTGGGCATCGTCCAGAACCTGATCGCCCACAAGGCATCGCTGCAGCTTCGGCCGCTCCTGGAGGCGACAGCCGCCCTCATGCCCGTCGCGGTCCCGGACCAGGCCCTGGCCGGGGTGTCCGAGTTCGTCGTCGAGCGGCTGCGGGGCTGGTTGCGCAGCGAAGCCGACTCGCGCCTGACCGGGCGGGAGGAGGGGTTTCGCTACGACGTGGTCGACGCGGTGCTGGCCGAACGGGGTGGGGACCCCTATGCGGCATTCCGGGCCGCAGCCCAGTTAACCACCTGGGTCAAGCGCGACGATTGGATGGATCTGCTGAACGCCTACGGCCGCTGCATCCGCATCGTGCGCGATCAGGCGCAGCGATTCGATCACCAGCCCGGACTCGATCCGGAGCCTGAGACGGCGGCCCTGCGCCAGGCCTACGAGACGGCCCGCGCCCAGGTAGAGCCGGGCAGCGACGTGGACCGCCTCTTTACGGCGATCCATCCCATGATCCCGGCCATCGACCGTTTCTTTGACGAGGTCCTGGTGATGCACGAGGACAGGGCGCTGCGCGAGAGCCGGCTCGGCCTCCTACAGGACATCTGGGCGCTCAGCCACGGTATCGTCGATGTGACGCGGCTCGAAGGCTTCTAGGCCAGAGGAGAGGTCGCAGGAGACCAAGATGCTGGATGAGTACCGCACTGCACTGGTGACCGGGGCGTCGAGGGGCATCGGCGCGGCATTCGCCCGGCAATTGGCCGCCCAGGGCCTGGACCTGGTCCTGGTGGCCCGCAGCGAGGCCGAGCTACAGGCCCTGGCGGACGAACTGGCCGAGCGCCACGGCGTGATGGCGCACGTCCTCGTCGCCGACCTTTCCGCGCCCTCTGCGGCAGCCTCCCTCTATCGGGACGTCCAGGCGCTCGATCTGGAGATCGATCTCCTCGTGAACAATGCCGGCTATAGCAAGGCGGGGCTGTTCGCCGAACTGGCCTTCGATGTGCAGGCCGGCATGGTGCGCCTCAACGTCAACACCCTCGTGGAGTTGACCCGCCTCTTCCTGCCCGATATGCGCCAGCGCGGGCGGGGCGGTGTCATCAACGTGGCCTCCAATGCAGCGTTCCAGCCGGTGCCCTACATGGCGGTCTATGCTGCCACCAAAGCCTTTGTCCTCAGCTTCTCCGAGGCCCTGGCCGAAGAGGTGGCCGGCGATGGGGTGCGCGTGATGGCGCTCTGCCCGGGCGCCACCGATACCGAGTTCTGGACGGTGGCCGGCACCTGGCAGGAGCGACGAGCCTCGATGCCGGGGCCCGGCGAGGTGGTCGCTGCCGGCCTGCGTGCCTTTGAGCGCGGCAGGTCTTTTTTCGTGCCCGGCTTTGTGAACCAGGTCGTCGCCTTTTTCTCGAGCCGGGTGCTGCCGCGGCGGCTGGTAGCGCGCCTGGCCAGCCAATGGTTCAGGGATCGCGGCTAGCCCGAGATCTCCCGGTGATGGCAGTTGTCGATAATTGAGCGCCTGGCTGGACAGGCCCAGCGCCAATTAGCCCGCTTGGGCACGATACTACTCACGTCGACACCACGCAGATTGGCTCCCGCCAGGGAGGCACCGCTGAAGTCACCTTCCCCTGCTTTGCATAGGTGGGCCAGCTCGCCAGCTTTGGCCCTCAGGTCCCTTGGTCCAGCGGTGACGGAGCAGCCAGATGGGCCATGTCATGACTGCTCAGCCATGGCACACAGTAAACCCTCCACTGCTCGAATAAGTTAAGTACTCTCATCAAACTAGATCCACAGTCAACGATTCTGGCTGTTTCTGCTGGTTGTCGACCCCAATTGGGGCTTGACAGGCCGTGAAAAACGGTGTATACTTACGCCATAAGTTAGGTCATTTTACTAATACACTTCGGAGGCGTCTTGCGCACCAAGCGGAAAGCCACGCGAACAGAAACCAAGATCCACAACAAGCGCCTGATCCTCAAGACGATCTATGATCAGAGGCGGATTAGCAGGGCTGACGTCGCCCGCGTTACCGACCTGACACCACCAACCGTCTCGAGCATCGTCGCGGAACTGCTGGATGACGGCCTGGTCGAAGAGGTGGGGCAGGGGCCGTCAAAAGTGGGTAAGCCGGCCACCCTGCTGAGTGTGGCCGATGATTCCCGTCACCTGATTGGCGTTGACCTGGCCGAAAGCGAGTTTCGAGGCTGTGTGGTCAACCTGCGAGGCCAGGTCCGGCACCGTTTCAGCCTGCCCATGAACGATCGGGACGGCGAGGCGGCCCTGGCGCTGGTCTACGAGTTGATTGACGAACTGGTGGCCTGCAGCGATTGTACGCTCCTGGGAATCGGCATCGGGACCCCCGGTCTGATGGACGCCCGGCGAGGGATGGTGCGCCGGGCCGTGAATCTCAACTGGGAGGACCTGCCCTTGCGCGATCTGTTGGAAGAGCGATACCACCTGCCCGTCTACATCGCCAACGACTGCCAGGTGGCTGCCCTCGGCGAGTATGTCTTTGGTAACAGCGGGGTTGGCTCCAACCTCATCGTAGTCAAAGTGGGCCGGGGCGTCGGGGCCGGGATTGTGCTCAACGGCCAGTTACATTACGGTGATGGCTCCGGCGCCGGTGAGATCGGACATGTAGTGGTCATGGAAGGCGGCGTGCACTGCCGGTGCGGACGATTCGGTTGCCTGGAGACAGTGGCCAGCAGCAGCGCCATCATCGGACACGCCCGGGCCATCGCCCAAAACAACCCCAATTCCTCCCTGCACCAGTACATCTCTAGCGCGGCAGACATCGACACCAACATCGTGCTCCAGGCACTCGAGGCCGGCGAGGAGGAGTTACACCAGGTCATCCAGGTGGTCGGGCGCCACCTGGGCATGGCTGTGGCGAACCTGGTCGGCGTGTTGAACATCCACCAAATCATGATCGCAGGGAGTGTGACCTGTTTCGGCCAGCCCTTGCTTTCCTCAATCAGGCAGGAGATGCAGCAACGGGCCCTGTCGGCCCTGACCGCCGAAACCCAGGTAGATTTCTCCAATCTGGGACTCGACATCGTGAATTTGGGGGCGGCGTCCCTCGTGCTGAGCCACGAGCTGGGGCTGGTGTAACTGCCTGCCCCGGCCCAAAGGGTCGCACCGAGTCTACGTTGAGCCTCGACCGGGTTTGGAGCTAGAAAGTCATGTCGTTTCGACTGGTCAAACCGTGTGTTGTGCCGCCCCTGGATGAGGGGTTTCGTCCGGCTGTGTTGGCCAATCGCGCTTTCCAGCGACAGGTGCAGGCTTCGGGGCCTGGTGCGCCCCTGGTGCTCGGCCTGGAACGCCCTGATGGCTCGGTCTCGCGCTTCGAGACCGAGATCTTGCCCCAAGCTGAGGCCAGCCTGTTCTATGCCGAGCGGCTACTCAAATTCCTGCTCTGGCAACGAGGAGCTTCGAAGGTCTACGTGGGCGGTCCCCGGAGCATTGGCGACCATATCAAGACGAGCTATGCCCCCGGCGGCACCCGGGCTTTTGACTGCCATTTCATGGGGAACCAGATCTACGGGCGACCCTTTGCCGTCATCCCCTGTACCGCGGAGGAGGTCCCCCCCGAGCGCGAGAGCGAACGGCCGCTGGACCGCCACCTGGATGGCTACCGCATCGGTTTT
>JAMJFU010000280.1 GCA_023544525.1 Anaerolineae bacterium | reverse complement strand
AAGACCATCAGGCTGTCGCAAATTCACCGGCTCCGAGAGTGATTGGCGGATCCGGGTCGGAGACTATCGAGTCGTCTACGAGATTGACGAGACCGAGACAACCGTGAGGGTGTTCCGGGTGAGACATCGCCGGGAAGCCTACCGATGAGTTTCGTGACGGTAGTGGTTCAGCGATTGTGACTGGCTTACCTCCACTAACCGACTCGAAGATACAGCGGTGGATTGTCGGCGCATCCTTTCGCCGTGGCGAGCGCTATTACCGCGTATTGGAAGGAGAGATCGACAGGGCGCTGGAGACGCTGGAGCGTTATAGTCAACAACATCGTTGGGGAAGAAACACCTTGGCCCTGAGGGTAGCACAGGCAGCCGAGGAGAGCCGGCCGCGCGACGCTATTCGTCTGTATCTCGAGGAGGTGGAGCGCCTTATCGCCGGTCGCGGGCGGGGAAGCTATGCCGAGGCGGCCAACTATCTACTCCGCGTGCGCGCTGTGTATGAACAGATGGGTGAGGAGAAGGCATGGCAAACGCTCATCGCCAATCTGCGGGAGAAGAACCGACGCTTGCCCGCCATGCAGGACGAGTTCAACCAAGCTGGATTGTGAGTGGTTGGAAGGTTTCGTCTTGTTAGCTCAGGGCGCGGCCTATGGCCGCAATGGCCTCGACCGGCAGGGGTACGAAAGCGGATCTTTTCAGGCCAGACTGAAACGCTGGCCCGGGAGTCTTGACAGCCGGCGGCGGAAGCGGCTGCTAGTCAAGAGCCGCAGGCACGCCGTACCGGCACGGTGTTCCTTCGGAGTCATCGGGGCTGATGATCCTGTCCGGTTGCCAAGATGTTATCGTGGCCCCCGTAGGCCAAGGTGACCCGGACAATTGGTTGATCCCGAATGAAACCACCCACTGGATGGCCTCTCAACTCAATCACAGAACCCCCGGCCCCTCTCACAGATTGACAAAGTATTGCCTTTGGATATAATATATCTATACCAGATCCAGGGGAGTGGACAATGACTACAAAGGTAATGGTCTCTTTTCCTGACGAGTTCCTGGTTCAGGTGGACCGTGTGGCCCAGGAAGAACACCGCAGCCGCAGCGAGTTGGTCCGCGAGGCACTCCGGTTCTACATGGGCCTTCGCGAGACCCAAGGACAACCCCGTGCGAACCCTCTGGTGCAGCGGGCTATCCTGGTGCAGGACAGATTATCCCTGGCTGCTCCTGGAACCGGTCAGGATAGTACGGCTGACATTCGGCAGTGGCGTGAGGCTCGCTGATGGACACTCGTGTGGTACCGGATAGTTCGGTCGTGATCAAATGGTTTCGACAGGGTGAGAACCTGGCCGAGCAGGCACTTGCCTTGCGTGCAGGGTATCTCGATGGTCGCATTCAGCTCTCTGTGCCTACTCTGCTGGCTTACGAGCTGACCAACGTGCTGCGCTACAAAGAGGACCTAACTACGGTCCAAGTCGAAGAGGCAGTTCAAAGCTTGTACGACATGGGCCTGGTGTGGGTGGTACCCTCGGCGACTATGATGCGTCGGGCGGCCGTGATGGCTCGCGAGTCCGAGGCGACAGTCTACGATGCCACGTTTGCGGCACTGGCTGAGAGCCTACAGGCCACCTTTGTCACTGCAGATGAGCGCTTGGTCCGCCGACTCGCCGCCTGGCCCTTTGTGTGCTTTCTCGGCGACGTGAGTGAAGCCTAGCCGTAGCGCTGCAGTGCGCAGCCTCTCGCCGCCAGGGCCTCGACCGGCAGGGGTACGAAAGTGGTATACCACAAGGAGGGCGCTGACCATTGTAAATGCGATGCACGTCACGGCGACGTGCCTGACCCCCTATCACGCTCCGCGCAGATCCTCGGCCCGGATGGGCAGCCGCCGCAGCCGCTTGCCGGTAGCGGCGAAAATGGCGTTGGCCACCGCCGGGGCAATGGGTGGCACCCCCATCTCCCCGATGCCACTAGGATCCTCGTCGCTGGGCACGATGTGCACCTCGACGACGGGCATCTCGTCCATGCGAAGCAAGGGGTAGTCGTGGAAGTTGCTCTGCTCTGTCCGTCCAGCCTTGATGGTGATGCCCGCCTTCAACGCTGCCGTCAAACCAAACACAATGCCGCCCTCCATCTGGGCCTTGACCGTGTCCGGGTTGACCACGGTGCCGCAATCCACGGCGCACACGACGCGGTGCACCCGGACCGCGCCATCCGGGGCCACAGAAACCTCGGCCACCTGCGCCACGTGCGTGGCCCCATGGGTAGCGTAATAGGCGATGCCCCGCCCCCATCCTTCGGGCAGGGGGCTGCCCCAACCGGCCTGGGCGGCAGCCAGGTCCACAACTGCGCTGGCGCGCGCCGGAAGCAACTCGCGGCGGAGTTCATGGGGGTCCAGGTTGTTCCGGGCCGCGATCTCGTCCAGGAAGCTCTCGCGGGCGAAAGCCTCGGTGAAGTGCTCTATCGAGCGCCAATAGCCGGTCGGGACGCCGAACAGCATCGGATGGGAGCGAACCCCGGGCATGGCCGCGGGCCGGCCGGTATCGTCCAGCTCGGCGCGCACATAGTTGTAGCTGAGGGGATGGTAAAAGTCGTGCTGAATGTCGTCCTCGCGTGTCCACACCAGTTTGATCGGGGCGTCCACAGCCTGGGAGATCTGTACGGCCTCCACTACATAGTCCACCTCGAGCCGCCGCCCAAACCCGCCGCCGAGGTGGGGAACGTGGATGATGATGGCCTCCTGTGGCAGACCGGTGATGAACCCGACGCGTCGTTTCGCAGCCTGCGGGTCCTGCGTCGGCGCCCACACTTCACAGCGGTCGGCTCGCATGTCGGCCACACAGGTCATTGGCTCCATCGTCGCGTGGGCCAGGTACGGGATGTCGTAGGCTGCGTCCAGCGCGGCCCCGCCGTCGGCAGCAGCCTCACCCGGCTGTGGAGCGTTTTTGGCCAACAGCTGGCGAATGCTGGCGCTGTCCCAATCCGCGTAGCTGCCCTCCTGCCAGGTGATGTCCAGCACCGCCCGACCCTGAATCGCTGCCCAGGTGTCGTCGGCCACCACGGCGATGCCGCTGTCGATCTGGATCACGTCGTGCACGCCCGCGACCGCTCTGGCTGAAGCGGCCTCGAAGCTGCCGACCTTTCCCCCGAATTCGGGGCAGCGGGCCACGGTGGCGTACAGCATATTTGGCACGCTAACGTCGCTGCCATAAATTGCGCTGCCCTTCACCATCTGGGGTGCGTCGTAAAGGGGTACCGGTGTGCCGATGATACGAAAGTCCTGGGGGTCTTTGAGTTGCACCTCTCGCTGAGCGGGAATGGGGAGTTCGGCGGCGGCGTCCACCAATGCGCCGTAGGACAATCGTTGTTCACCGTCGGGGTGGATCACCTCGCCGCTCTCGGTGCGGCAGGATTTCGCCTCGACCCGCCACCTGTTGGCCGCTGCCGTCACCAGCATCTGGCGGGCGGCGCCACCGGCCTGACGTAGAATCGAATAGTGTTGTGAAATGCTCACGCTGCCGCCCGTGACCTGGTTGCCATAGGCCGGGTCGGTGGGGGATTGTTCGATGCGGACGGCGGGCCACTCCACATCCAATTCTTCGGCCACGATCATGGCCATCGCCGTCCGGATGCCCTGGCCCATCTCAGAGCGGAAGGACCGGATGGTCGCAATGCCCCGCCTGTCAACGGTGAGGTAGACATTGGGTTCGAGCAGGCCTGCCTCTTCGGGGATGGCTGCCGGTGCCGGCGGAGAGGTTGGTGGCGGCGTGGGCGTGGGTGAACCCTGGCATCCGGAGAGGTAGATGCCAAGCGTCAGACCGGCCCCGGCGGCCACAGAAACCTTGAGAAACTTGCGCCGGCTCAGTGTCGACGCCTGGCGTTGCTTGTATTCGGCCTTCATCCTACACCTCCTGGGCCGCACGATGGATCGCGCGGCGAATGCGCTGGTAGGTGCCGCAGCGACAGAGATTGCCCGACATGGCCGCATCGATGTCGGCGTCGCTGGGATTGGGGTTTTCGGCTACGAGTGCGGCCGCCGCCATGATCTGTCCGGGTTGGCAGTAGCCGCACTGCGACACGTTTTCGGCGAGCCAGGCCTGTTGTAGCGGATGGTCGCCGTCGGTGGACAGCCCCTCGATGGTCGTGATCGGCCGGCCGCCCACCTGGCCGACCGGCAGTGTGCAGGAGCGCACCGCGTTGCCGTCAAGATGGACGGTGCAAGCGCCACACGCGCCGATACCACATCCGTACTTGGTCCCGGTCAGGCCCAGGGTGTCGCGCAACACCCAGAGCAGAGGCGTGTCGGAGCTGACCTCGACGCTATGCGCTTGCCCGTTCGCATTCAGGGGTACCGTGGCCATGCTTAGCCTCCTCGTTCCTCGGCGGAATCTTGTTACCGCCCTCGTCCATATCAACCTCGTTCGGCGTCTCCTATGGGCTCAAGCTTTCGAGAAACCCGGCGTTCTCGGCAACCATCTCCTGGATCAGTAGGCGTTCCGGGCACTTGCAGGAATGACAACGGAGCCGGCTTTCGCAGGTCAGGCGCCATGACTCAAGTGTGGCAAAGAACCTGCGCTGGCTTTCGACACTGGAGTTGTCCTACGATGAGTCTGAGGAGCACACAATACGACGAATGATACTATAACAATCTCGAAAAGTCAACTTGGGGTCCGAACGAAAACTTACGGACGGCCTCTGCGTGCCTGCCTGCTCTTTCTGCTGCCCAGCCTTGCCAGATTTTGTACTATGATTGAGGCCCTTGTGCAACTCGCCCGTGCGCACCGCGTAGGTGATGGTTTCGAGCCGGGCGTTCAGATGGGACCTATCCAGAACAAGATGCAGTTTGACAAAGTTCTTGGCCTCATTAAGGATGCCCGGCAGCACAGGGGAGCGCGCATCCTTGAAGGAGGACAGACACTTAGCGCGTCGGGTTATTTTATTGCCCCGACCATAGTCGCTGCTCCCGAAGATGATATGCGTCTCGTCGCTGAGGAACAGTTCGGCCCCGTTCTACCTGTTCTCAAATACCGGAAACTCGATGATGCCGTGCGCAGGGCAAACAACAGCCGATACGGCCTGGGCGCGTCGGTGTGGACGAAGGATGCTGAACGAGGTGCGCAGGTGGCAACCCAGATCGAGGCGGGAACTGTCTGGATCAACCACCATACACGCTACGAGGCCGAAATACCTTTCGGCGGGTTCAAGGAATCCGGATTTGGTCGAGAACACGGTCGCCTCGGTCTCTTATCTTACATGGAACCACAAGTCATCTATCA
>JAMJFU010000027.1 GCA_023544525.1 Anaerolineae bacterium | reverse complement strand
CACATCGAGGTCGATGTGCCCAAGGCGCTCCACGATACGCGTTACCCAGATCCCAGACCAGGGGATCCCCACGCCTTCACGACCATTCATTTCGACCCCGGCCCGCAGCACATGGATGGCCAACGAGCACTGCAGTACGCTCGCTCGCGGATGAGCACCAGCGACTTTGACCGGGCCAAGCGCCAGCAACAGATCTTGGTCGCCGTCCGTGAAAAGGCGTTGGAGTTGGGCGCGATCCCGCGTTGGCCATTGTTGGCGCAGACGGTGATGGATGGGATCAAAACCGACCTGGGGCTGAGGGAGTTGTTGACCCTGGGCTTGGTCGCCGTGCAGGTCAACACGGCCGACATGGAGCATTTGGTGCTCGAGCCACCCATGGTCTCCGGGCACCGGCGGGCCGACGGGGCAGCTGTGCAGTTGCCAAACTGGAAGCTCATCAATCCCAAGATAGCGGAGCTATTCGGGCCCCTTGGTTCCAGATGAGAGCGAATCTTGCTCTGCTTGGGCAGTATCTTGCTGGCTGCGTGCGGCCAGGTGTGCGTGCCCTTGTGCGCTGGGAATAGGGAGTAAAAGACAGCCTGACCGGCCAGCAGGCAACCCACCGGGAGAATTATCTCTGATCCAACAGGAGTGAGTCAATGGCATTGCCGCTAACAGCCGATGTCGTCGTCATCGGCGGGGGAGTCACCGGGACAAGCATTGCTTTTCACCTGGCACGCATGAAGGCGGGCCAAGTCGTGCTTTTGGAGCGAAGCCACCTGGCTGCGGGATCCACGGGCACAAGCAGCGGGCTGGTGCGGATGCACTATGACAATCCCCTGGAAGCCGAAATCGCGCTCAAGAGCTTTGAGGTATTCCGCCACTTTGACGAGTTCGTGGGCGGTGACTGCGGCTTTGTGCAGACCGGCTTCTTGCGGACGGTCAAGCCCCACAATCTCGAGCGGCTGAAGGCCAACGTTGCCATGTTGCAGGCGCTCGGCGTCAACACCTGGCTGGTGTCTGGCGAGGAGATCCACGAGATGGCGCCCTACCTCTATACAGAGGACATTCCTTTTGCTGCGTATGAGCCGGATTCCGGTTATGCGGATGCGCACCTGACCACCATGGGCTTTGCCAATGCTGCGCGGCGCCACGGGGCGCGTGTGTACCAGGGCACCGAGGTCACAGGGTTTGATCTGGATGGGGATCGACTCCGTGGCGTACGGACCAACGAGGGCCGTATCGCGACCGGGACTGTCGTCAACGCGGCGGGACCGTGGGGTGGGCTGGTGGCGGCCATGGCCGGCGTCCAACTGGAGACGACGATCATGCACCATCAGGTGGCCGTGGTTGAGGCACCGCCAGAGGTGCCCTGGCCCCACCTGACGGTCATCGACCGCCTGCACCAGACCTACCTCCGGCCGGAGACAGGACGGCTGACCCTCGTCGGCGCCAGCCACGACAACTATGCACTCACGCCGGACCAGTTGGACCGGTACAGCGAGAGCCTGACTTATGAGACGATGTACCGCGTACTGGAACACCTCTGCGCCCGCATGCCAGCGATGGAGGCTGGCGCGGTCCGGAAAGGCCACGCTGGCATCTACCTCAATTCGGCCGACAAGCATCCTCTGCTTGGCCCGGCGCCCGGCCTCGAGGGATTCTACTGCGCGGTCGGGTGCAGCGGGCATGGGTTCAAGGAGGCCCCGGTCGTGGGCCAGGCAATGGCCGAGATGATCGTCAACGGCCGGGCAGAGGTCGTTGACCTGACACCGCTGCGCCTGACGCGCTTTGAAGAGGGTGAACCGTACCGGGGTGCGCATGCTTACGTGTGACAGCCCATTGTTGCTCAGGGCCCGGCCTCAGGAGTGATGCGGATCTGTTCGGCCCTGCCCATTTCTACCGCTAGCAATCTTGCTCTCTATGCCGGGCTGTGTTACAATGCCTGCGTTCTGAATTTCGGCCAGTTCACAGAGAAAATCCGGTGAAGCGAACAACGAAACGTCATAATAGGCACGCAGAGCAGCAGTCCCTCGATCGTTTGACCCGTGGTCTCTATCGCGTCGCAGCTATATTGGGCGTCGTCATCCTGGTGCTTGGGACGACGATTGTCATCGACCAGTGGGCCGAGATCATGGCTCTGGGAGAGAGCCTCTCATCATCGCCCACAACCCAGCCGGGTCCGACAGCCGTTACGGCGCAGGCTCTGCCCAACCCGGCACCTTCGCCGGTCCCTATCACGCCACCACCATGCCAGCCGCCCCAAGATTGGGTCACCTACCAGGTCCAGGAGGGGAATACGCTCTACTCCCTGGCCAAGGACCACGGCACAGACGTCGAGGTGCTGCAACGGGTGAACTGCCTGGACGACGACGTGATCCTTGTGGGGCAGGAGCTGTACGTGCCCCCTCCAGCAGGCACGGAGGCTCGTGCTACGGAGCCCAGTCTGCCCCCTGAGGATGCCGGGCCCATCCCCTGGGATCGTTACACCAACATCATCCTGCTGGGCACGGACAAGAAGGCGGACCGCGTCGGCTGGCGGACCGACACCATGATCGTGGTGTCGGTAGATGCAGAGCAAAACCTGGTCTATCTCCTGTCCATTCCCCGCGACCTGTGGGTAGAGATCCCCGGGCATGGTCCTGACCGCATCAACACGGCAGATTTCTGGGGCGAAGCAGCCAGCCCGGGCGGCGGCCCGGAACTTGTTCGCAGGACACTCCAGGAGAACCTGGGCATTCCCGTCGACTACTTTGTGCGCATCGATTTTCAGGGCTTTGTGAGCGTCGTCGATGCCATCGGTGGCGTCGAGATCGACGTCGACTGTGCCCTGCCTGATATCGGCCTGGAGTCCGGGATCCACATGATGGATGGGAAACAGGCGCTCCGTTACGCCCGGTCGCGCATGGACACCAGCGACTTTGACCGGAGCCGCCGGCAGCGCGAGATCTTGATGGCCCTCTGGGAGAAGGGCAAGAGCATGGATGTGATTCCCAAGCTGCCGGCACTGTGGCGGGCCATGGCGAGCAGCTTCGAGACCGATCTCTCCCTCGGTCAGGTACTCAGCCTGGCGTACAACGGCATCCAGCTCAGCCCTGACCGTATCCTGACCGAAGCGATCGGTCCGGGGCAGGTGTACGATTGGGTCACGCCCCTGGGTGCTGAGGTATTGTTGCCCCGGGATGGCGAGATCGAGGCCTTGCTCAAGGACTTTTACAGCTCGCCCGATACGTCTTCAGAGGATGCAGCCAGGCCGGCGAAGGTCCAGGTCCTTAACGGCTCTTGGCTAAGCGAGGCTGAGCAACTGGCGAGTCACGATCTTCGGCGTGCTGGTTTCAGGATCGCTGGCACAGGTCTTGCAGATAGCCAGGATTATCCGCAGACGCAGATCTTGTTCTATGGTGTGGACGCAAGCATCGCGCAGCGTGTGGTCAAGACGCTCAAGTTACCTTCATCTGTGCTCCGATATCAGCACGATCCCTCCAGCGCCGTGGACTTTCGTATCGTCCTCGGCGCGGATTATGATCCGTGCGCTGCGCCCTAGTGCCCCAACGCCCGACGTTGCACTAACAGGCCCGGTGCAGACAGCGCGAGAAGGGCAGATCGGATAGGCCGTTGTCACTTGACACCGGCCTTTGCATTCAGAGTAGTCTGTGCTGTGCGCGCCCCCACCGGGACGATCAAAGCAGCGGTGTGCGCCCGGGGTGTAGAGGTGGGCGTGCCGCGCAGTCCTGGCAGCCAGGTCAGCCAGACCGATCAGGAGCACCTGCATGGGCTGATGGTAGAGATCATCCGAGCAGAAGACGAGGCGGCAGCGGCCGGGGGACTCGCCCCTGTGCTGGGGCTTCTGGTAGCATGGACCACGCCGCTGCTCTTCATCCTGGTTTTTGCCGCATTGGGTGCGACCATAAGCGGCATGCGGCTGGGCTACAGCAACTTTATCCTGGAGATGGCGCCGGTGGAGCTGCGGCCTACGTGCGTGGCTTTGCAGAACACGCTGCTTACCCCGGTCATGGTCCTGCCACTGCTGGTAGGTGCGCTGATCGAGGCCTGGTCCTATCCGCTGCTGCTTGCAGCGGGTGCCATGCTGATGGCCGTCGCCGTGACCCTGGGGCTACGGCTGCTGGATCCCCGGCATGGTGCGGAGGGAGCGTGCCTGGTCTAGGTTGGGCGTGAGGTGCGCCGGCCAGAGGGCCCGGAGTCCCTCTAGTCCAGCGGCGTCCACTCGCCGGGCCCGAGGATACGGACCTGGGTCTGGGGCGCAAGCTGCGCGGCATGAGCCACAAAGTGGTGGGGCGGGAAGTTCATGTGGTCCGCCCGATCCCACAGGGCATGGGGCCCGGGCAGGCGCAGGGCTCCCCAATGGATAGGCACGGCGGCGCGAGGCTGTAGCCTGGTCAGGGCCTGGGCGGCGGTCGCCGGCGTCAGGTGGCCAGGCCCCACGCGGCGGCTGTAACCCCCTATGGGCAGCAAGGCCATGTCCAGGTCGAACTCGCGGCCCACATCGTACATCCCGTCAAAAAGATCGGTGTCCCCGGCAAAGTATACCGAGAGGTGGTTGCGTGCGACGTAGCTCAGGCAGCTGGTCATGGGCCGCGGCGGGTTGAAGGCGGGGCCATGGTTGGCTGGCAGCGCTGTGACCTCGACGTCGGCAATCTGGACTTTGTCGCCTTCAGAGACCTCATGGACCTGGATGCCCGCCCAGCGCTCGAGGTAGTCGCCCGAACCCCGCGGCGCGATGACGGTGGTGGTGCCGGAAAGCATGCGCAGGGAAGGCAGGTCGGCGTGGTCATAGTGCAGGTGGGAGAGGAGCACCACGTCCGGCTGGCGCTGAGCCAGGAGGGCGGGGGATGGGTTTCGTCCATGGCGCTGCAGAAAAAAGATCCGGTTACGAAGAACCGGATCGGTCAAGACGCGGATCTGTCCAATGTCGATGAGTACGGTGGCGTGTCCTATGTAGTTAATCTGAGCCAATCGAGATCCCCTTGTCAGTCGCGTTGATTGCCGCAGGCCGCGGGCAATTGGTGCGCATTATACTCCCTGCGGTGTATCTTGTCAATACGCGGCTGGAGGCTGCCCAGACAGATCGGATACCTCCCCTGGCCCCTGCCCCGAACGGGCGATCTGCTCGGGACGGCCGCCTCCCGAGCCACCAACATATGTGAACCGGTATAGACCCATGAATAGGCAGATGATACGCACTTGCTTCGTGATGAATTATGCAGTATAATGAGTCTATCGCATGATTTGTTTGCAGGAAGGCCAGCCGGAGCCGCCTGGCCGGCCGTTCCCAACAGCGGCCGGTTGGGGAGGGGTGGACGTGATACCACGTAAGAAACTCGACATTCCAGCGACTGTGAGTGGCCGCCGGGTCACGAACCGCGGGGTCCATTTGCACCCCTTTGGCTTCCACGGCGACTGGCTGCGAGATGCTGCCTATTGGGTTGATCTGCTCGTCGCCATGGACATGTCGTGGGTCGTCATCATCACCGACGGCGATTCAGTGCGGCAGACCTACGGCACAAAAAAGAGCCCGCTGGAGGTGTTGCTGGATGCCGGGATCATCCCCATCATCCGCGAACAGCGACTCTTCCCCTACCCGTTCGCCGACCATGACACGTTTCTCTGGACGGTCGATCTGTACCGTAACTATGATCTGAGGCCGTTTTGGATCATCCGCAACAAGCCGTTCGACATCCGCGAGTGGGTCCAGCACAAGCTGCCTCCCAATGCGCTGGAGATCGTGATGAAGGTCTGGAGCGAAGCCGCCCAGTTCATCGCGGCCAACGGCGGCTATGTAGGCTTTCCCGACGGCCCGGGTTACAACTTTAATCCCTTCAGGAAAATCGAGCAGTTTGACTGCCGCTGGATCTTTGACGAGGCCAAGGGCTTTTTTGCCGGGCATCACTATGGCAAGAACCGGCCACGTGACTATCCCTACGATGCGGTCACGAGGCAGGGGGCGCCACTCAGCGAAGAGGCCTACCAGCGACTGTTGGACGATTTTGCCGGGGATCCCAGGTGGAGGGAGGAGCCGCTGGAGTCCATCAACCGGCAGCGAGCTCAAGGCAGATCGCCAGACCTCACGCCGCTGGTCGACGACAGGTGCTGGCGTGGCTGGGAAAAGGTCGCATATTGGTCGAAGCAGTCGTACGGGTACATCGTGCCGATGGCCATGACGGAAGGCGGCTGGGTACCCCGCGACCGGCCGGGCAGTGATTCGGCGACCGACATCCGCATGCCTCACACCACGCCCAAGATGGTGGCAAAAAAGACCCTGCAGATCTATGAGAGCGCATCGCCCTTTTTTGCCATCTGCCCCTGGCTCCTCGCCGACCAGGACATGGGCGGCACCGGCTGGCCCTTCGACGCCTGGCACGGGTGGGCTTATAAGGAGAAGTACGGCACCGAAAAACCAGTCATCACTGTGCTAAAGCGGACCCCGGCCAGAGGAGTAGAAGCCGGCCGGGAGCCGATGGTCATCGACGTCGACGGGGACACCCGGGACTGGACGTGGATCGGGCACAAGTATGGCGCCACGCTTCGCCGTGGCACGGGCGGCCCGGGCTTGATCGAGGTTCATGAATACGAGGGAACCGCGACCCTGGACGTATGGGTGGTCGACAGAGATGGGCTGCCTGTGCCCGGGGTGGCTTTCTACTACTATCATCCCGGCGCCCCTCTGATCGAGGGCTGCGACGCTACCGGCTCGCAGGCGGGGGAATGGTACGACCGTGGTGTGCGCCGGTGCACCGGCCCCGACGGGCGGCTGTCCTTCGAGGTCGCCAGCGGTACATGCAGTCCAGGCGCATGCGATGGCGCGATCTGGCCGGCGGGGCGCGGCGATGTACTTCAAGGTGTGGGCTTGTTGGATGGGACCGCCAATCGCCACCTGAATGGGTTGTGGCAGCTCCTGGAAGAGGGCGCGGGATCTGGGCCGGAGCCTGAACCGGAGCAGGAGCCAGAGGCCGGACCGGAACCGGAGCCAGGACCTGAACCGAGGCGGGAGCTTCAGCCCAAGCCCGAACCGGAGCCAGGGCCCAAGCCAGGATCAGAGTCGAAGCCGGCCAGATGGTCCATGCATCTGGACTACCGGCCCGGTCCAGAGATCATCGCGGGATCGCTGCCGCGGCCGGGCATTCGGCTGCTCGTGGCCGACCCGTGGGGCAACGCGACCAGCGTGGTCAGCGGCTCCAAGGCAGAGCACGGGCCCAGCGGCTTTGAAGTGTTGGCCCCCCACGCTATCCCTTATACGCTGACTTTTCTGAACGAGACGTTTCAGGTGCCAATGTGGCCAGGGACGGGTGCCTTTGTGACCTTTGCAGAGGTGGTGCCACAGCCGGCAGCGCTGGCGCCAGAGCCTGAGGCACGAGGAGAGCAGGGATCGGGATCGCTGGTGGAGCCTGAATCGCTCCCGGAGGTTGAGGCCGAGACCGGTTCCGGCCCAGAGGAGGCTGACAGCCGCTGGCAATCGGTTTTCGAAAGGCTGGACAGGATCGACGAATTGATGGGCCGCCTGCTTGGCGGAGGATCGTAAGCCGGGTCTGGGTCCGGAGCCCTGAGGCTAGGAGTGCCCTTTCTCGCCGGAACGCGGGAGGGGCGCTTTTTTGTACGGGTCCTACTCCAGGTCCCCAAGCTCATAGAGCAGCGCTGCTGTGGCCACGAGACCAGCCGTTTCGGTGCGGAGGATGCGTGGACCGAGGGTCACCGGCAGCAGCCCGTAGCGTCGCGCCAGGGCCACTTCTCCGTTCGTAAAACCTCCCTCCGGTCCGATAAAGAGGTTGATGGTGAACGGGGGCCAACTTCGCGTCCTGCCGGGAGGGGGCTGAGACGTCACCTCGCGCAAGCTGCGGCGGTCTTCGACAGGCCAGAGTAGCAAGGACAGGCCGTTGGTCTGGCGAGCCTGTTCGCAGGCCTGGGGGAAAAAGGTAGCGCGCCGCACAGCGGGCTTGCGCCCGCGATGGCTCTGCTCGGCAGCTTCCTGTATGATCGACTCCCAGCGATCCCGCCGCTTCTCGACATCCTCCAGATCGGAGATGATGCAGCGCTCAGAGACCATGGGCACGAACTCGACGATACCCAGCTCGGTTCCCTTCTGTAGCACGAGTTCGAATCGTTTGCTTCTGGGGACAGATTGGTAGAGGCTGATCTTGGTACGGGGTTCACCGGCGGAGAGCCGCCGATGCCGTACCTGGCCTTTGACCAATCTGGGGCTGACCTCGGTCAGCTCCGTTTCGATCTCCCAGCCCGAGTTATCGAGCACCATGATGATGTCGCCGGGCCTCATGCGCAGCACGCGCTCGATCTGGAAAGCCTGCGAGCCCGAGAGCGTGACCTGGTTGTCCTGGATCCAAGATGGTGGCACGAAAAAACGGTGCATCCTTCCCCTCTATCCTTTCTGTACCACCAGGCAGACCCAGTCATCTTCCTGGCTCCGCCTGACGAAGGTCAGGCCCTGCGCCTGAAGCGCATCGAGCACATCCGCCTCCTGATCCTCGATCAAGCCAGCGGCGATGAGCCGCCCTCGCTGGCGCGTACGGGCGCCGAGGGCAGGGGCCATGGCGGCGATAACCGGAGCCAGGATGTTTACCAGCACCAGGTCATACTGCCCCGATGCCACGAGCTCCAGCGGACCCTCCGTTGAGAAGTGCATGGGCACCGTCTCACCGCCGGGCAGCGAGCCATGCTGCACGGTCACAGCCGGCGCCACTCCGTTGGCCGCTACGTTTTCGCGGGCTACGCGCACCGCCACCGGATCTGCGTCCAGGGCCAGGACAGAGTGCGCGCCGAGCTTGACGGCGGCGATGGCCAACACCCCTGAGCCGGTGCCGACATCGAGCACCGTTAAGCCCGGGGTCAGTTCTGTTTCCAGAGCCTCCAGGCAGAGCCGGGTTGTGGGGTGCAACCCGGTGCCAAAAGCCATGCCTGGTTCCAACCGGACGACGACCTCGCCCGGTGTGGGGGTGTATTCTTCCCAGGCGGGCACGATCAGGATCCTGTGGCCAACGCGCAGCCGGTGGTACTGCTGTTTCCAACTCTCTGCCCAGTCCTCTTCGGACAGCTCCCGAAAGACCGGCTCGGCAATAGGCTGGATCTGGCTCAGGTGCCACAACCCTTCCTCGATCCGGCGGCGCGCTTCTCTCGCCGAGCCGTCAAGGGGCAGGTAGGTCTTGACAACTACGCTCGACGGGGGAGGGGCGTCCAGGAGTTCGTATTCAAAGCAGTCTAGCAGTGTCTCGACAACAGACTGGCCGCGGCCATACCGGTTCAGGAGCTCGACAACCGCCTCGGCCGTCTCGGCGTCGGTGGTGATACTGATCTCAAGCCACTTCACTTCTTTCCTCGTCTCGGGTCCTGTATGGATCGGGTCTTGGCCGCCGGACTGTCATACCCGGGTGGTGGCTTGGGACACGTGCCTTGCCCGAGAGCGGGGCAGGGCGGTGCCAGACTGCCGAGGTTCAGGGCACGGGCTAGATGCCAAGGGCATCCTTCAGTTTGTCAAAAAAGCCCTTATCCTGCTGTTGGATCACCTCTTTGCCCAGGGTCTTGCCCAGCTCGGCCAACAAGTGCTTCTGCTCGGTCGATAGCTTGGTGGGCGTCATCACCTGGACCATGACCAGTTGATCGCCCCGGCCATTGCGGCGCAGATAGGGCACACCTGCGCCACGCAGACGAAAGACCTCGCCAGTCTGTGTGCCGGAAGGGATGGTCAGCTCCTCCTCACCATCCAGGGTTGGCACGGTGATCTTGTCACCCAGAGCAGCCTGGGCGACGTTGATGCCAAGCTCCATCATGATGTCGTTGTTCTCGCGGCGGAAGAAGGGATGGGGCTTGACGTGGAGCACGACGTAGAGGTTGCCTGCTGGGCCGCCGCGCACACCCGGTTCACCTTCGCCGGCCAACCGTATGCGGGTACCCTCGTCCACGCCAGGTGGGATCTTGACCGAAATGGCCCGTTCCACCTCGACGACTTTGCGACCACGGCATTCGGTGCAGGGTGTGGTGACGATCTCCCGCTCGCCCTGGCAGCGGGGACAGGTGGACACCTGGACGAAGGAGCCTAACATGGTCTGCTGTTGGCGGCGCACTTCGCCCGTGCCGTTGCATTGCGGGCAGCGGATGGGCTGCGTGCCCGGTTCGGCGCCGGTGCCGTTGCACTGGGGGCAGATCTCGTGGCGGGGCACCAAGATCTCTTTTTCGCAGCCAAAGATGGCCTCTTCGAACTCGATGGAGAGATCGTAGCGCAGATCGGCTCCCCGTGCTGGGCCCTTGCGGCCCGGGCTGGTACGCATGCCTCCGGTGAAAAAGCTCTCAAAGATGTCTTCGATGCCACCGAAACCAAAGTCGTTGAACCCGCCATAGCCACCGAAACCGGCCTGCGGCCCGGCGTGACCGAAGCGGTCGTAAGCCGCCCTCTTGTCGGTGTCTGATAGGATTTCGTATGCTTCGTTGATCTCTTTGAACCGGGACTCGGCGTCCGAATTCTTGTTCACATCGGGGTGATACTGGCGCGCCAGGCGACGGAAGGCCTTTTTTATCTCTTCTTGCGACGCCTGGCGGTCCACCCCGAGCACCGTATAATAATCCCGTTTGGCACTCATACGTCTTTCACTTTCCAAGATTTGACCCGGAGCCGCGGCTCAGCGGGTCTTTATCTCTTCCTGCTCGCAGCGCTACACGGTATCCTGGGGCAGCCTCTCCCAGGGTATCCTCGCGATCGTTTTCTCCAGCCGCTAGATTTCGCTGAACTCGCCCTCGACGACGTCCTCATCGTCGGATGGGGGCGTCTCTTCGCCCTCGCCGGACGGTGGGGCACCGGGCTGTTCGTACATCGATGCGCCGGCCTGCTGAAGGGTCTGAGCCAGGGCCTGGCTATGGCGCTGGAGCTCGCCCATATCCTGCCCCTCCAATGCTGAGCGGCAGGCGCCGATCTTTTCCTGTATGTTGCTCTGCACCTCAGCGGGTATCTTGTCCCCCTGGTCGCGCAGAAGTTTCTCGGCCTGGTAGATGAGGGAATCGGCATTGTTCCGAAGCTCCACCTCCTCCCGGCGCTTTTCGTCTTCCTGGCGGTGGCGTTCGGCCTCCTGGACCATGCGATCCACTTCGTCCTTGGCGAGCCCGCTAGACGCGGTGATGGTGATCGACTGCTCACGGCCTGTCGCCTTGTCCTGGGCCGAGACGTGCAGGATACCATCGGCATCGATGTCAAAGGTGACCTCGATCTGGGGCACGCCGCGGGGTGCTGGCGGGATGCCATCCAGGATGAACTTGCCCAGCGTCTTGTTGTGAAGGGCCATGGGCCGCTCCCCTTGCAGGACGTGGATCTCGACCTGGTTCTGTCCATCGGAGGCGGTGGAAAAGACCTGGCTCTTCTTTGTGGGGATGGTCGTATTGCGCTCGATGAGCGGCGTTGCCACCCCGCCCAACGTCTCGATGCTGAGCGTGAGAGGTGTCACGTCCAGCAGCAGGACGTCCTTGACCTCACCACCCAGTACGCCAGCCTGGATCGCAGCCCCGAGGGCGACGACCTCGTCTGGGTTCACGCCCTTGTGGGGCTCTCGGGCAAAGAACTGGCGCACGGCCTCCTGGATCGCCGGCATGCGGGTCATGCCGCCGACCAGGATGATCTCCTCAATGTCGCCCTGGGAAAGTTTGGCGTCCTGGAGTGCCTGCTTGCAGGGCCCCAGCGATTTTTGGATGAGGTCGTCGACCAACTGCTCGAGCCGGGCCCGGCTGAGCGTCATCTGCAGGTGTTTGGGCCCACTGGAGTCTGCGGTGATGAAAGGCAGGTTGATCTCGGTCTGCAGCGTGGTAGACAGCTCAATCTTGGCCTTTTCTGCGGCCTCTTTCAGGCGCTGCAGGGCCATGCGGTCCTGGCGCAGATCGATGCCGCTCTCTTTGCGGAATTCGTCGGCGATCCAGTTGATGATCCTCTGGTCAAAGTCGTCGCCACCCAGGAATGTATCGCCGTTGGTCGACAGGACCTCAAAGACCTCGTCGCCCACGTCGAGGATGCTGATGTCAAAGGTGCCGCCACCCAGATCGTAGACGGCGATCCGCTGCTCCACGCCTTTGCCCAGGCCATAAGCCAGAGAAGAAGCCGTCGGCTCGTTGATGATGCGCAACACTTTGAGGCCGGCGATCTTGCCGGCATCCTTGGTGGCCTGCCGCTGAGAGTCGTTAAAGTAGGCTGGAACCGTGATGACCGCCTCGACGACCGTCTCGCCCAGATACGCCTCGGCGTCCTGCTTGATCTTTTGAAGGATCATGGCCGAGATCTCGGGCGGTGAATAGCTCTTGCCACCCATCTCCACCCAGGCATCGCCGTTTGATTGTTCGGTGATTTCGTAGGGCAGGACCTTGCGCGCCTTGCTTACTTCCGGCTCGTTATATTTGCGACCCATCAGCCGTTTGATGGAAAAGATGGTGTTGTCGGGATTGGTGATCGCCTGGCGGCGGGCAACCTGCCCTACCATCCTCTCCCCAGTCTTGGGATTGACGGCGACCACGGATGGAAAGAGGCGTCCACCCTCTGAGCTGGAAATGACGGTCGGTTCGCCGCCCTCCATGACGGCGCAGACCGAGTTGGTCGTACCGAGATCGATGCCGATGATTCTGGCCATGATTGCGTCTCCTCTGTTCTTCCTTCGATTCTGGATCTACGGACGGTGCTTGTCGCGCGCGTTTCTACAATGGTTGCAAGCGTGTCCACAGCTGGCCCTTCGGCCGGCTGTTATCCTTCTTCAATGGCCGGTTCTTCCCCAGGCGCGCCCTCTTTGTCAGCCTCTGGTTCGACGAGGGGGCCTGAAGAGACCCGCACGATGCTGGGCCGCAGCACACGGTCATCGACCTTGTAGCCCTTCTGCACCTCTTCGATCACATGCCCGTCCGGCACGGTCCCGGACGTCTCGTGGGTCACTGCCTGATGATAGTACGGATCGAACTCCTGGCCTGCGGCTTCTATGGGTGCCACCCCTTCCTGCTTGAGCAACATCTCAAACTTGCGCAGGACCAGCTTCATGCCCTCGATCCAGTTGGTCTGCAGTTCGTCTTCGGGTATGGCTTCAAAGGCGCGCTCCAGGTCGTCCATGATAGGTAGGAGGCGCACCAGGACATCCGCCTTGGCATTGCGGTAGGCCTGCTCTTGCTCTCGTTGGAACCGTTTTCGGGCGTTGGCCAGCTCTGCACGGGCGCGCTGCCAGCCGTCGAGATACTCGGCTTGTTTCTCCTTTGACTCTTCCAGCTCCTGGAGCAGGGCGGTCACCTCATCCTCAGGCTCGTCGATGACCTGCTCTGCTGTACCTTCCGCCTCTGCTTGTGACTGTTCCATCTCCCGGACTTTGTCGTCTCGTACTCCCATGGGTCTGCGTTTCTCCTCAGGTTTGTAGTTCTTCACTGCCGCCATAGACGTCGCGGAACAGGTCGGTCAGCAGTCCAGCTACATAGCGCACCGTCGAGATGGCCCGGCTATAGGGCATGCGCATGGGGCCCATGACTCCCAGTGCGCCGGTAGCCTCGCCGCTGACGCCATAAGGTGATACGACCAGGCTGCATTCTTTCAACTCATTCCAGCGGCCCTCGCCGCCGATGACCACCTGCACCCCACCGACCTCGAGCATCTCGGTCAGCAGCTTCTCGAGCAGGGTGGGGTCCTCGAAGACGTGCACGACGTTTCGCGCACTCTCAGCCACTGAAAACTCGGGCTGGTGGAGGATGTTGATCAGCCCGTCCCGGTACACGTACAGGTCGGCCTGGTCATCGACTCTCCGCATCACTTCCAGCACGATGTCCAGGACCTGTTGCTCAAAACTGCCCACCAAAGAGCGACAGGAACTCACCCGCTGGGCAGATGCTCCAACACACAGGTCATTCAAGCGGTTGGTGCTCTGTGTCAGTACATCCTGGCTGACAGCTTCGTCGAGACTCAGCATACGCTGGCGGACGAGGCCGCCCTCGAGCACGACAATGAGCAGGGCCATCGTCTCGTGGATAGACACGAGCTCCAAGTGCTTTAGCCGGCTCTGCTCTGTCTTCATGCTTGTGACCACGGCCGCCGACTGAGCTGTGCGGGCCAGGACCGAGGCGGCCAGGCGCATCCATTGCTCCAGATCGACCCCCACTTGATGGAACTGGTGGCGGATGGTCCGTTGTTCGTCCAACGGCAGGTGAGACTCGCGCATCAAACGCTCGACAAAGTAGCGGTAACCCGCCTCCGTAGGCACGCGGCCCGCTGAGGTGTGGGGGTGGGTCAAATAGCCCAATTCCTCGAGCTGGGCCATGTCGTTGCGGATGGTGGCTGAACTGACGCCGAGCCCATACTCCTGGATCGTCTTTGATCCCACGGGCTGGGCAGAAGCGATGTACTCGCGGACCACCAGCCCCAAGATCAGTTGTTGCCGTCCTGTCAAATCGCCCATCTGCTCCCCTACACCGGCCGATGCGTGGCTGATTCCATAAACACTGACAAGTGTTTAGCACTCTATCTGCGTGAGTGCTAAACACTCTGTTTTGAAATGATACCACGAACCTCAGCGACTGTCAAGAAGCCGGATGGCTGCAGTCTTGGTGGGGTCAGGGCAAGGCAATCGTGGCGTCGGTTCCCAACGGCTCGATCTGGCCCTCGTGCACGGCATAGAGGCCGGTCCGGATACGCGCAGTTCCAGCGGGCAGGATAAAGAGGTCCTGCATCACCTCGCCTGGGGGCCAGGTGGTGGGCGGATACCAGCACGTCGCCTCCCCGATGCCCTTATCCTGCTGTCCAAGGGGCTGGCCCTCGGCGTCGAAAAAGTGGACGTAGGTGCTATAATCTTCGGCCAGCGGCGCCCCGGTAACCAGCCAGCGCAGGACCAGCAACTGTCCCTGGCGCTGCACGCCTTCTAACGTCACCTGCGGATGGAGCTGCAGGTCCAGGCGGGTGTAGGCTGCCGGGCGTGTGGTGATCTTGCCAAACTGCTGTGCCTCTTCGAATTGGTAGCCCTCCGGCAGCCGGGTGATCTGCACCTCCGGGGTCATATACACCGGCCCGCCGGAGTTTAGGGCCTGGATCAACCATTCGCACTCCCGGTGGACGGCGATCACGCGGACGTCAGCCTGCACGCCCTCTACAGCACGCAGCCAGCGGGCAGCCATGGTTGTATCCCAACTGCCGATGACGGTGGCGCCTGGCTCGAAGGGATAGGCCAGGAGGTCGCGGGTCTGCTGCTCGATGCCGCCATCCATCTGGGACACCTCGCCCTGGACTGCCGGCAGGTGCCGGAAGGATGCCACCGCTACCAGGACCAAGGCTCCCTCCAGGGTGTAGCGGGTGAGCGCCGGCAGGCGACTGCGACGCCCATGTAGAGGAGGAGATGACCTGAGCAGCCGATCGATGAGTGGGGATAGGAGACCGGCCGAGGCGCCGGCCCATACCGCCAGGATGAGGGTTCCTGGGATGACGAACACGTGGATGTCGGGCACCCGGTAAAAGAGGCAAAAAACCACGTTGACTGCGTAACTGAGCCCAAGGAGCCAGGCCACAGAACGGTGTTTCCAGGCCAGCCAGGCCAGCCCGATGGCTGCGGCCGCCAGGCCAAACAGGCCAACCTGCTGGCGCGGCAGATCCCAGAGGACGTATAGCTGGTTGGAGCGCAGGCCTAGAAAGCCTACGAAATCACCGCCCAAAATCACGTTCCAGACGACGTGTTGTACCGTCCGGCCCCGGCTGAGCTGGTGGACAAAGATGTGCAGGTAGGGCAGCAGGCCTGCCAGGAACGCCGCAGACAACACCAGCACGCTGCGAACGGACCGGGCGACGCGCTGCTCAGCCGGCCCACCGGATCTGTTCCTCCCGACCTGGCCCTCGCGGGCCTGCTTTCCGGCGCTGGTATCTGTGTTCTGCACAACGGTCCGAGCCCCGGAGCCAAGTCGCAGGCGGGGAGCCCATTCCTCGAGCACGAGAAAGACCAGGATTGCCGGCGCCAGCAGGAGCATCGTCCGGTGGTGGCTCAGGCTGAGGCCGTAGACAAAGGCGATCGCTACCAGGAACCGGGGGCGGCGCGGTCCGGCATCACGCCACAGCAGGAGCAGATAGAGCACGGCGGCGACAAAGAAAATGTGCAGCGCATAAACCTCGGTGATGCTGGATTGCGTCCAGAACGTGGGCGAGAAGGCCAGGAACAAAGCGCCCGCCAGGGCCGGCAGCACGCGCCGCGTGAGACGGTAACCGATGGCGTAGGTCAGTGCGACGGCACCTGCCCCAGCCACCGCCGAGAGCAGGTTGATCCGCCAGGCCATGGAACCAAAGGGGAGTACGTGGGCCCACAGCCAGCCGAGAAGGGTATAGAGGGGGTAGCCGGTAGGATGGGCCACGCCCCCTCGTGCCAACGTAAACTGGAGCTCGGCGCCATCCCCGCGCACCATGCCCGGTGCGAGCGTCCAGGCATAAACTGCCAGCACGGCGACAAAGAGACCGGCCGTGATCCAGGCGGTCTTGTAATCGAAACGAGGGGACTGGTCAGACGTCATCAGTAAAGGGCCCGTTCATGGCAACGACGTCAGCAGCTCTGAAAAGCTGCTGACGTCGTTGCCGCCAGGACAGAAGGCGGAGGCTAATTAGAGCGCCGGAACACAACGCGCCAGGAGTAATGGCCGGCTGGGTAAGCGATGCAGCCATCGCCCGCCTCATACAGCTGCCTGCACAATTCTTTGTTGGCCGCTGCCTCGGCGCTGCAGCACTGGCAGTAACCGGCTGCCCACTTGTCCTCGAAGGGAGGATTCCGGTAGCAGGGCATATCGCGTGTATAGTCACTGACACACGGCCCGCCCTGACTGCTAGCTATGCAGAGGCTTCCCCCACCGTCACCATACTCATACTTTGTCTCACCCGGACCCCAGTCAGGCGAGTCGACGTTGCCGGTCAAATTGTAGACTCGGGAGTACTTGTCATAGACCCACACACCCGGGATCTGATTTCCTGCGGCGTTCAGGGCCGTGACCCTGATCTGCAGGAGGCCATATGTGCACCCTTGGGCATCCTCGCCCGGTCCAACCAATCGCGCAGACCACGACCACGTGGTGCTCTGAGGCTTGGGCGTCGCGGTCGGAGGTGGCTTGGTCGCCGTGGGCTTGGGCGCGGGCACCTTGGTTGGGGGGACCGGGGTATTCGTCGGCGGCACCGGCGTGTCGGTCGGCGGCACGGCAGTGTCAGTGGGAGGCACTTCAGTGTCGGTGGGATAAGGCGACGGCGTAAAGGTCGGTGTAGGCGACGCCGTATCGGTAGGTGTCGGCGTCAGCGTCGGCGTTGGCGTCTCGGTGGGTACCGGCGTGTCGGTCGCCAGATACGCGATCATGGCGCTGTTGGCCATGCCCAGCCCATCGGCCAGCTCGACGAGGTATTGGAGCTCCGGGGAATCCCCACCCTGGCGGATGTAGGTATCCGCCAACTCGGCTACCCACTGTGCTGGGTTGGGGGACTCGAGCAGGGCGAGCCGGGCCCTGGCACTATCCAGGTCATGGTCCTGAGCGTAGGCTGCGCCTACCAGGACGATATAGTCCTCTTTGGACTCGGGCCCCAGGTCAGCGAAAGAAGCCTCGCCTCGATTTAGAGGCCCGATCAGCCAGCCTGTCAGCAGGAGGATCCCTATACCGGCCAGTACGCCGAGGAACGCGGTTCCCAGCGCAAAAGCCATCGGACGGTTTCTCATCAATCTCTCTCCTTCCTTGGAGTGCGGCGGCAAGTATAGTCCAGAAAACTAAATCTGTCAAATCAGATTGTCAAGAACCTTCTTGGTGCAGTTCAACGGTAGGCAGACGAGGGAGGGGCAAGCTATCCGCTGCCTTTTGCCGGCCAGCTAGTAGGCGTGGCGATCGGAAAAGACGGCAAAGATCGTGCGCAGGATGATCTTGAAGTCAAGCCACAGGGACCAGTTCTCCGTGTACCACACGTCATACTTGGTACGTTCGGCGATGGAGGTATCGCCGCGCAGACCATTGACCTGGGCCCAACCGGTCATGCCCGCCTTTTCGCGATGCCGGTCCATGTAGCGGGGAATGCTGCGCCGGAACTGCTCCACGTACACCGGGCGCTCAGGACGGGGACCTACCAGGCTCATATCCCCGACCAGGACGTTGATCAACTGCGGGAGCTCGTCGATGGAGAAGCGGCGGATGAACTTGCCCAGGCGGGTGACGCGCGGGTCGTCTTCGGTGGTCCAACCGGGGCCGTTCCTTTCGGCATCAATGCGCATTGAGCGAAACTTCAGGCACCAGAAAGGCTTGGCATCCAGGCCCATCCGCTCCTGGGCGTAAAGGACCGGGCCTGGTGAATCGAGCTTGATAGCCAGGCTGACCAGCATGAGGAATGGTGATAAGATGACCAGGCCCACTGCGCTGCCCACAATGTCAACGTACCGTTTTAGCGTGAGCTTCCAGCCCCGCAGCGCAACGTCCCGCACTGTGAGCAGGGGGAGGCCACCCAGGTCGCCAATGCTGAGCTCGGTGGCGATGATCTGGAACAGGTCGGGAAAAATCTTGATACCTACCTGGCCTCGTTCACAGCGGGAGATGATGGCCAGGACCTCGTGGTGGCTGAGCTCGGGAAGGCCGATGATGACCTCTTCGACCTCGTGGTCCTTGATGATGGCGGGGATATCATCGACCCCGCCCAGCACCGGAACGCCCATGATCTCCTCGCCAGCGGAGGCATCGCCGTCGACAAACCCAACCACAGAGTAGCCCAGGCGGGGCATCTGGCGGACCTTTTGCAGGATCATCCGGCCCACATCCCCGGTCCCGACGATGAGCAGCCGGTCGGTCCAGGCGCCCCGCCGGCGCAGCAGGTTGCGCGCGAGGACCAAGAACGAGCGGCTGAGCGTGACCAACACCACGGTCAGCAGCCAAGCATAGATGACCATGACCCGGGGGAAATCCAGCTCCAGGGCACTGTTCTTGAACAGGAAGGTGGTAAAGGCAATGGTCATGACGGTGCCGATGGAGGTCGCGGCAAAGATGCGATAGAACTCGTCCAGGCGCGGCATGGAGCGCTTCACATCGTACAGCCGCGAGAAGAAGTACAGGGTAGTCATGGTCAGCATCTGGATGAAGAGCATGCCCACATAGTCGCCAAAGGATCCGATATTGACCGGTGGTGGTACCGGGATCGTCTGGCGAAGCCAATAGGCCACGTAAAAGGCCAGGCCAACCATGACCAAGTCATTCAGGAGAAGTGCAAGACCGAATACGGCGTCGGCTCTGCGCTTCATCGGCCTGTACCTCCCTCGATCGGCACCGCGGATGCGACGCCCCGTTGGTCGGCCGGGCGCAAGCGGTCCCGGAGCAGGGCCCAGGTCCCGAGCAGGCCAATGGCGGCATAAATGAACCAATTGACCAGGAAGAAGGTCTGGTCCCGAAAGTGTTTGTCATGGAACAGGCGCATGGTCTGATAGAATTGCAGGTTGGCAAAGGAGCTGCGCTGCCGGCTCGACTGGCCCTTGTAGTGGAGCACCGTGACCTCGGCGTTGTACCAAACCTGCCAACCCTGTTCCTTAGCGCGATAGCATAGATCCAGATCCTCGGCGTACATAAAGTAGCGCTCGTCCAGCAGCCCGACCTGGGCCAATACCTCACCCCGGATGAGCATGAAGGCACCTACCACAGCGTCGACCTCGGTCGTCAGGTCGGGCGGCAGGTAGGTAACATTGTAACGGCCAAAGCGGGGACTGCCGGGGAAGAGCCGGCTGAGGCCTGATAGCCGGTAGAAGGCGATTTTGGGCGTGGGAAAGCTCCGGCGACAAGCCCTGTCCAGGCTCCCGTCTTCGCGCACCAGCCGGGGACCAGCGATCCCCGCCTGCGGGCGTGAGCCTACGAAGACCAGCATCTCGAATAGGGCTCTCGGCGGAAGGACGGTGTCTGGATTGAGCAGGAGGGCGTAGGACGGCGGGTCAGCACCGGCTCGCCCTCCCTGCGCAAACCCAAGGTGCCGCAGGCCCAGGTTGTTGCCTGCCGCATAACCGCGGTTGCTGGCACGGATGACATGCACTTGGGGGAACTCTTTCTCCACCATCTCTGCGCTGCCATCCTCGGATCCGTTGTCGACGACACAGACCTCAAAGGTGAAAGCACCCCGGCTGTCAAAGAGAGACGCCAGGCAGTCCCGCAGCAGGTCGCGGACATTATAGTTTACGATGACGATTCCCAGATCAGACATAACTGCTACTGCCTCCCCCAGCAGCGAGGCCTGAGGGAAGGGCCGGGTCAGGACAAGATGGCGCGGGCTATGACCAGGCGCTGGATCTCGCTGGTGCCCTCATAGATCTCGGTGATCTTGGCATCCCGGAAGTGGCGCTCCACCGGATATTCCTTGCTGTAGCCATTCCCGCCATAGATCTGCACAGCCTTGGTTGTGACCCACATAGCCATCTCGGAGGCAAAGAGCTTGGCCATGGATGCCTCCAGGCTGTAGCGCCCACCAGCCTTCTCGGTCTCATCTTTGGCCATTGCCGCCTGATAGGTCAACAGGCGGGCTGCCTCGAGGCGTGTCTTCATGTCGGCCAACATAAACTGGACGGCCTGGAACTCGGCGATGGCCTGGCCGAACTGCTCGCGTTCCTTGGCATAGTCCCGTGCTGCTTCGTAAGCGGCCTCGGCGATGCCCACAGCCTGAGCCGCGATGCCGACACGTCCGGCGTCCAGGATGGACAGGGCGATCTTGAAACCCATGCCCTCCTTGCCCAGGCGATACCAGGCCGGCACTCGATAGTCCTCAAAGACCAGCTCTGATGTATGAGACGCTCGAATACCCAGTTTGGGTTCCACTTTGCCGGGTGAGAACCCGGGCAGTTTTGTGTCGACAATGAACGCAGAGATGCCCCGGTGGCCCTGGCTGCGGTCGGTCATGGCAAAGAGGACGATAAAGTCGGCGTTGGGGCCACTCGTCACCCACGCTTTCAGCCCATTGATGACGTACTCGTCGGTAGCGGCATCATAGACGGCGGTGCAGCGCATGTTCGCCGGATCAGAGCCGGCCTGGGGCTCTGTCAGGGAATAGGCACCGAGCTTCTCGCCGCTGGCCAGGGGCACGAGGAAGGTTTCCTTTTGTTGGTCGCTACCGAATTTCAGGATGCCGTGACAGACCAGGGAGTTGTTGACCGACATGATGGCCCCGTGGGAGGCACAGGCCTTTGAGATCTCGATCATGGCCAGGACGTAGCTGAGGGTGTCCATGCCCGTCCCCCCATACTCCTCGGGGATCTCGATCCCCATGAAGCCAAGTTCGCCCATCTTTTTCACGGTTGCGGTCGGGAACTGCGCGCTCTCGTCGATCTCGGCCGCAATGGGCGCGATCTCGCTCTGGGCAAAATCGCGGGCCATGTCCCGGATCATCTTGTGCTCTTCGTTCAGTATGTGGTCCATTGCTCCTCCTGTGCGTCTTTGCAAAGGCTTGCTGTCGAACCTAAGCTTGGATTATGATCCATTATACTATAGGACCAGGCGACAGGCAATTGATGTACAGTGAATTGGCAAAGCTGCAGAGTGGCAGTTAGATGGCGGGGCATTGGCTGGCTGTGCACCCTGGCAGATGAGCCTGGCCGGATGCCGATGCCGGAGCCTACCAGTAGCCTGTCCCCCGGCAGATGGGGCAGCTCCGCCCGGCCCGCGTGATCCCCTGCCCCCGGCAGTAGAGACAGGGAATGGCCGCTCGTTGGGATGGGACGTCGTTCGAAGACGAACCTGCGCTCCGGCCAGGAAAGGGTTGGCGGCCGGGCCTCGGTCGCCCGAAAAGCATGCGCACGAAAGTGGCCAGGGCGGTGCCCAGCATCTCGCCCACAGTGGGGCTCCAGCGCTTGACCGCGTCAAAGAACTTGCTGCCCGTGGGAGCCAGACGTCCCAATTCTATCTCTAGCTGGCTGGCACTGGGCCGGCGAGCGGGGTCCGGGTCGAGGCAGCGTCCCACGAGGGAAGCGAGGGCTGGGCTTACATCGGGCCGGGCCTCGGCCAGGGGCTGGAACCTGGAGAGGGATCTCAGTATCTCCAGATCCAGCTCTGGAAAAGAGGTGAAACGGTCGCGGGGATCGTGGGCTGTCAGCAGGTGGTGCACGGTGGCGCCCAGCGCATAGATGTCCGACTTGAGCGAGGGCTGCATCTGCCATTGCTCCAGAGGGGTGTAGCCGGGCGTGCCAGCCGCGACCGTCTTGCCTCCGGCGACCATGACCCTGGCGCCGCTGCTGACGGCGGCCTTGGCCAGACCGAAATCCACCAGCCAGACCCGATCTTCTGGGTCCACGATGATGTTGGCAGGCTTGATGTCGCGATGGATCACGGGCTGGGGTTTGCGGCTGTGGAGGTAGACCAGCGCATTGGCCACCTCCTGGGCGCACCAGATCACCTCTGTCTCGGCCAGGGGGCGCCCGATCCGTTCCAGCCGCCGCTCCAGGCTCTCACCCTCGATGTACTTCATGACCAGGAACTGGTCCAGGCCTTCGACGAAATAGCCATAGACCTCCGGGATGCGGGGATGGCCGGGGTGGTTCAGGCGGACCAGCACTTCGGCCTCGCGCTTAAAGTCCTCTTCAGCCCGGCGCCGCTCGCTTTGCGTGGCAAAGAAGGGACGCATCTGCTTGATCACACACAGCCGGCCAAAAAGCTCCATATCGCGGGCCAGGTACACGGCGCCCATGCCACCCTGGCCCAGTTGGCCGATGACCTGGTAGCGCCCGCCCTGGAGCGCGGTCCCGACGGATAGTGATTCGCTCAGGGCATCATCGGCCAGGCCTGCGGCCGCCAGGCGCACGCCGCACTTGGTGCAATAGCGCGCCTCGGGCTTGGCCGGCGCACCGCATTGGGGGCAGTTAGTCATCGCGGCTCTCCAGACGGGCCAGGAGCACGGTGATATTGTCCTCGCCGCCGGCCTTGTTGGCCGCTTCGACCAGCCGGTGGCACAGCGGCAGCAGCTCCCCTCCCCGGGAGAGCAGCCCCACCAGGCGCTCGCCGGGATGGATCATATCCCACAGGCCATCGGAGCAGAGGAGCAGCAGGTCACCAGGGCGCAGGGCACTGGCCGGGTAGATATCCACCTCCAGGTTTGGCTTCAGCCCTAAACAACGGTAGAGGATGTGGCGGTGGGGGTGGTCGTATACCTCCTCGGGTGTGAGCTGGCCCTGCTTGAGCAGGGCGCCCGGGACCGAGTGATCCTCGGTCAGCTGCTCCAGATGCGGGTCGCGCCAGAGGTAGGCACGGCTGTCGCCTACGTGGGCCAGAGTGAGCCGGTCGTCCTCGACGACGGCCAGGGTCAGGGTCGAGCCCAAGTCGCCCGCCTCGTCAGGATGGCGCCGGGCATAGCCCAGCAGGACCTGGTTGGCCCTCTCCACGGCGTGTTGGAGCAGGCGCGCCAGGTCGGTCTCTTCCAGGCGCACAGTGGCGCCACTGCCCAGGGCTGCCAGATTCTCACCGTTCAGGCGCCGGGTGATGGCCGGGTCCTGGGGACGGAAGAGGGGGGCCAACTCCCGCTTGAGCGTGCCGATGGCCCATTGGCTGGCAACTTCGCCCGCCAGATGGCCACCCATGCCGTCGGCCACCGCGAACAGGCCCACTGGGCCTTCGTCCGAGGACTGGACGACCTTGTAGTAGAAGCGATCCTCGTTCAGTTCACGCTGCCGGCCAACGTCGGTCAGGCCGGCCACAGATAGCCAGTATACCATGGATCTATGCCATACCTTCGTCTACAGCAACCTGTCTGGTTCTCAGCGAAAGAGCCCTCGCCTTCTGAGATTCAGATTGACCTCGATCGTTTGGTCTGGGCCGCCGTCGACCGCGAATTTGAGCCTTAGCTGCTCCTTGGAGCGGCGCACTTTGTCGATCCGGGCCACCAGCTTGACGGTTTGCCGGGCACCGGCAGCCAGGCGGAAGGTCTCGGGCTTGACCAGGAGCCAGCGGGGTGCGTCCTGCACGCGTACCTGTGCTGTCGTCTGGCCGAGGTTGGCCACGGTGAGCGAGACGGGTCCTGCACTGAGGTCCTCCCGCGAAACGGTCCCAAAGCCGACCTGGCTCGGGGACACCTGCACGATAGGCGCGCTGCTGCTGGTGGAGAGCCCCGGTCCAGCCTGGGGTGCGGCGACAGATACCTGGACGGCAACGACCTCGGGATCGCCTCCCACAGGCGTCAGGGTCACAGCAGCCACCTGGGGCTGGCCTGGGGGCAGGCTGGTCGTATCAATCTCGATGGGCACGTTGCAGGTACGCCCGGGTGGGCAGGCAAAGGCCTGGTCTACCTTGACCCAGGGCTTGGTGGCAAAGGCCTCACCCCGTAAATAGCCCTGCCCCCGGTTCGTTACCTCGATCTGCTGCCGGATCTGCTGGTTGCGGCCAGCCTCGTAGAGCTGAATGCTGCTGGTGCGCAGCTCCATGAGGCCAGGTGGCAGGCTGGAGGGTGCGAGCTGCCGGATAAACTGGTCCAGCGCGGCATCGGGGCTGTGAGGCCACTGCTGTACGGCGGCCTCGGCGGCCTGGGCAGCCACCGGATCGTGCAGGGTCCGGCGCAGCCAGTCGGCCAGGGTGCCATCGTGGAGGATGCCTGCAGCATAGCTCCAGTGCTTGAGGGCCAGGGCAAGCAGTTCGTCCCGCTCGTCGGCCGCCTCGCCATCGGGGAAGGTCAGCGCCCGCAGAGGCCCGGTTTGGCCGGCCAGATAGGCCTGGAGCCGTTCTCGAAACTCGGTCGCTGTGAGCCGGTCGTCGATCTCATGGGCCAGGGCGGCGCGGAGTATGTCGGCCACTGCTGGCGGGATACTGCCACCTTCAAGAAGAGGATACTGCATTGGGTGGTCGCGGGGGTCGTCGTCGGTCAGGAGATGGTAGGCAGTGGCCGCCAGCGAGTAGACGTCGGAACGGGGCTCTGAGTGGCCATGGAACAATTCGGGCGCAGCGTAGCCGACCGTACCGTAGACACTGGCCCTCGTACCGTCCGGCTGGCCCGGAACCCGCAGATAGCGGGTCTTGGCCGTGCCAAAGTCGACCAAAACCGCCCGCCCGCTATTCTGGTCGATGATGATGTTGCCGGGCTTGATGTCGTTGTGCACCACCGGCGGCGTGCGCTTGGCCAGGTATTCCAGCACCTCACAGATCTGGATGGTGTATCCGAGGACCGCATCGGCCGGGAAGGGCCCACCTGAGACCAACTGGCCAGTATCGCCATCCTCGCGCGTCAGTCCATGGGTCAGATCGGGCCCCTCGATGTATTCCATGACCAGGTAGTTGTGGCCACCTTCGGAAAAGTACGCGTAGAGGTCGGGGATGCCCGGGTGTTTCAGGTCGCCCAGGGTGCGTGCTTCGGCCTCAAACCGGTCCAGAGCCCTTTCGCGCTCCTGGGCGTCGGACGGATCAAAGTACTCGATCACCTCTTTGAGGACAGCCAGCCGGTCGAAGGCCTTGGTTTGCGCCACCAGCCAGACGGCGCCCATGCCGCCCTTGCCCAGCGCACGCACGACGCGATAGCTACCGCCATCCAGGAATTGGCCCGGCTGGAGGTGGGCCGCGGCGGCGCCCAGCGGTGCCTGACACGACGCGCAGTAACGCGCACCCGTGCGATTCAACCGGCCACAGTTAGGGCAAGCGACGCTCAAGACCTTGACCTCACACGCGAAACCGCTTGCCGCCCAAACTTGTTGCCCAGGTGTTTCAGCATCTCCCAACTTGCAGTCCCCGCTACCAGGACAAGCCCCGGAAGCAGACAGGCGAGAACCACTGCCACAGGCAGCGACACCAGGAGGCTCCACAGTAGATCGGCCACGTCGGGCATGATCCCCCGCCAGGTCCACCACAGCACGACGATGGCCAGTGCCAGCACCAGGGCCTCGGCGATGAGCAGCCAGGCCCCGATGCGCGATCCGATCAGGCTGCGAAAAGCGCGCACCCAGCCCGAGAACCCGCGGCACGCCCCCAACTTTGCCGCCTGTGCCAGCGGGCGCAGCCCGCCGGCCAGACGGTGGAGGGCCTCGCGACCCAGGCTCAGCTCTGCCGAGACGGGGATCGAGATCCGTGCGCCCCGTGTTGGGGTGCAATTCAGGACCGCCTGGTGGTCGCGCCGCAAGGGTAGGCTGCCGGGCTCCAGCTGGACGGTCACACGGACCTCCTCTCCGGTCAGGCAGCCGATCCGGCGCGGCAGGATCTGCAGCCAGGGGACTGAGGCCTGAAAGGTCACCTCTGCGTAGCCACGTCCCTCATTACGCAACACCAGGGTGCGGCTGCTGCCGGCGTTCCGCGCTACGCGGCCAAAGTCCAGCACGCCTGGCAGGATTGTCAATCGCGGAGCCGGCAGCCTGGGATCCAGGCGGCGCAAGAACGATTCCAGCGCGGCGTCGGCATTCTCGGTCGGGTGTGTGGTCTTGGTCTTGGCCACCAGGTCATGGCGGTTACGGTCGCGGAACCAGCGGGCAAAGTCGCCCGCCGCCAGGTGGTGTCGCGCCTCGAACCAATGCTTGTCGGCCAGGGTCACGAGCTCACCCGTAGTCATCGCTGCCGCACCGCTGCGGAAGACAAAGGGCTGGGTCTTGTCTTCTGGGATCAGCCACGTCTCCAGGGCCTGGCGGAACTCCTGGGCCGTACTGCGGCGCCGGACCTCCGGGTGCACAGCCCGGCCCAGAGCTTCGGCCAGCGCCTGCGGCAGCCGGTCCAGTTTCGGAAAGCGGAACGGATGATCAGCCGGGTCATCGTCGGTCAGCAGGTGGTAGACGGTGGCGGCCAGGGAATAGATGTCAGAGCGAGGATCGGACTGGCCCTGGAACTGCTCTGGCGCAGCATAGCCCTCCGTGCCAAAAATCGTGGACTTGCCCCGTTCCAGCCTGGCCTGGGTGGCCCAACGGGTGCGGCTGCGAGCGGTACCAAAGTCCACCAGCCGCACATCGCCGCTGATCCGCTCGACGATGAGGTTGGCCGGCTTGACGTCGTGGTGGACCACGGGCGTCGCCTGTGCCGCCAGGTACTCCAGGACGCGGCAGATGCGGATGGCGTGCCGGACGATCTCCTCTGCCGGCAAAGGCCGGGCAGCGACGGTCCGCCCCAGAGGGTCGACGTGGGTCACGCCCTGTTCCAGCGTCTCGCCCTCGATATATTCCATCACGATGTAGTGGCGTCCCCCTTCAGAGAAGTAGCTGTAGATGCGGGGGATGCCTGGATGGCTGAGCTGCGCCAGCAAGCGAGCCTCGGTCTCAAAGCGAGCCTTGGCCTGCCGGGCCTCGTCGGGGTCGGTGGGATCGTAGTAGTCTAGCAGCTCCTTGACCACACACCTACGGTCGAAGGCGCCTGTATCGGCGGCCAGATAGAGGGCGCCCATGCCGCCCTTGCCCATAGGTTCCAGGATGCGGTAGGCGCCGCCCCGCATGAGGTGGCCTCCGGGCAAGGGGGACCAGGGTTGATCGCGCAATGGGCGCCCGCATCTCTCACAGAAGCGGGCACTCGGCCGGTTCTCATGGCCACAATCCGGCTCGGGACAAGGTAGCATAATAGCTGGTCAGTGCCTGCGAACCGGGTCCGGCGCGCGTTGTCTACTGCCCCTGCCGGACACTAGAGGCAGCATGGCATCGAGTGGTGCCAGGGGCCCAGATCAGATGCCAGACCCACAGGTCCAGGCTGCATCTAGCGAACCCCTAGCCGGTCCTCAGGGCAACTTCGACCCGGCCGAAACGGATCTGGTCTCCCTCGCCGACTTCCTGGCGGGACCCGGGTGCTACCTTCTGTTTGTTCACAAAGGTAAAGTTGGTG